>DATATR010000310.1:0-51288 GCA_036268695.1 Polyangiaceae bacterium | reverse complement strand
CATTGTACTCGTCGCGCGCGCGGATCGCGTCGAGCACCGCCGGCGGCACGTCGTCTTTGATCGGCTTCCGCGCGTCACCCTCGCCGGAGAAGCGCAACTCGGTGCGCTTCTCGATGCCCTTCGTGCCCTTGCTCTCGTCGTACTGACGATACAAATCGTCGAGCACTCGCTCGGCCAGCGTGACGACGTCATAGGCCGCCGGCTGCAGGTATTTGTCGTCCTCGTTCGAATCGCGCACGGCGACCGCGCTGTCGTGCGCCGCGCGGATTTCTTCCGGCGTCGGAGTGCGGTCGATCGCGATCTGCAAGACCGCGACCCAATAGCGCGCGTCCGCCAACCAATAACGGCTCTCGTACGCGTCCATCGCGGTCGGATCTTGATCGAGGTACGCGCTCCAACCGGTCTCGGCGAGGCGATACTCGGCGATCGCTTTTTCGATCAGCCCACGCTGCTCGCCCGCGTCGTTCAACTCGAGCGCCTTTTGGTAGTAGCCGCGCGCGAAGTTCGTGTGATCGGCCGCGGCACGCTTGAGCCCGCCTTTGACGAGCTGCTCGGCGGTTTGCAGCGCTTCGGGGTCGTCCTTGTTCGCATCGACCCAGGGCGTGGTGCCGACGTAAGCTGCGAGTTTCGTCCTCGCTTCGAGCGCTTTCGATGCGTAATCGGCGCGCGCGGCCGAGCCTTCGGGCGCCAAACGCGTGAGCTCGTCGTAGAGCTCGGCGATTTTGTTCTGCATCACCGGCGCGTCGCGATTCATCGGGAACTTCTGGAGCGTGAGCTCCAGCATCGCGACCGCGTTGCGGTTCTGCGTGATCTCGATGTACTCCTGCGCGAGCGCTTTGTAGATTTCGACCGTCCACTTTTGATCTTGTGGAATCAGCGCGGGGTCTTGCACGCGCTGGATCGCGATCGCCATCTTCTGCTCGGCCTTGACCGGGTCGGTTTCGGTGTCGAGCACGTCGTTGCGCGGGATGTACGGATCCTGCGGCGGCGGCCCGTCGAAATCGACGTACGTGAGCGAGCCGGCGATGTACGTATATGCTTCCGAGCGGAAGTCAGCGCCGGGATCGCCGGTCTTCGCTTCCTGCTCGTCCGCATAACGGAGCAGCTTCACGAACCATTCGACTGCGGTCTTGTAGCGCTGCTGCTTGTAGTAAGTCCAAGCTTGCTTGTACATCGCGACGCCGTAGATCGGCGGCGTCTTGTATTCCATCGAGCGATCGTAGGCGCTGACGGCGCGGTTCAAGTTGTACGGGCCGCCGTGCGGATCGATTTGGTCGAAATGGAAGTTGCCGAGCTGCCACCAAATCTCGGACAAATACCGTGGATCCTGGCCGGGCTCCGTCTTCTGCGGCAGCGGCACGCAGCCCTCGTAAGGATCCACGAACGTGCGTTCTTCTGCGTCTCCGCCGGCCGCAGCCTTCGTCGGCGCGGCGGAAGCTTTGCCCTTCCTCGGGGCGGGGCGTGGCACGGGCCTCTTGCCTTTGCCGACTTGGTCGAGCGGAACCGGATTTCGGTTGTACCAATCCTGCCAAAACTTGTCGTCGTGATCTTGCGGCAGCGGATCGAGCGCGATCTTGCCCGCGTCTTTGGGATCGTCCTTGACGGTGTAGCGGTTGTTGCAGACGAGCGAGCGCCACGCCTGCTGACCTTCTTCGATCCGCCCGGCGTCCGTGTACGAGTGCCCGAGGTAGTAGTGAACCGCCGCGATCTCTTCATACTGCGGAAATTCTTTGATCAAGCGGCGATACATCGCGATCGCCGGATCGAGGCCGGTCGTGAGATCGGCGTCGGTGTTCGCGCGCGCGCGCTCTTCGTACAGCGCGCCGAGGCGGAACATCGCGTCCGGAGTCGCCTTCGGATCGGCGTTCGCGCCGCTGTAGCGCTCGACGAAGCTCTCGAGCCGCGCGATTGCCTCTTGCCGCGCCTCGTCTAGAGTCTGCTTTTCATCGGTGATTTCGCGATCGAGCGCTGTGAGCACGCGCTGCCGGCGCTGCTCGTAGTGATGGCGCACGATCATCGTCAGATTGCGGCGATAGTCCTTGGAGCCATCTTCGTAGGACTGAGCTTCCTGCTGCAGGATGCCGAGCGCTTTGAGCTGTGCCGAAGTCGGCGGCGGCGGCGGCGGCGCGCCCTTCTTCAACTTCACCATGCCCGAGCTCGAGCTCGAAATCGAACTCACGTTCGACGACGGTCCGGCGACGGGTGCGGACGCGGCAGTGCCCGCAGGTGGCGCGGCGGCCGCGGCCGAAGCCGCGCTCGCGCTCGGCGCTGCACTCGCGGACGCGCTCGCTGCGAGTGTCGCGCCCGGCGCCGAACGCGCGACCTCGGGCGACACGACGGCTGCGGCGATGATCGCCGCGGCGGTGAGGAGCCCGGTGCCGGTGCTCAGACTGCGATTCATTGTTGATCCTCCGCGTCGTCGAGCACTTCACGAAGCTCGTCGTTCAACGTCTGTTCTTCGCGTGCGCGTTCGCGCTGCAGGTTGCGCACACGGAGCGCCTGCTCCTCGCGCACTTCCCAGGCTTGCTGCACGATGCCCGTGTCGGCTCGCAGCACGATGCTCTTCAAGCGATCGCGCACGAGTCCGAAATTCTTCATCGCAATTTCGCCGACCAAGAGCCGCGCTTGCTGATCGAGGCCGTCCAAGTTCTGCGCGTAGGTTTCGACCAGCGCGACCTCTTGCGCGATTTTGTCGCGTAGCTGGTTCGCTTGCTCGACGGCCTGATTTTCCCACTTCACGCGCGCTGCGTCGAGCGCGGCATCGTCGTTGTCGGCGCGCGAGAGCAGCGGCTGAATCGACTTCGCGTACGCCGCGGCGTCCGAAGAGTCTTGACCGGAGGCTGCCAGCGCGACTTCACGCGCGAACAGCTCGCGGAAGCGTTGCCGCGTGTCTTGATCGTCGATGTAACGCTGATCGCCGAAGCCGATCTGCGCCTTGCCTATCTCGATCGCGTTGCGAAATTCATCGATCTTCTTTTGGTAAGTAGCGAGGTCGCGCTCGTTCGCTTCGATCTCGAGCTGGAAGCGCGCGCGGCTCGTCGCGTCGGCGGTAACGCCATGCTGATCCGCTTCGCTCATCACGCGCTTGAGGCCGTTCACCATCGCATTCAGCTTGTCCGCCTCGACGGTCGCTTCCTGCAAGGCCTGCGAGACCTTCGACCACTGCGAGTCGCCTGACTCTTCGCGGCGAATGAACTCACCTTCCGTCACGGGCATCCAACCGAGCCGCTTCATGAGTGCGCGGCGCTCGGCGCGCACTTTGCCAATCTCGCCGCCCGCGTCGTTGTTCGCGACGTCATCCAAGCCTTCGGCCAGGGTGCCGCGCGCACGAGCGAGCTTGTTCAGCAAGCTGAACACTTGCTGCAGCTGGATTTGGATTTCGGGGAATGCCTTGACGCGCGAAGAAACAGCCAGCACGGCCTCCAATTTCGTCGCCAGTTTGCGCGAGCTCTTGATCATCGCGCGCGAGCGCTGAACGTCGTCGATCATGCCGAAGACGTGCTGATCTTGCGCTTGGTCGCGAGCCCAATCGAGCACGACTTTGGGCAACTTGTCGTCCGTCGTGGCCCCAAAATCATCAGCCGTGAGCTTGTCGTAGTAGACGGCGGGGTCGGTCGTCGATTTCAAGAAATCGTCGAGCTGTTGCCGGATTGGATCGAAGTGGCCGGACACGTCCTTGTACAGCCCGAGCGCGTTTTGGAATTCGCCCGCGCGCAGCATCAAATCCGCGCGCAAGAGCGAGCCATCCGCGAGCTCGAGGTTGTTCGGATCGGTGATGGTCAGCACTTCCAGCGCGCGCTGCGCGCGTTCGAAATCACCGAGGCGCACGTACACCCAGGCGAGCTCATAGAGCATGGTCGAAAACTCGGGCGAACCGCGGTCCACGTGGCTATACGCTTCAGCGGCCTCGATATAGTTGTCCGTCTCGTAGAACAAACGCCCGATCGCCATCCAGGCCAGATCGACCACGTGGCGCGGCGCCTCCGTGGTCGCCGGCATGCGTGTCACCTTGCGAAACTGCTCGATCGCCTGCGTAAAGCGCAGATCGGGCGGCGGTAAGGCAGGCGCGGTGGCTGCGCCCGCGCTAGGCGCAGCCGGAGTCGCCGGCGCGGCTGGCGGATTGGGCGACGCCGCGAGCGCCTCCTTCATCAGGATCACACCGAGCAAGTATTGCGCTTGCAGCGTGTACTCCGAGCTCGCCGGCACCACGTTGACCGCGGATTTCGCCGCGGCGTAATCCTTTTTGGCGTAGAGCGCCTTCGCTCGCGCGTAGGGCAAGGAGCCAGATCGGTCGGCCTGCGGCAACGTGTCGAGCCGCGAGAAAACGAAGCCGAGGCTGTCGAGATCATCCGTGCGCAACGCGATGTCGACCAAGCGGCTCAAGGAGCGGCCGGCGTAGTCCGTGTATGCCGCGCGCGACGCGCGGTCGAGCACCTCGCGGAAATGACGCCGTGACGACAAGTATTGCTTCGACTGAAAGTAGGCCTCGCCGATCAGAAACGAGGCGTCGGCGTAGTCGGCGTCCGAAGCCTTGCCCTGACGATTCAGTTCGAGCACTTTGCTCAAACCGTCGATCGCGGCATCGTAGTTCTTGGCGTGGAGCAGCATGTCCGCGTTGGCCAGCCGCACCGCCGGAGTCGGCGGCGGTTCGCGAAACTTGGACGGCGGGGGCGCTTTGCCGATGTCGCCTTCGACGCCTTGAATCGCCGTCGTGGCTCGGCCCTGCGCTTCCGACGTGCTGAGCCCGAAGCTCTCACGCGCGAAAAGCAGTGCCAGCCCGACCGCGGCGAACTGGGCGCAGCGGAACGGACGCTTGTGCATCACTTGGCTCCTGTACCTACCGAGACACCCACACTCGCACTGCCGCTCACCGGCGCTGCAGGCGCAGCCGAGGGCGCCGCGTTCCCCGCCGGGGCAGCGTCAGCTGCAATGCCCGAGCGAATGTTTTCGATGAAGCGCACCGCGGGGCGGTCCTCCAAGTTCGTGGTCACGTCACCCTTTTCCCAAGCGATCACGTCGAGCCGAAGGGTCTTGCCCTCGGTGATCGTGAAAGAGTGGCTCGACGGAACCTTGAACTTGTAACCCTTCAGGTATGAGAACACGCCGTAACCGTTGCCGCGCAGCTGCAGCACGATTTGCACCGTGTGATCGCCCGGCGGAATCGAGCCCGAGAACACCGGGATTTCCTTTTGCTGCGAGAGCGCACTGTCGTCCGATTCGTCTTGCTTGTTGTATTGCACCGCGCCGTCGAGCACGAACAGCGCGCCGGTCAGGCGAAAGGCGCTGCTGAGGTCGTTTTTGAAGTTGATTTCGGCGCGAGCGCCGCCAGCGCCGCCGGACAGGATCGTGTCACTGAGCAAGCTCAGGCGGGTGTGGCTGCGACGAATCTGCTCTTTCAATTCGTCGATGTGTTGCTCGAGATCGCGCAGGCGTACGACGTAGGTCGAGCCGTCCATCGGCGCGGCCGGCGCGCTGCTCGCGCCGGCACTCGGCGCGGCGGTTGCCGGCGCTGCCGCGGTGGTCGTCGCCGAAGCGCTGGCAGCGGGTGCGGCCACAGTCGCGCTCGCCGCGGGAGCAGGTGCCGCAGCGGCGGCTTTCGCACTCGCCGCGGGTCCAGCCGCTGTTTTGGTTTTGTCGGCAGCGCTCGCCGTCGTTTGCGCGTGAATCGCAGGCGCGATGGACATGAATCCTGCGAACGCGGTGAACCACAAGGCTTTGCTAAGGCGCATCACTACCCTCTCCACAATTGAGGATCACCAAGGATGTTCCGTGCTTCCCTGGCACCAAGAAACGGCGAACAAATCGGAGCCCCAAGCTCCAGCGCGGCATCTTCCTCTGACGCAGGCTTCCCGCCAAGTCGGATTTTCACGCTTCGCGCGGTTCTTTTCGGCGCGGGGGCATGCACCCCCGTGCCGTGAATTCCGCCACGATCTGGCCAAGCTACGATGCGCAGTCCAAACCCATCGCGATTTGGTAACCCGAGCCACCTCGCGAAGCGCATGAGATGGTCCGAAGCCGCTTCGGCCAGCCGTTCGAGAACGGCTAGGTCGCGCGACCGGACATCGCCGCGCATGCGGCCAAAAACAGCTGTGTCTTGCGGAAAACGCGAGCCGAGCGTTACGGTTCGGGCACCGGAACGGACCGCAGATCGAACGCCGCATTGGGACGTAATAGTAGGGCGACCGCCCAGGCCTCGGCTCGAGGCCTCATCCCAAGCTACGAGCGCGCTGCCGCCCGCCGGCGAGAGTGAAACTTCGAATGGCGGCCGTGCAGGGTGATGCAACGGACGAAATGCTCATGGTGCGCTACCAGCGAGGCGAACGCGCAGCGTTCGCGGAACTCGTGCGTCGTCACAGCCGCCCGATTTACAATTTCGTGCTGCGCCAGCTGCGTGTGCCATCGCTCGCCGAAGATGTGACCCAAGACGTCTTCATGCGCTTGGTACAAAACGCCGCCGAGTTCAAACACGAAGCACGATTTCTGACTTGGCTCTACGCCATCGCGCGAAACTTGTGCATCGATCAGCTGCGCAAGTTGTCGCATCGCCGTCACGCTTCGCTCGAACAACCGACCAGCAACGACGACGCGCGCGCGCTCGGCGAATCGATTGCGGACCCGACCCCGGGGGCGAGCACCGAACGGAGCGCGGTGTCGTCGGAAGTGCGCTCGTCGATCGTGAAAGCGGTCGACGCGCTGCCGGAGGATCAACGCGAGGTGTTCCTATTGCGTGAGGTCGCGAACTTGCCGTTCCGCGACATCGCCGAGATCACCGGGGCGCCCGAGAACACAGTGAAGAGTCGCATGCGCTACGCGCTCGACCGTTTGAAGGACGCGCTCAGCGAATTCGAGGAGTACGCCCGCGCCTTGCGCTGAGCGTGCATTTTCAGGGTTTTTCCAGTGGATTGTGAGAAATTCGACCGCATCGTGCTCGACCTGCTCTACGGCGAGCTGGACGAGCTGACCGCAGCAGCAGCCAAGCGTCATCTGGAGCATTGCGCGCGCTGTCGCAACATCGACGCGAGTCTCCGCGCCACGCGCGAAGTCGGCATGCTGCCACTGCTCGATGCGCCGGAAGGTCTCGAGCTACGCATCCTCGAAGCCGAGCGACACGCGACCGAACTCATGCCGTTGCGCAAGCGGCTCGGTCGCGGATTGTCACTGCTCGCCGGCTACGCGATGCGCCCACAGCTCGCGATGGCGGCGCTCTTGATGTTGATGATCGGTTCGAGTTTGTTGTTCCTGCGCGCGCAGCCCGGCGATCGTGGACACGTGCTCGTGACCGAACGCGGCGTGCCCGAGAGCGACAACGACTCGGTCACGGTCACAGC
This sequence comes from Polyangiaceae bacterium, assembly GCA_036268695.1. Classification (GTDB taxonomy): domain Bacteria; phylum Myxococcota_A; class Polyangia; order Polyangiales; family Polyangiaceae; genus PMG-095. The sequence goes on along the minus strand of DATATR010000310.1, from coordinate 43,960 downwards.
GAAGCCTGCCGAGCTGCCGCAATCCGTGGTCGCTCCGCGACAGAGCCCACGCTTCGACGAAGCCCCGCCGCGACGCGATCGCAGCGCGGACGCGAAAGGCGAAGCGCACGCGGCGGCACCCCTCGCCACCGTTCCACCGGCGTCAGCGCCTGGCGCACTGGACGATCGAGGTGCGCAGGCAGCGGCGAATGCGCCGAGCGACGACAAAGCCGACGACGGCGCGGGCGAGGGAGCCAGCGACACGGACGCGAGCTACAACGCCGCGATGGCCGCCTATCGCGACGGGCGTTACTCCGAGGCCGAACGTCGTTTTGCGGCGATCGCGAGCCAGGGCGGATCGCACGCCGCGAGCGCCGCCCTGTACGAAGTGCAAGCGCTGCGCATGGTCTCGGGTTGCCCGGCGGCCGCACCGCGCTTTGACGACGTTCACTCGCGTTACCCTGGCGCAGTCGGAAACGATGCCGCTTGGCAAGCCGCTGATTGCTTCCGCTCACTCGGCGACGTCGCGCGCGCGCGCCAGGACTACCAGGATTTGCTGAGCGACCCGAACTACAAGGCGCGCGCTCAAGACGCACTCGCCGAGCTCACTCAGAACGCGCAAGCTCAAGAAGTGGCGGCCGCTCGCAAAGCCGCCGCGCCCGCCAAAGCGAAGGTCAGCGCCGCCGCGGGAGCGCCCGCTGCGCCGCCACCGGCACAAGCCACGAAGCCGAGCCCCTGAGCGTTCGGCTCAAGAACCGACCATCTGCGCGTTCGTGCCCGCTTCACCGACATCTACATCGGCGGAAGTGACGTTGATGGGATTGCCGTCGGGCGCTTCGAACGGCGCGCGCCCGATCTGCTTGCTGCCCATGCCGGGAATGAACGGCGCGACGAAGTACTCGCGCGTCCAATACCAAAACAAGCTGTGCTCGATCAGCGCGGGGTCGATCTGAGCGGCGATCTGCGCGTGCACTTCGCCGAGCTTGCTCCAATGAGTGCCTGGGTTCTCGTGATGCGCGCAGTGGTAGCCGTTGTTGAAGAGCAAAAAATTCAGGAGTTTGCCGTCCCAGCTGCGCGAGTGATTGTGCTTCGACCATGGGTCCGTGTGCACGTGCTGGTCGTAATTGAAGAGCATGATCGTCCAGAGCGCGAAGAACGCGGGGATGAGCAGCGTCATCACGTAGACGTAGAGGCCGGTGCGGAGCCCGTGAATCGCGATCGCGAGCGCGAGCAACGCCAGATGCGCGCCGCCCCAAACGAAGTACTGCAGCAAGATACGGCGATAGAGCGAAGGGTTCTGCGCCTTGGCCTTGCGAATGAAGGCCTTGATCGGATCGCTCTGCCAGTAACTCGAGACGAAAAAGTAGCTGACCGCGACGAGCAGGTTGTGGCGGTTCGTGTAGCGCCAGGTGATCGTCGCGTCCCCCGCCCGATTCACGAACTTATGGTGATTGAGGTTGTGGGTCGGGATCCAGGCGAAGGTCGGGTAGCCGTAAAAAATCGAGATCCAGTTGCCGAAGATTTGGTTCGCGAGCTTGCCCTTGAACGTCGGGCAATGATTGTGGTTGTGAGCGATCACGCCACAGGCGAGCGCGAAGTAGGCACTCAGCCACCACAAGTACGGGACAAGACTCGGTCTCGCGAACTGCAGCGCGACCAGCGCAGGCGCGATCGTCACCCAAAGGAGTGTGCGGTAGTCGGCGGCGAAACGGGGGCGCATTTGGCCGCCAATCCTAGCAGCGCCGCCGGCCGCGTGGTCATAGGTTCGTCATCCGCAGGCGATTTTGCCAAGAAAACCCGGCGGAAAGCGCGTAACGGCGTTCGCGCTTCGCTCTGCGATGAAGGCTCGGAACGCAACTCGCGCTTCAATTCGTGTTGTCGCGAACGTAGGCGATCGTTCGCACCGAATTGATGATGCGTTCGCGATTTTCCGACGTGAGCTCGATGAAGCGGATGCCCATGCCGGGATTGGGGTTGTCCGCCAACATGCGAATCGGGTTCACCCATTGGACTTGGCCGAACAAGACGAAGGGCGCCTCTTCACCAGGCATCGCGAAGCGCAAGGTGAGCCGGGTGCCAACCTCGAGCGGCTCGCGTGTGGCTACGAAAATCCCCATCTCCGAGATGTTGGTAATGCTCGCGTAAAGAAAGGTTTGTTCCGTCTCGCAATCGATGGACCAAATGACTTCGATGCGCTCGGAGCTGCGGCGCTCGGAGACGGGCGGAGAATCTGACGGCTTCGGCTCGTCGCTCACGGCCTCGACTTAACCCCATTGTGGGCGCGTGTCACGGAGCATTCCGCCCTCGGTTTTCAGCGCACCTCGAGCTCGCCCGCTTCGAGGCGATTTTCAACAGCGCGACCGCGCCGAACCTCGAGCCGCTTGTTTCCGCTGTAAAGGCCAAAATACACTTGGTAGCGACCGGCTCCGAAGTTGGGTTCGAGCTCGAAGTCGTAACGGTCGGCGATGAAGTCGCCCACGCGCCACAAGTTGAACGGGTACTTGCCGTCGAGCGTCGGGTGATCGCCGTTGAAGCGTCGCTGAAACCCGTCGATGTGAATGAACGTGTCCCAATTGCCGGTGATGGGCTGCACCACTCGATAATAGATGACGAAGACGTAGTGATGCGCCGGCTCGAGCTCGCTCACGGCTGAGCCGTCGCGGCCGAGCGTGTCCCAACCGAGCACGTCGAGCTTGTCCCCCAAGTTTGCGTCGAGCGGGTGACTCGGCCGCGGCGCGACTGAAAGCACGAACTGGTCGAGCGGGTTTTCATTCGGACGATCGCTGAGCTGATTCGAGACGAGCAGGATCTCGCTCGAGCGCGCGTCGAGCACCGGCAGATTGCGCGGCGGACTCTGGCGGCCGCGAAAGAGCATGTTCATCATGGCGAGATCGCTCTGGCGAATCACGAGCCAGCGTCGCTCGGGCGTGGCCACGAGCCATTCGAAGGCATGCGATGCGTTGTCGAAGGACGGCACCGTGCGCCCGGCGTAGTAGCTCGCGCTCGCGGCGGAGGTACCGAGCATGCCGAGCGCTTCGCCGGCGTGCGCTTCACGCCGATAGGCGTCGAATACTTGCTTGGGTGAGATTTGCGCGGTGAGCAGCGGATAATAACCGAGGCTCAGCGCGAGCCCGAAGCCGACGCAGACGAACAGCGCCGCTCGCCCGCGCGACAAACCGCCCGCGAAAAAGCGCGCCAGCGCGCCGGGAAAAAGCGAACCCAGCTCGGGATCGAAGAGCGTGCGAAACGCGTCACGGATCAACGTGAGCAGCGTCGGCGAGAAAACCAGCAGCGGCAGCCCGATCGCACAGCTCAATGCGACTTCGCGCGATGTCGCGCTGAGCGCTTCGAATTTGCCGGCATGAAACAGGTGATCCGAGATCGCGCCCAGCACGCAAATGCCGACCAGAGCTGCCTCGAGCACCATCAGCGCGAACTGGAGATTTCCGGCCCATAGCTCGCGCAGCTCGCGCGGCCAGCGACGGTATTCGCGCGCATCGAAGCGCTCGTCTTCGTGGCTCGAGTTTTCTTGGAGCAGGAAGAAAAACGCGGCGCAGAAAATCATGGTGCAGGTTTCGAGGATGCGATCGCCTTTGGCGCGAAAGCTGTCCGGAAAGCGCACGTCCGCGACGCAAAATGCGCTCAAGCCTTTTTCAGGGAAATTTCGGAAGTCGAAGTAGAGCAGGATCGCGAAGGCTACGACGACCATCGAGGCGGCGCGCGATAGCTTTCTGCCACGCTCGAAATCGCGAATGAACAAGGCGGGCGCAATCGCGAGCGCGGCGGTCGCGCCGAACGGCAATGGGCCGAACACCGGCGCGGCGAAGCCGTAAACCGCGAGCGCCGCGCCGGGCACGACGAGCGCGAGCATGCGCAGTGCTGCTTCTCGCTCGCGCGCCGCGCCGGGCTCGAGCGGCGGCTCGGCGAGCAAGGCGCCGAACGCGACCGGCAAGAGCGCGCTCCACGGAAAGAGCGCGTGCCCGAGCTGCAGAATCATGACGTCGAACGTCGGCAGCACGCGCGGGCGGTTCACCGCGCTGCCGAGCCAGAGCGAAAACGCGCCAGCGCTTTCCGGCGCGTGCGCGAGCGCCCTGCCGCCGAGCACGCCGAACACCACGCCGATGGCGAGGCTCGCTACGCCGATCGCGTCTCCGAACGATTCGCGCCGCGTGACGCCTCCCGCGCCGAGCACGAGCCAGCAAGCTCCGACGCCGAATGCGGGCAAGGCAACCCCAACCAAAACCCCGCGTGACAGCAGCGCCGAGACCATGCCGAGCACGCCGACCCCGAGCGCCACGAAACGCGACGCAGCGACTTGGCCGGACTCCTGACGATCGAATACGGCGAGACCCGTGCCGCACAAGGCGAGCGCGAGCCCGGCCATCGTCACGATGTCTCCGAGCATGGTGCGCGCTTGCAGGAAATAGAGCGGCATCGTCGCGAGCACGAGCACCGAATAGAGCGCGCTCTTGCGATCGGAGAGCCGGCGCACGAGCACGTAGATCGCGCACAGGCCGATCGCGCCCCACAGCGCGAGTGGCAAACGCCCGGCCCATTCGTGCAAGCCGAACACGCGGAAGCCAGCGGCAATCGAGGTGAACGGCAGCTCGCCGCGGCCGAGTTCGCTGCGGGTCGGGACTTCGTTGTTGGCGCCGTCGACGCTGAGCCCGTGACCGCCGAGCAAGTTGAGCGCGATCCGGCGCGCGAGCTCGGCGACTTCGCGCTCGGGCGGATCCCAAATGCCGCTCGAGGCGATCGGCGCGAACAAACTGAGCGCCGCGACGAGCAGCGTGAACCAGCCGAGCCAATGGCGGAGCGGCCGCGGCGTGTCGCTCCGAGCCGGCAAATCCGGCTTTTTTTCCGGAGTGCCGGGCGAGCTCGCGCCGGAAGGCTCGGCGTTTTCCTGACTCATCGTCGCCCGCGCCGTCGTAGCCGGTGTTTCTTGTCGTTGCAACCCGGGAGAAATGGTGGAAGGTCTCGCCCCCGCAAGCTTCGGCCTGGACTTCCCGCGGCCTCGACCTTGCCCAACCTTCGATCGGATCTCGAGTCAGAGCGTCATGCGTTTTGGAACCATTGCTATCGTCGGGCGCTCGAACGTCGGCAAATCGACGTTCTTGAATCGCGTGCTCGGCGAGCCGCTCGCGATCGTGTCGCCTTTGCCGCAAACGACGCGCGACAACGTGCTCGGAGTCGTGCATCGAAAAGACGCGCAGCTCGCTTTTCTCGACACGCCGGGCGTGCATCAGCCGCGCTCCGAACTCGGCCGGCGCATGAACGCGGCGGCGCTCGACGCCGCGCGCACGGCCGATCTGGTTTTGTTCATGACCGACATTTCGGCGCTCACGCCGCCAAAGAAACATGCGAAGGACAAGAGCGTGCAAGAGCTCGACTTCGAGCTGCTCGCGAACGTGCCGAAGCAGGCCACGACGGTGCTGGTCGTGAACAAGGTCGATGCGCTCCGTGACAAGACGAAGCTCTTGCCGGCGCTCGTCGCTTATCAAGCCAAGCGCGATTTCGCCGCGCTGATTCCGATCAGCGTGCAGACCGACGACGGCGTGGAGCGCGTGCTCGCGGCGCTCTCCGAGGCATTGCCCGAAGGCGAAGCCGGCTTCGACGAAGACACGCTCACCGATCGCCCGACCAGCTTTTTTGCGCGCGAATACATCCGCGAGCAGGTACTACTCGCGATGCGCGGCGAGATCCCGCACGCGGTCGCGGTTTCGATCGACGAGTTCGTCGAGGGCCAAAAATCTTCGACCATCCGCGCGACGGTGCACGTCGAAAAAGTCGGGCAGCGGAAAATCATCATCGGCACCGGAGGCCTTCAAATCAAGCAGATCCGGGTGGGAGCTCAGGCCCGCATCGCCGAACTCTTGGGTCACAAGGTGCATCTCGAGCTCTTCGTGCGCGTGACGCCGCAGTGGAAGAGCATGCCGCGCCAGCTCGCGGAGCTCGGCTATGAAGCGGCCGCGGGCGCGAAAAGCGAAGCCAGCAAGCAGCCGCGCGCGAAGCAAAAACGAACGAGGGCGAAGTGACGGCCATCGTTGCAGTCGTCGGGCGGCCGAACGTCGGCAAGAGCACATTGTTCAATCGCCTCGTCGGCAAGAAGCTAGCCATCGTGGACGATCAGCCGGGAGTGACGCGTGACCGGCACTATGCGCCCGCGCACATTCACGGGCACAACGTGACTTTGGTCGATACCGGTGGCTTCGATCCGACGAGTGAGGATCGGATGCAGCAGGGCATCGCGCGCCACGTGAGCGCCGCAATTGCCGAAGCCGACGTGATCGTGTGCGTGCTCGACGGTTCGATGGCGGTGACGGCGCCCGATCGCGAAGCCGTGAAGCTGCTGCGCCGCTCGAAGAAGCCGGTCATTTTCGTGGCCAACAAGGTCGACGCGGCGCGGCAGATCCCTGCCGCTAGCGAGCTCTACGAGCTCGGCGTGCCGGAGATCATTCCCGTCTCGGCGCTGCACGGTCGCGGCACGGCGGATTTGGCGCAAGCAATCGCCAAGCATCTACCGAAAGCGAGCCGCGGCGAGGAACCTGAAAACGAAGCCGACGAAGCCGCCACGGACGAGGTCATTCCGCGCATCGCTTTGATTGGACGCCCGAACGCCGGAAAATCGTCGTTTTTCAATCGCTTGACCGGGAGCGAACGCGCGCTGGTCGACGATCGGCCGGGCACGACGCGGGACCCGGTGGACGCGCGTTTCGAAGCCGACGGGCGCACGTTTTTGATCGTCGATACCGCGGGCATTCGCAAGAAGGCGCGCATCGAGCGCGGGATCGAGCTCGTCAGCGTGCTGCAAGCGATTCGCTCGATCGAGCGCGCCCAAGTCGTGGTCTTGATGTGCGACGCGACGACGGGCGTTTCCGAGCAGGATGCGCGCTTGCTCGGCATGTGCATCGAGCGCCGGCGCGCGGTGATCGTCGGACTCAACAAAGCCGACCTGCAAAACAAAAAAGAACAGCTCGCCTCGGAAGAAAAAGCGCGCGACGAGCTGCGCTTCGCTGGCTGGGTACCCATGGTCCATCTCAGCGCGAAGACCGGCCGCGGCGTGAAAGAATTGTTGGATCTGGCCGCGCGCGCCAGCAAAGAATTCAAGCGCCGCATTCCGACGGGCGAGCTCAATCGTTTTTTCGAGAGCGTGATCGCGACGCACCCACCGCCCACGAGCAAAGGGCGCGCGCCGCGGATTTTCTACGTGACGCAAGCCGAGGCGCATCCGCCGCTGTTCGTCGCGATGTGCAACGCGCCCGAATACATCACCGAGGCGTACAAACGCTTCGTCGCCAATCAGATCCGAAAAGCGTTCGATTTTCGCGCGGTGCCGATTTCGGTCCAATACCGCGCGCGTAAGCGCAACGAAAATCGGCCAGGGCCGCCGCGTTCACACGGGAAGTAGTCGCGCCGCGACCTTCCACAGGCTCTCGACGTCGTGAACGTCTGCGGAGAGTACGGGGACGCACGCGAGTGGCGTCTTGGCCGGCGCGAACACGGCTTCGAGTGCCGCAAGTTGCGTCGCTTCGAAGCGCGCGCGCACGCGATCGTCTTCGGCCGCGCGCTCGGCGGCATCCGCCGCGCTGGCCGTCAGCTCGACGCCGAGTTCACGCGCCGCCGCGCGCACCGCAGCGAGCTCGGCGGCGCCCGGCGCGACTTGGACGCGATTGATCACGACCGCATCGGCATGCATCGCCTGCTGCGACAAACGTTGGGCGAAAAAACTCACCTCTTCGATCGCCGCTGGCGCCGGTGAAGTCACGAGCACGTAGGCGACTTCGCGCGAACGAAATGCCTTCGCGACCGCCGCGGCCCGCTCGCGAAAGCCCCCGAACAGCTGGTTCAGCTCGCTGACGAATTCCGCTAAATGCTCGAGAAATCCTTTGCCCGTGAGCCGGCCGATTCCGCGCAGCACGAAGGCAACGCCGCGTGCCACCAAATTCAAGCTAAAGCGCCCAGATTTTTCGAACGTGTCGACGAGCCAACGCATCGCGGCGCTGTCGATGGCTTCGATCAGGCGCTCGGGCGCATCCAAGAAATCGAGCGCGTCACTCGTCGGCGGTGTGTCGAGCACGATCACGTCGAAGCGCGGATCTTTTTGCACGAGCAGCACCTTTTCCATCGCCATGTACGACTGCGTGCCGGCAAGACTCGTCGAGACGTACGCGTAAATGCGATTTTGCAAAATCCGATCGCGGGCTTCGGCGCTCGAAGCGTGGCGTGCCACGAGATCGTCGAAGGTGCGCTTCGTGTCGAGCATGAGTACGGTCAAGGAGCCTTTCACGTCGAGGCCGGCCTTGGTGAAGAGTTCGGGCTTGACAGCTTGCTCTTCGCTTTGCATGGCACCCAAACCCAAACTGTCCGCGAGGCGCTTGGCCGGATCGATCGTGATGCAGAGCACGCGCCGGCCTTCGCGCGCAAAACCGAGCGCGAGCGCGGCTGCAATCGTGGTCTTGCCGACGCCGCCGGCGCCCACGCAGACGATCGTGCGTCGTTCGCGGAGCACGGGAAGCAAAGAAACCACGCGCCGGCATTTAGCACGGCAAGCGCCCGAATCTCCGCCTCCGAAATGGCAAAAAACTTGGCCCAACCTGCCCGTTGCGCCGAAAAGCGAGCATGCCGGATTTCTCCTTCAACGGGAGGCGCGAAGCGACGGAACCCGAGCGCCGCCAATCCCGCAGCGAAAACACCTTGATCGCGCTGACGCGCCTGCTCGAAGCGACACGACGTTCGGCCGAGCTCGAAGCCGTCGCGATCGGCGATGACGCGGGTTTGCTCGTCGCCGGCGCGGGCGCGGCGGAACTGTGCGACGAGCTCGCCGCGCTGGCGCCGCTCGGTTCGGTCGCAAACGACACCGTTCCGACGCGCATGGATGTGCTCAGTCGCCGAACCGAGGTGCGGCGCTTGGCCGTCGACGGCGTGGAGGTCTTTATTTCCGGTCGCGGCGGTGATCTCGGCGCCGTGCTCGGCCGCGTCGCGGACGGGTGCGCGCGGATCTTGGGCAAAAATCGCCTTTTGGCCCGCTGACCGAGAAAGCGCTCGAGCGTGCGGCAAGGCGGAGCGGGGTTAAGCTGCGACGGTCCATGAGCGGCTTCGTCGATCTTCATTGTCACTACGTGCCAGGCATCGACGACGGCGCGCGCTCCGACGAGGACGGCGTGGCGATGCTGCAAGGCCTGGGGCAGCTCGGATTTTCGCGCGTGATCGCGACGCCGCACACGCGGCCCGGCATGTTCGACAACACGCGCGAGACGATCCGCGCCGCGTTCGATCGCTTTGGGGCGAGCTTGAGCGAGCCAGAAAAATTGCCCGCGCTCGAGCTGAGCAGCGAGCACTATTTCGACGACGTCGTGTTTCGGCGCTTGCTCGCGGGTGAAGCCCTGCCCTATCCCGGCGGGCGCGCGGTGCTGCTCGAGTTCTACGAGATCGATTTTCCGCCGATGATTCAGCATCGCTTGCTCGATCTGCGCGTGCGCGGACTCTTGCCGGTGATTGCCCACCCCGAGCGCTATCGTTGCTTGTGGCGAGCGCCGGACACGCTCGAACGCATGGTCGACACCGGCATCGGCGCGCTGCTCGACGTGGCGGCGCTGGTCGGCAAATACGGCCGTCAAATTCAGAGCTGCGCCGAAGAATTACTCGAGCGCGGGCTCTACCATGCGGCCTGCAGCGACGCGCATCGGCCGTCGGACATCGCCGAGGTCCGAGCCGGGATCGAGCGCGTGCGCGAGCTCTACGGCGACGAAGAAGTGCACTTCTTGCTGGCCGAAGGTCCGCAAAGCTTGCTCGACGGCGTGCTGCCCGAATAGCGCAAAGAACTTGGCCCGGCGCCGAGCGCGCTGTTAACGGAGCGAGCAATGCCGAGCCTTCGCCGGAGAGCATTCGTCCTCGGTTGCGTGCTCTCTGCCGCGGCCCTGCTCGACGCCCGCAGCGCGACAGCGCGTGTCGGCGGCGAGAGCGAGTACACGAAGGCGCAAACGTACAGTGGCGCGCTTCGTTACCTGCGAGTCGACCTCGGCTACGAAGTGATCGAGCGCGACCCCGAGGCGGCGTACCTGATTTTTCGCTATCAATTGCCAGGACAAAAAAAAGCGACCGCGACTGGATCGGTGGAGGTCGTCGAGGCCGACGGCCACGTGCGACTGTTCGTTCAAATCCCGACCATGCCCGAGTATCACGAGCGGGTTTTGCGCGATGGCCTGGTGCGCAAGCTGCACGACGAATACGGCGAACCGGCGAGAAAACCGCCGCCGTCCCCGCCGCGCGACAAGAAGCCCGACGAGAAGAAGCCCGACGACGACGCCGACGCCGGCAGCGATTGAACGAGCCGGTCAACCCGCTGGCCTTGCGCTATAAGCACGATCGGCGATGGATCCCACTGAGCGCAGCCTGCCGGCGCAGATCGGCCGCTACCAGATCGAGCGCTTACTGGGGCGCGGCGCGATGGGCCGCGTGCTGCTCGCGCACGATCCGGTGCTCGATCGCAGCGTCGCGATCAAGCTCTTGCGCGATGACCTGCAGATCCCGCCCGAGCAACACGAGGCGCTGCTTCACCGCATGCGCCAGGAGGCGCGCGCCTCGGCCCGCGTGAGTCATCCGAATATCGTTTCGCTCCATGATATGGGCGAAGATCCCGAGCTCGGCTTGTGTTTGGTATTCGAGTACGCCGAAGGGTTGACTCTGAAAGAACGCTTGCTGCGCGGTCCGCTCGGCCCCGAAGCGGCGGCCAAGCTCGCGCGCGAAGTCGGCGACGCGCTGACGACTGCGCACAGCGCCGGCGTGCTTCACCGTGACATCAAACCCGAGAACATCATCCTCACGCCGACTGGCGCCAAGGTGGCGGACTTCGGCATCGCGCGCGTGCCCGATTCCACGCTGACGCGTGACGGCGGCCTACTCGGTACTCCGGCGTACAGCGCGCCCGAGTGCATCGAAACCGGCAAATTCTCGCCGCTCAGCGACCAATTTTCGCTCGCTGCCACGCTCTACGAAGCGGTCAGCGGTCTCCGCGCATTCCCCGGCGAAGACGCGATCGCCGTCGCGACGCGGATCACGAACGAAGAAGCTTCGCCGATCGCCGAGATTGCGGGAGTCGATCCGCACGTGGACGAAGTGCTGGCGCGCGGCCTGTGCAAAGATCCCGCCGCGCGTTACGAAGACGCGCGTGCGCTCGGGCTCGCGCTGTCCGAAGCTTTGTTTCAAAGTCCGCGCAGCAAACAGCCGACCCTGCCCGACCAACGCCACCATTCGCAGGAACCGTCGGCGCACGAGAGCCGGACCGCGCGGCTCGTGATCGGCGGCGCGGCGATCGGCGCGCTACTGGGCATTGCCGGGTTTCAGTTGATGCTCGGGCTGCGTGAACCGGATCGCGCCGCCGAGGCCACGACGCGAAGCGAAGCAGTCGATGCCGGCGCTGCGAGTAGCACGCCGCCAATGGCCGTCAGCGTGGGCGAAGCCCCCAAACCAAAAACCAAACCGAGCCCGACCAAGCACGAGCCGCGCGCGCAGCGTGGCGACGCAGGCGCTCCGCTGCGCGCCGACGCGGGAAAAGCGCAGGAACTCGAGCCGTGAGGCGCACGCGCGTGGCCGAACGAGTCGCGCTCGGCGCGACGCTCAGCTGTGCGCTGCTCTTGCTCGGCACGCCGAACACCGAGGCGCGCAGCGCGCCCGACGCGACACTCGTGCCGTGGCCGCTCGAGGGCAGCACGGACGAGGTCGCGATGAGCGGCGGGCTCGTGCTCTTGCATCAGCGTGGCTCGCAGATGATCCGCGTGCCGAAGTCCGAGTTTTTCATGGGCTCGAGCGAGAACGAAGTGATCGAATCGACGCTGCTCTGCGAACGCGAGCCGCTCGCGACGACCTGCGACGAGCAAACGTTCGCGGACGAGCTTCTGCGTCATCGCGTGAAGCTCTCCGGCTATTTTCTCGATCGCACCGAAGTGACGGTGCGAGATTACTTCGCGTGCGTGCGCGTCGGGCGCTGCAAAGCGCCGCCATACGAACAAGGCGCGCGCCGTTTTCAACGCCCGAACTACCCGGTCACGCTGGTGAGCTGGGACGACGCGCACGACTTCTGCCAGTTCCGCGGCGCGCGCCTCCCGACCGAAGCGGAGTTCGAGCGCGCTGCGCGCGGCCAAGAAGGCAGGCGATTTCCCTGGGGGAATTTCGCGAATGGGCACCTCGCCAATCACGGCAGGCTGGGCCTCGATCGCAGCGACGCGACCGATGGCTTCGGCGAGCTCGCGCCGGTCGGCTCATTTCGCGCGGGCAAGACGCCTGACGGTTTTTTGGATTTAGCCGGCAATGTCTCGGAGTGGGTCTTCGATCGTTACGCGACGCAATACTCGGCCGATGACGCGATCGATCCGAGCGGTCCCGATGCGGCGAACGCCACCGGCGCCCGCGTCGCGCGCGGCGGCGGCTACAATTCGCCGCTCGCTTGGCTGCGCGGCGCGGCGCGCGAGCCGTTTCGCCCGAATGAGCGCCAGCCCTCGCTCGGTTTTCGTTGCGCGCGATCCGAGCACGGAAGAGCCGCGCCGTGAGCTTCGACAAGCCGCTCGAAATCCCGACTCCAAAATTGCGTTTGCCGATTCACGCAGCGACGCGCTTCGTCTTGGTGCGACCCCACTATCCGGAAAATGTTGGTGCCAGCGCGCGCGCGATCAAGACCATGGGCTTCACCGAACTCGTGCTGGTGAAGCCTGGCCGACTCGCGGTGCCGGAGCACGAAATGGCCTTTAAAATGGCCGTGAAATCCTGGGACGTGCTGCACGGCGCGCTCCGCGTCGATGAGCTCGCGAGCGCTGTCGCCGGCGCCGAGCTCGTTTTCGCGACGACCGCGCGGCGCGGTTTCTCCGGCGTGATTCAACCGCGCGAGGCCGCCGCTCGGGCGATCGAGCACGCCGCGCAGGGCGGCAAAGTCGCCTTCTTGTTCGGCAACGAAAAGACCGGCCTGTCCGAAGCCGAGCACGCGCTCGCGCAGTTCCACGTGCGCATCCCGATGGCCAACGATCAGCCGTCGGTGAATTTGGCTCAAGCGACTCAGATCATCGCCTACGAACTCTTGGCGAGTGCGCTTGCCGCGCGCACGCCGAGCGAGCCGCTCGAGCTCGAGGATCCGACGTGAAGCGTGCTTTGATTTTGGTTGGGTTGCTCTGCGCGTGCGCGCCGGCATTGCCGCCGTCGTACGTGCGCGCGGAGCACAGCGCCGAGCAAGCTTACGAAGGCGGACAATTCGTCGCGGCCGCGCAGTATTGGCTCGAAGCCGCAGAGTCCGCTGCTTCGCCGCGCGATCGCGCCGAAGCGCGTTACCGCGCGGCCACCGCCGATGAGCGCGCTGGCGACGTCGAACGCGCGCGCTCTCTCTACACGCAGCTAGCGAACGGCAAAAGCGAACGCGCCGCGCGCTCGACCTTCGCGCTCGCCGATTTGCGGCTTCGCTCGGGCGACGAAGCCGGAGGTTACGCCGAGCTCGAAGCCGCAATCCGCAAATACCCGAGCTCGGGCGTCGCAGGCCTCGCGCTGCGTCGCTATTTCGCCGAGCTCGCCGAGCACGGCGGAGACGCCGCGGTGCTCGCCTACATTTCGCGCGTCGAACCCGGCTTGGATCAGTCGGAGCGCGCCGAACAGCTCCTGTACGAGCGCGCGCGGCGTCTCGAAAATGAAGCCAAGCTCGCCGAAGCGCGGGACGCTTACCTCGTCGTGGCCGAGCGTTTCCCCTACCCGTACGGCGCCTATTGGGACGATGCGCTATTTCACGGCGCAAGCTGCGAGGAGCGGCTCGACAATCCCACGCGCGCGATCGCACTGCTCGAACGCATGCTCGCCGCGCGCGAGGTTTCGCACATGACCGGCAGCTACGAACGGCCGCGCTACGCCGAAGCCGCGTTTCACTTGGCCGAGCTCTATCGCGACGCGCTTCACGACGAGCCGCGCGCGCGCCGAGCCTTTCACGCGTTCTACGTCGATTTCCCGAGCAGCATCCTGCGCGACGATGCGCTCTGGCAAGAAGCGCTGCTCGCGCGCCACGCGAGCAACACAGAAGCCTGCGCGCCGCTCGCGATTCTGCTCCAGCAAATCCCCGACTCGCGCTACGCGCCGTGCGCCGCCGAGATTTGCGATAGCCTCAAGCTTACGCCAGCGCGACCATGTCACGACTACATCCGGCGCGAAATCAACGGCCCGCCGAGCGCGACGAAAGCCGAATAATCGGCGAAACGAAGCCCGCGGGTTGGCGCGCGGTGCTCAGTCTTCGTCCGCTTCTTCTTCCTCTTCCTCGTCGTCGTCTTCGTCGTCCTCATCCTCGTCGTCGTCGTCTTCGAAGTCGTCGTCCGGTTCGTCCGGCTCGTCTTCGTCTTCGTCCGACGTTTCGCCTTTGGATTCCGTCTTGAGATCGATGCCGACTTCGCCGAGTTGCGTTTCGAGCAATTCGAGCAATTCGTCGACGTCGTCGCCGCTCCATTCGTCGATGACGTCGGTCAAGAATTCGAAAAAATCGCCGTTGTCTAGCCGGCGCTCGATTTCCTCGACTTGGTCTTCGGTAAACGCCTCGAGGATGTCTTCCCTGAGTGACTCAGTGTCATCCTCCTCGATGGCCTCTTGCGCAGAAAGGCGGATCTGGCGAACAGCGCGCTTGTCGAGGTGAATTTCCATTCCGTTAGCTTCCTCTGGACTCGACCCGGCTTTAGACGAAGGATTCGGGTACAGTCAAGCCCGTGACGATCACAAAGACGCTTCCGGGTTCGAACTCGAAACCGAAAGCCCGGAGCGCACACCCTGCGCCCCGCAGGAAAGCCGCACGCTTCGCGGCTGTGGCGTTCGCGGCGCTCGGCGCGTGGTGCGCTCCGAATCTGGCCTCGGCCCAGGAGTCGCAGCGACCGCCGCCGAACAACGTGGAGTACTTCCAATACGGCGTCGGGCTCGTCGTGGAGCAACTCGCGTCAGGGGGCGATGTGTGTCCCGCGCGCGCAACGACCCCTTGCATTCTTGGTAGCGGCGGCGGGCTCGCAATCCGCATGGGTTACCGTTCGCGCGGCCCTTGGTATTTGGGCGGCGCGTACGAATTCTCACGCCAGGACTCCTCCAACCTGCTGCGCCTCGCCATCCTCCAGCAGCTGCGCGGCGAGGCGCGCTACTATCTCGATGCCGGCAACCGCACCACGCCCTACGGCGCCCTCGGCTTCGGCGCGGTCGTTTATGGAAATGAGTGGGGCGCGGCCACGATCGGCCCGACGGCGAACGTGGGCATCGGCCTCGAGTTTCAGGTCACCCAATCCACGGTCATCGGCTGTTCCCTGAACTACCGAGCTTTCTTGATGCACGCCTGGCGCGACAGCACCGGCGAAGACCGCGCCGACCGCTACCTGGGCTTCGGCCTCGCGCACATGATCGGCCTCGAGGCGACACTCGAACTTCGAGATCCGCTCGCCCGTTGGTAGCCGCAAATTCTCGGTCCGTCCCGACGCCGAGCGCGCTAGAAGGCTCTTCGCTGGCCCTCCATACCCAGTTTGAAGTAATGGGTAGTGGGAACCATAGAACAGGCAATTAAGTGAGGTGTAGCCGCTGCGGCAAAGAGAACCCGGAGTCCCTGAGGTTCTGTCAGGACTGCGGAAATCGCTTGGCAGAGAGCGCTGTGGCGGGAGCTCAGCCAACTCCGCCGCGAGGCCTCGCGCCAGCAAAGCCGGCTCAGCCCGAAGCTCCGGCAGCGCCTTTTTTTCCGCCCCCGCCCGCGTTCGCGTCGGCTCCGGTCTCAGCGCCGCCACGGCCGAGTCAGCCACCAATGCGACCGGCGGCGCCGCAGTTTGCGTTCTCGCCGCCTTCGCAACCCGAGCGCACGTGCGCGCATTGCGGAACGAGCAATCCGCTGAGCGGTCGCTTTTGCTCGAACTGCGGTAAGTCGCTCGACCGACCGCCCGAGCCAGCCACCGCTCCTCAAGCGCCCAGTGCGCTACCCGCCGCGGCTCCGGCCGCGCCCGCTACGGTCGCGTGTCCGCGCTGTCGCGGCCCGAACCCGGCCCACATGTCCTTTTGCCAGTTCTGCGGCGCGAAGCTGGTCACGGGGCCGGAAGAAGCGCGCGCGGCCTTCGGGCCAGCCGCGTCCGCAGCAGCTGCCGCGAGTCCGCCGTACGCCGAAGCAGCAGTCGAAGCACGGCTCGTCGTCATTGGGCAGGACGGCAAACCCGGTCGCGAATACCCAGTGACTGGCGATCAAACCGATGTCGGCCGCGAAGAAGGCGACATCGTGCTGCCGAACGATCCTTACGTTGCGCCCCGCCACGCGCGACTCACCCGGCGAAACGGCCGTTTTTTTGTGCGGGACCTGGAATCCGTCAACGGAGTATATGTGAGGCTTCGGGCCCAGGAGCGGCTCCAGCACGGGGACTTGGTCTTGATAGGGCTTGAAGTGTTAAGGTTCGAGATAGTGAGCGACGCTGAAAAAGGGCTCAGCCCCGCAGTGGAAAGGGGAACGCAGATTTTCGGCTCCCCTTCCGCCGCCCGTAACATGCGGCTGTGCCAACGCACGGTGGAAGGGGTCACGCGGGACGTCTACTATCCGACGCGCGACGAAGCCGTCGTCGGTCGCGAGCAGGGCGACATCGTCTTCACCAATGATCCCTTCATGAGCCGGCGGCATGCTGCGATTACCCGGGACCCGACCAACGGCACTTTCAGCCTGCGCGACCTGGGTTCTTCGAACGGAACCTACTTGGCGATTCGATCCGAGCGCGAGCTCAGCCCCGGGGACCACGTGCGCATTGGTCAACATCTGTTTCGGCTCGACGTCGGGCGGGCGGACGGGCGATGACTGACCAAGGCTCCGACGGACAGGGACAAATCAAGGTTCGCGTATTTGGCCGCACCGACGTGGGGCAAATTCGCGAGCACAACGAGGACAATTTCCTCGTCGCAGATCTGACACGTCGCACGCGCAGCTTGATGGAGGGTGACCGCGAGCAACTCGTGGGCGAACGCGGCACGTTGCTCGGTGTGTGTGACGGCATGGGCGGCGCCGCCGCGGGCGAAGTCGCGAGCCAACTCGCCGTCGACATCATCTACGAGAAGCTCGTCCACGGCGATCCGCCAACCGACCACGACGACCTCGCGCGCCGTTTGGTGCACGCGGTCGAAGAAGCCGGCATGCGCATCTTCAACGAAGCACGCGCCGACCGCACACGCCGCGGCATGGGCACGACCTCGACGATCGCGGCCTTGATGGACTCGCGCTTGTTCGTCGCGCAAGTCGGCGATAGTCGCGCCTACGTTCTTCGCGGGGACAAGTTCACACAAGTGAGCCGCGATCAGTCGCTCGTCAATCAGCTGATCGAAGCCGGGCAGCTCACCGAAGAAGAAGCCGAGACCTTCGAGCACAACAACATCATCTTGCAGGCGCTCGGCACGGCCGAGACGGTGCAAGTCGATCTCACCTTCGTGGATTTGCGCCGTGGTGACCGCTTGCTCGTCTGCTCGGATGGCCTCTCGGGCATGGTTCGCGGCGACGAAATCCGCGAAGTCTTGCTCGGCGCGAAGGATTCGCTCGAAGCCTGTAAGGAGCTCACCGATCGCGCGAATCGCGCGGGCGGCCACGACAACATCACCGTCATCGTCGCTGAATTCGACGGCGCTGGGCTCGAGCCCGCGGACCCGACCAGCCTGATTTCTTACCAAAAATACGCGCTTCCCGAGGCGCCGGACACGACCGTGCGCGCCGCGGCGGTCACGCCAAAGGCGCAAGAGCTTGCCGCGCCGCTGCTAGCCGCGAACGAGGAACCGAATCGCGAATCGCGGCGTCTGCGCGTTGGGCACACCCTGGTCGGCGCGGTGAATCCGCTCGCGGCCGCGCTGCCCACGAGCCCGTCTGCGACGCGGAACTCGGGCCCGCCGCCGACTTTCACTTTAGACAACGAACCGGTTTCGATCCCGACCAGCGGGCTGCCGCCATCCGTGGTCGGGATCATGGTGCTCGGGGCGATGCTGTTCGTCGCGCTCTTAGGGTATCTACTCGTTCGCTAGCCCGCCGCTCGGTTTGACCGCTCGGCAGGCTAGCTTGTTCGCTCCAGGACGTCTCCATTGAACTTGCAGGCTGCGATCCGAAGCCTCCTCGGGATCGCGCTGACGTTGGTCGCCGTCTCGCTTGGTTCGCTCTGGGCGTGCGCGAGCTACGCAGCGCGGACGCACGCGAACAGCGATCCGTTCGCATCCTTGCCGTTGTTCTTCAATCGCGCCCCGGTCGGGATCGCAGAGCTGGCGCAGACGGCAATGCGCGACGTTTCACGCGGGGGCCCGGATGCCGAACGTGCGAGTCGAGAACTCGCGCGGCTCGGCGGAGCAGCGCTACCCTACGTGCTGCCCGCGCTCGATTCGCTCGATCCGGAAAGCCGCGTGCGCGTCGCGCTGGCGCTCACTCGAGTCGCTGAACGGATGGAGGTGGGAAACCGTGACGACTTCTCGAGTGGCGACCAAGCCGTCCTGTTCTGGACGCGTTTTTGGCAAGATCGCGCGATCGATTTTCGGGCGCCCGCGGTGCGCCACTCGACGGCGCGCCTAGCCGAACGCGAAGTCGCGCTGCGGCGAGAAGATCTGATCCACGTCGACACGTTCGCGCTCCCCTCCTTGATCGAAGCGCTCGGCGAGGTAAAAACGCCGAGCGACGCTGCGCGTATCGAGCGCTTGGATTCGGTGCTCGCGCACGTCACGGGCCGCAGCGTCACGCTCGGCGCCGGAGCAAACGTCGACGAAGCCGCGCGCTCGGCCGAGGCATGGCGAGATTTCTGGGATCTGCACGGCAGCGAGTACACCGCGCTCGACGGCCCGCGCCGGCTCGTCGCAACCTTCGCCGAAACGCGTTACGGCAAATGGCTCGGCGACGTATTGCGTGGGGGATTCGGCCGCACGCGCAGCGGTGAGAGCGCTCGGTCTTTGGTCGCACGCAGTCTGCCGGCCACGCTGCTCTTGCTCTTGGGCGGACTCGGCGGCGGCTTCTCGCTGGCCGTCGCGTGGGCGCGTTTCGAACGGCGCGCGAGCACGGCCGGCGCGCGCTATGCCTCGGCTGTGCTCGGCACGGCACTCGCAGCCATTCCTTGCGCGACCTTCGTGCGCCTGCTTTCCGGGTCGGAACCGAGCCGTGCCAGTTACCTCGCGGCCGCGGCGATCGTGATGCTCACGACCGCGGCCTGGGTTTCGCGTCATTTGTCGCGCTCGACGTTAGTTGCAAACGGCAGTTCTCCGCTCGCGGGCGCGTTCTTCGTGTCCGCGCCGCTCGGCGCGACCTATCCGCCGTTCGTGCTCAGCGCAATCGTGCTGGTCGAGCTTGGGTTTCATTTGCCGGGTCTGGGCGGCGCGGCCGCGCGCGCGCTCGGCTCCGGAGACACCAATGCGTGGATGGCCGCTTCGCTCGCGCTCGCGCTCGCGACGCTACTCTTGCGCGAGCTCGCCGAGCTCGTGCGTCCACGCGTGACGGCTCGCGTGGCGGAAGGTGAATCGTGAACGAGTCGCTCTCGGCAAAGCGACGCGCGAGCATCGCGCTCGGAGCGGCCGCGTTGCTCGTGCTCTCGGCCGCGCTGCTCGCGTCGCGTTCGCCCGCGCTCGGCATGTACGCGCGCGGCCTCGAGTTCGCGATCCTCGGCGGCTCGTTCATCATGGCCGTCGCATTCGCGGTCGCGATCCCGTGCGGCATCGTCGCGGCGAGCGGGCCGCGCGCGTTCGACTCGGCGCTGCGTTTCCTGTGCAATTGCGTGAGCTCACTGCCGACGGTATTCATCGCCGCGGTGCTCTGGGCCTGGTCGACGCGCACGCTCGTCTATCTCTCTGCGCTGGGCCTGCTGCACGGCCTCGAGCTCGCCTGGCTCTTGCGCTGTGAAGCAGTGCGGCTCGAGGCGAGCGATCACGATTTTGGGCCACGCGCGCTCGGCAGCACGCCGCTCGTCGCGCTCGTGCGCCAGCGCTTGCCGGCTTCGATCGGCCCAGTCTTGGTCAGCGCGTCGTTCAGCATCGCGTGGCTCACCGCGCTCGACGCGGCGCTGACTCAAGCCGGACTGCGCCCGCCGGCCGCTCCGCCGACTTGGGGCCCACTGCTCGGCGCGCCGAACCCAAATCCGCTCGCGAGCATACTTGCAGCCGGCTCCGTGGCACTTCTAACAGCCGCGCTGCACACGCTTTTCCGGCCGCCCGCGCGGTCCGCAATCGACAATTCATAGTCTCCGCCATTTGCCGCTGGCAATGCCCGCGAGTGAGCTGCATAACACCTCAAATTTCCCCCGGATCTCCGGAGAAACGCCATGCCCCTTCCGACCGTGAACGAACGAAACTTCGAGCAAGAAGTATTGCTCAGTGAAGAGCCCGTGTTGGTCGAGTTCGGCGCCGAATGGTGCGGCCCCTGCAAAACGATGGCACCCGAGCTGCAAGCGCTCGCCAGCGAGCTCAAAGGCAAAGCCAAGATCGTAACCATCGACATCGATCGCTCGCCGACGATCGCACGGCAGATGGGTGTGCAGTCGGTGCCGACCTTCGTCGTGTTCCATCAAGGTCGCCCAGTGGGTGGCAAAGTCGGCGCGGTGCCGCGCCGCGAGCTCCGGGACATGCTCGATCCGTTCTTGCCGCGCGCGGAAGGCGCATTGAAGCCGGACGAGCTCGCGCAGCTCGTGCAAGCCGGTCGCGTCGTGCCGGTCGACACGCGCGAAGCCGCGGTGTTCGCCCGCGCGCACTTGCCGCACGCGGTCAACATGCCAATCACCGAAATCGAAACTCGGCTGGCGGAGCTACACATGCTGCCAGCAACCCCAGTGGTTTATTGCCGCTCCGGCGACCAAACCAAAGATCTCGCGCAGAAACTAGCCGAACAAGGCGTGCCCGTCGCGTTCCTCGAAGGCGGTGTGCTCGCCTGGGAAGCCGCCGGTTTCGAGCTCGAACGCCCGGACTGATCGATTTTGGGCTCAGCCCAGCCGCCCGCAAGCGGAAATGGTAGCCCCAATCACGACACTGACGGACACGCCGTGCGCGCGCGCCGCCGCCGCACACGCATCGAATTCCGGCTTCACGCGCGCGGCACCAAACGGCCCTTCGCTGACCTTGACCGGAATTTTTCCGTACTCGGTTTCGACGTCGATCGTGCGCCGCGGTCGCTCCGTGCGCGACACCTCCGTGTGCCGCACACCGATCGAATGCGTCTCGCGCAATAAAACTTCGGCCAAGCGCTGCTCCGCGCCGCGCTCGACGAGCGCGGAAATGATCAACGCGGGGCGGCCTTTCTTCATCACGATTGGCGTCGCCCAGGCGTCGAGCGCGCCGCTCTCGAGCAAGTTCGAAAGCGCGTGCGCCGCGAGTTCGCCGGTCATGTCATCCACGTTGGCTTCGAGCACGACGTGCGTCGCTTCGGCTTCGCCAGCGCGCGCGGACTTCGCCTGCCCCACGCCGAGCACGACGCGGAGAGCATTCAATCGATCCGGCAAACCGCGCGTGCCAAAACCCCAACCCACGCGCTCCGGCGCAAACGCCGGCCAAGCGAGGAATTGCTTTGCGACGGTCGCGACGATCGCGGCGCCCGTGGGCGTGACCAGCTCGGCTTCGATGCCCGCATCGACGGTCGGCACGCCGCGCAAACAGCTCAGCGTCGCTGGCGCAGGCAGCGGCAAGATGCCGTGCTGGCAGTGCACGCTGCCGCGCCCCATCGGCAGCGGTGAAGCGACCACCTCGGCACCCAAATAGTCGAAACACGCGGCCGCCCCGACGATGTCGACGATCGCGTCGACCGCGCCGACTTCGTGAAACGCCACCTCGTCGATCGAAATGCGGTGCACGTGCGCTTCTGCTTCGGCCAAGCGCCGAAAGATCGCGCGCGCCAAATGCTTCGCGCCCGCGCCGAGCGTCGAGACGGCGAGCAAATCATCGATTTCGCGATAGCGGCGATCGGGCTGCGCGGCGGCGACCACGACGTCGAATTTCGTGCCGCCGATCGCGCCGCCGCGCGCGCGCTTGAGCTCGAGCTCGAAGCCACCGACGCGCAGCGTCCCCACCGCGTCGCGCACGACCTCGAAAGGCACCCCCAAATCCACCAGCGCGGCGATCGTCATATCCCCGGCGATGCCGCTGAATGCGTCGAGAAAGAGCGTTTTTCCGGCGCCCGCGTGCAACGACAACGAGTCGCGATGCGCTTCGGGCGCGCCCTCGATCACGACGGCGCGCGTGTCCGTCCCGTGCACGTGCGGATGCCCGTGGCGATGTTCGTGCGAGTGAACATGCTCATGGCGATGCTCATGCTCGTGCTCATGCGAGTGACTGTGACCCAATGAATGAGTGTGCGCGTGCGAATGGGTGTGCGCGTCGTCTTCGTCGTCTTCGTCGTGATGATGGGGCTCGTGCTGATGATCGGGATCGTGGTGATCGTGATCGTCGTCGTGACCGTGGCCGTGCGCGAAGATTCGCTCGCTGCTCATCGTCGTTCCATCGTTGATTTTAGCGAGAGGATGCGGCCGACGGCCATCGCCGCGCCGAAGCCGTTGTCGATGTTCACGACCGTGATGCCCGACGCGCAGCTCGTGAGCATGCCGAAGAGCGCAGTGAAGCCGGACAGCGCGGTGCCGTAGCCGACCGAGGTCGGCACCGCTACGATCGGCGCGCCGATCAGCCCGCCGACCACGCTCGGCAACGCGCCTTCCATGCCGGCGACGACGATCACGGCGGGTGCCGCGCAGAGCGCGTCGAGCTCTGCCATCAAGCGATGAATGCCGGCGACGCCAACATCGAAGTAGCGCTTGGCGGGCAGGCCGAACATGGCGAGCGTCTCGAACGCCTCTTCCGCGACCGGAATGTCGCTCGTGCCCGCAGTCACGACCGCGACCGGCGCGCCTTCGCGCTCCGCGATCGGGCGCTGCACGAGCTTCGCCGTGCGTGCGAGCTTCGAATAGCTCAGTTGTGGAAGTGCCTGCAGCAACTCGTCCGCGCCTCGGCCAGCGAGCCGCGTGACGAGCACGTTATCTCCCGCGACGAGCAGCCGCTGCACGATGCCGATCAGGTGCTCGGGCGCCTTGCCTTCCGCGAGCACGACTTCAGCGATGCCGCTCCGCAACGCGCGGTGGTGATCGACGCGCGCGTAGCCCAGATCGGCGAAGGGCAGCGTGGCGAGCTTGCCGAGCGCTGCATCGATCTCGAGCGATCCGCCTTGCACCGCAGCGAGCAGCTCTCGCAAGCGCTCTTTATCCATCGCGGCTGGTCTAGTCCACGGGCTCGAAAACGTCGACCCGGAGAGCCACATTTCGCGCTGCATCGGCGAGAAAAACGTGGGAAGGTCTCGTTCCATGCCGGCGCCGGTCACTCCGTTATTGGGCTTTGCGCTCGGCGTTGCCTGCGCCTGGGCCGCCGTCGGTGACCTCGGGCGCTCGACTTCAGGGCTCGGCGGGCGCGCGCTCTTGCTCACGACCGCGTTCGCGCTCTTGGTGTTCGCGCCGGTCGCGGCGTATTTCGTCGCGTTCGAACCGGATTGGTCCTTTGCTTATTTCGTCGACAGTGAGCGCTTGCCGACCGCAGTGCCGATCGCGGTCGTGCTCCTGGCGGCGGCTTCGGTGCCGGCCGGATTTTTGGCCGCGGTAGCCGATGCGCGCGCGCGCAGGCTTTCACGCGTCGTGCGGAAAGCGGTCGTTCCAGCATTTTTTGCGGCCGTTTTTTTGCTGGCCACTTTTCCGCGGCTCAGCGTGCACGCAAACTACGCGCAGTATCACGGCGACTTCGGCACGCGCGGAGTCGCGGGCTCTCCGCTCGGTTACGCTTTGATTTGGATGCTCGCCGTGCTCGGCGGGGCCAGCGCGTGGACGCTCCGCGCGCTGCAACGCATGAGCCGCGAAGGCTGAGCCGCAGCAGGCCACCCCCAAAATCAGAAAGAATGTCCGCGATGGATCACGACGACTCCAAAGAGCTCTCGAAGTTGGCCGCCGAAGTCGTCGAACGCGCACGGCGCGCGGGCGCGGACGTAGCCGAGGCGAGCGCGCGCGGCGGCTCGGAGCTCAGCACGCGCGTGCGGCTCGGAAAGCCGGAATTGGTCGAGGAAGCCGGGCATCACAGCATTTCATTGCGCGTGATTCGCGATCATCGCGTGGCGCTCACTTCGACCAGTGACTTGAGCGCGGCCGGCATCGAGCGCTGCGTCGCGGACGCGTTGATGCTCGCCGAATTGAGCGAACCCGATCCGTTCGCTGGTCCTGCCGAACCCGAGCTACTCGCCAAAGCGCCGTTTCCCGAGCTCGATTTGTTCGACGCCGGGCTCTACGCGATCGACGCCGAGCGCGCGATCGAACAAGCGACGATCGCCGAACGCGCGGCGTTCGAATTCGATCCGCGGATCAAGCTGAGCGAAGGCGCGACGTTCTCGCGCACGAATTCGACCAGCGCGCTCGTGCTCTCGAGCGGATTTCAAGCGGCGCTCCGCGGCTCGTACGCGGCGATCACCGTCGCGCCGGTAGTCGAAGACGAAGGCGGCAAGAAGCGGCGCGGGCATTACTGGTCCGCGCATCGCCATCAATCAGAGCTCGAAGACGCGGTGTTCGTCGGGCAAGAAGCAGCGCGACGCACGCTCGCAAAGCTCGGCCCGCGCAAGGTGCCAACCCAAGAAGCCCCCGTGATTTTCGATTCGGACGTCTCGCGTTCGATCATCGGCAGCCTCGCGGGCTGCCTGATGGGCGGCGCGATCTGGCGCAAATCCAGCTATTTGATGGAACGCGAAGGCACGGAGGTCGCAAACTCCGGCGTCACGCTGATCGACGATCCGCTGATCCCGCGCGCGCCCGGCTCGCGTCCGTTCGACGGCGAAGGCTTGCCTTCGCGCAAGAACGTCGTGGTCGAACATGGCGTACTCAAAATGTTTTTGCTCGATTCGTACAGCGCACGCAAGCTCGGTCGCGCATCGACGGGCTCGGCAGCGCGGAGCGGCGGCAGCATTTCGTCTTCGACCACGAACTTCGTGATGCAAGCCGGCAAGCTGAGCCGTGAAGAGCTGATCGCCAGCACCGAACGCGGACTCTACGTCACCGAGATGATGGGCTTCGGCTTCAACCCGATGACTTCGGATTTTTCGCGCGGCGCCGCCGGCTTTTGGATCGAAAACGGCAAATTCGCATTCCCGGTCAGCGAGATCACGATCTCCTCGACGCTCGACGCGATGCTCAAAGGCATCGACGGCATCGCGAACGATTTGAAGCTCATCACCTCCACCGCGGCGCCGACCTTCCGCACCGCGAAGATGATCATTTCCGGCAGCTGAGTTAGCCTCAGTCGTTCGGCGCGCCGGGCGTCGGTGTGCCGGTGCTGAACGCGCTCGGATCGTCGTCGGGTGACCACGAATGACGGCGAATTAGGCTCTTTCCTGGGTCGGTCGCGACGGAGGGCAACGCCGAAATGACGTTCGCGTCGTGATCGACGAGCGCAAGCATTTCACCGCTATTCGAGAGCCCGGATTTGCCGAGCGCGGGCACGCGAATCACCCGCGTGCCCGGCCGAAGCGGCACATCCAGCGAGCTTGTCGTGAAATCGTCGCGCGCGACCAGCACGTATTCGCCGGGGGCGAGCGTCGCTTCGGGAAATGCACTGGTGCCTCCGCCGTCGCGCAGCGAAAAGTGCGACAGTTCGAGCGCGATCTCGCCGTCATTCACGATTTCAATCCACTCCGATTGCGGTTCCGGCCCGAGCGGGTTCGCGAGCGCTTCGTTCAACACCGGTCGCTCACGCGCGGTTTGCATTGCGGCTGTGAGCTCGAACTGTTGAACCGCTCCCGATTCGTCGTCGATGCGACCGGCGAGGTGTTCGTTCGCACCCGGCGTGAGCCCGCGCACGACGAACGGGTTCGCCTGGCTCACCTCCAAGAGCGAGCCGTGACCGCTATCGATCGTCCACAGCAAAGCCGCGTCGGGCGTATGCACGGTGATGCGATCGTCGGCGATCGTCGCGCAGCCGAGACCGAGTGCGATTTCTTGGTTGGGGCAGCCCAGTGCCGACACGGGCAGCGCGGAAACGGCTGAAAAAGGCGCAGGATCGAGCGCAAAGCCGGCCAAAGCCGGCGGAGGCACGACGATCTGTCCGTCCGTCAATGCCGTGTCTGGCTCGAAGTGCACACAGCGATCGGCGAAGAGCGCGCTCTCGTCCGCACCTGGGAGCGGCGTGAACGCGAGATCGCCAGGTTCGAACCGAAGCGTGTCGAGCGAAAGCGGCGCCGAGCCGTCTCCACAATAGACAACGTGCGACAGTTCGCCCAACTCCGAAGCGGGCGGCCACAAGCGATCGAGCAGCGGCGCCGCATTCACGACCTGGAATTCGCTCAGTAAGCCCGAAGCGCTCGCCAGCGAATAGCTATCGTCGGGCAGGGCTCGGGTCGGCGCTATCACGAGCTCGCCATTTTCGCGCCAGCTGACCAGCGGAATTTGCCGGGCCGTGAGCGTGTCCGGCAAATCCCCGCTCTTGATCCGCCCAAGGTAGTAGCTCGACAGTGTGCCCTGAAACAACGACGCCTGCCCCGCATCGAGGCTGCTACTTCGAATGCGCGCGCGAAACACGCCGGCGACCGCGCTCGGGTCCGCGCTCGGCTCGAACGAAACCAGATTTTTTCCGGCGCTCGCTTCGGGCGCCGAGAGTCCCGATCCGCAAGCCGTAAGCACCAATAGCGCGAGAGGAAGCAGCGATCGCACGAGGCTCACGTCGGCACGCACGCGGCGGCGGTTTCGTGCGATCGCTCACCGAGCTCGCCTTGTCGCAAGAAATGCTAGCTTCGCCCGCGTGTCGCCCGACGAGCTGAAAGCACTCCGCAAAGAATTGTCGTGCACTGCAAAAGAGCTCGCTAGAACGCTCGGCATCGACGCGAAAGAGGTCGCGGCGTGGGAAGCGGGAGAGCTCTTTCCGACCAAGCGTTTCGTCGGCGAGCTCGAAGCGTTGCGCAAAAAAGGGCCGAGCTCAATCTTGCGTCAAGCGAAGGGCCAGGCCGGTGCGGCGAAAGTCGGGCTGCAACGTCTTGCTGACGCGAAGTTTTGGGAGCTCGTGCGAAAGCTCGCCGAGCACCCGGCGCTGTTCGACCAGACCTTGAAGCTCGCCGAACAATACTCGGATCCGGCTGCGCCGAGCGCGAAACCCGAAGCGACGAAATAACCAACAACCAACGAACGACGCGAGCTACTCGTCCTCGTCGTCCTCGTCGTCCTCGTCGTCTTCGTCGTCTTCGTCGTCTTCGTCGTCTTCGTCGTCCTCGTCGTCCTCGTCGTCTTCCTCGTCCTCGTCGTCCTCGTCGTCTTCCTCGTCTTCGGCCGCTTCGGCTTCGCGATCTTCGGCGTCGGATTCGATCGGCGCGGACGATTCTGAGTCGGCGTCGGATTCGACGCGTTCGGACGGTTCAGCGTCGGACCGCGCGCTCCGGTCTTCGCCGTCGGCTTGTGTGGCTTCTTCTTCGGCCATGGCTTGCTCGAAGCTGATCGGACCTTCGGGCGCTTCTTCGCCGAGCTCCTCGGCGAAGGTCTTGCGCGATTCGTCGTTGAGCTCGGTGAATTCGCGCAGCGTCGGCAAATCGCGCAGGGATTTGAGGCTGAAGACCTGCAGGAACGTCTGCGTCGTCCCATAAAGCATCGGCCGCCCGGGCTCGTCTTTCTTGCCGATGATGCGCACGAGATCGCGCTCGAGCAGGCCTTTCAACACCGGTCCCGCGTCGACTCCGCGAATGTCGTCGATCTCCGGGCGCGTGATCGGTTGGCGATAGGCGACGATGGATAGCGTCTCGAGTTGCGCGCGCGAGAGCCGCACCGGTCGCAGCGACAAATAGCCGCGCACGTATTCGGAGTAAGTCGGGTTACTGCGGAACCCATAACCATCGCCGATTTCGTCGAGCCGAATGCCGCGATGCTCATACTCGGCGCGGAGCTCTCGCACCAGTTCTTCCGCGCGCTTCTTGTCGATCTTGGCGGCACGCGCGAGATCTTTGATTTCGAGTGGATGATCCGAAACGAAGAGCAACGCCTCGAGCAAGCCCTTGAGGTATGCGCCGGTATCGTCGACACGACTCTCGTCGACCGAGTTTGCTCCCTCACCGATCAACCCTTCACCGTCGAACGAGCTTTCTTCATCGGCGGAGTCGCTCTCCGCATCGAGGTTCGGCGGCGGCTTGAGCGTCATGGCGTCCGATTCGCCGGACTCGGGTGGCGGAAGAATGCTTTCAACCTGTTCGGCCTTCGGTGCCGCGTTTTTTGCGGTTTCAGCGCGATTCGGCGCTTCCGATGCTTCGCTCGCAGCCGTCTCGACGGCGGCCATTTCGGTTGCGTCCGCCGGCGCCTCGGGTTCAGCGGCGCGCTTGGGTTGTGCGATCTTGCGTTTCCTGGCTGCCATCACTTCCGCTCCGCATCGGACGTGTCATCGGTTTCGGGCGACTCGCTGTCTGCCTCGTCGTCCGGCTCGTGTGCTTCTTCTTCGACCCCGTCGTCGTATTCGTCGGGCTCGGGCTCAGCGTCGAATTCCGCCGAGGCGGGCTCGGCCTCCGCGTGCGCTTCGAGATCGCGCGGCGCGCCGCCATAGGCTTGATCCAAATCATCCGACAAGGAACCCGCTTCGGCGTCGTCGCTCACGGCTAGTTCGATGAAGATCGGCAAGAGTGGCCCCTCTTGCTCGACGCGCGTGAGCCTGAGCCGTGTCATTTCCAAAATCGCGAGGAAGGTCACGATCAAATCGCCACGAGTGCGCGAACCGTCGAACAACTCCTCGAACAGCATTCGACCGCGCGACTTCAGCAGATCCGACAATTCGTTGATGCGATCGGTAATCGAAAAACGCTCGAAGTCGATCTGATGATCGACCGTGGTTTTCGCGCGCGAAAGCACGCCTTGAAAGGCATCGAGCAGCTTGAACAAGCTGAGCCCGGCGAGCGGCGCCGCGCCTTCGACGCTCGGCGCCGGCACTCCGCGCAAGAAGATGTCCCGACCGAGCACGGGATTGCCCGCCAGCTGCTCGGCCGCATGCTTGTATTTTTGGTATTCGAGCAACCGGCGCACGAGCTCGGCCCGCGGATCGAGCTCGAGCTCGGCCTCGTCCTCCTGGTCGGTCGGAACGACGGGCAGCAGCATCTTCGATTTGATGTGCGTGAGCGTCGCGGCCATGACGAGGTATTCGCTCGCCACGTCGATGTTCAGCTCCTCCATCAACGTGATGTATTCGACGTACTTCTGCGCCACGAACGCGATCGGGATGTCCATCACGTCGAGCTCGTGCTCTTCGATCAAGTGCAAGAGCAGGTCGAGCGGCCCCTCGAAAGTCGGCAACTTGACGCTGTAGGTCCCCACGTGCGCCGCCGCTGTGGCGGCAGCGTCCGGCTCCGGAACCGCGCGCTCCTCGGCCGCTAGCGGCTCGGGCGGTGGTTCGCGGGGCAAGTCGTCGCTCATGGCCGGCGGAGCGTAGTGATGCGACCCGAAAGTCACAATGCTTTCGTGCGCCGAGCATTTCTCGCGGTTCTGCCCGCGCGCGCGGCCAAAGGCGGTGCTTCCGGGCGGGCCCGGCTGGCATGCTAGGCTGGTTCTGCCATGGGCGAGCCCCGGCGTCGCTGCGCGGAATGCGGAGAGAGCTATGCCGAAGGCGTGATTTTCTGTCCACGCGACGGCAGCGCGCTGTCGCCGCGAGCGGCCGACAGCGGGCCCGATCCATATCTGGGTCGAACCATCGCTGGCGCGTTTCGCCTCGACGCTTTGATTGGCACCGGCGCGGTCGGTCGCGTTTATCGCGCGCATCAGCTCGGCGTCGAGCGCACGGTCGCGCTCAAGATCATGCACCGCGACTTGGCCACGAACGAAACCTTGTGCAGCCGCTTTCGACGCGAGGCGCGCGTCGCGGGTTCGCTCAGCCATCCCAATCTAGTCAACGTGATCTTGCTCGGCGAGTGCGCGAGCGACGGCGTCAAGGTGCCGTTCATTGCTTTCGAGTATTTGGATGGGCTTTCGTTTCGCTCGGCGATTTTGGCTCGAGGTGCGCTCGGCCAAGTGCGCGCGCTGCACATCATGTTGCAAGTTGCCGATGCGGTCGGCGTTGCGCACGAGCATGGTATCGTGCACCGCGATTTGAAGCCCGAAAACCTGATGCTCGTGCAACGCGGTGACGACCCTGATTTCGTCAAGGTGCTGGACTTCGGCGTGGCGCGCGTCGACCACGGCGATCCTTCGATCGCGACGCACGCGGGCGCAATTTTCGGCAGCGCTCGTTACATTTCTCCGGAAAGCGCTGCTGGCGGCGAAGCCACGCAAGCCAGCGACGTCTACGCTTTGGCCACGATCCTCTACGAGTGTCTCGCCGGCGTTCCACCGTTCGACGGCGAGAACCCGGTGCAAATCCTGCTCAAGCAACAACGAGAAGCGCCGCCGCCGCTCTCATCGCGATCCGCGGCGAGCGACGTCGTGCCGGAGCTCGCGCGCCTAGTCGAGCGAAATCTGGCCAAGGATCCCGCGGCGCGCTCAGCCAACGCACGCGTTTTCGCGCGCGAGCTCGCCCGCGTCGCGCAGACTTCCGGGATCGC
Source organism: Polyangiaceae bacterium (assembly GCA_036268695.1). Lineage (GTDB taxonomy): Bacteria > Myxococcota_A > Polyangia > Polyangiales > Polyangiaceae > PMG-095. Next base: position 13,473 of record DATATR010000310.1, on the reverse strand, counting down.
GCGCGAGCTCGGCGCAACGCACGAATCTGCGCTCAGCTCCGAGACTCGCCGCGGCCACGCCTTCTCGCCGAGGACCGAAGCTAGTCCACGCGAGCTTCATTTGGCGGCGCCCCGCTCCGCAGGCTCCAGCGCGCATGCCACTGCGCCGGGCGCGACGCGACCGGCGTTGTTCGTGCTGTTGTGTTTCGTTTTGGGTGCCGGCGTCGCGCTGGGCGTCGCGGCGAAGCTCGGTGCCTTCGCCGGAAATGCGCCGAGCGCCGCGAAGGGCTCGCCGTGAAAAAGCTCGCTGGTTTCGCGCTCGCGCTTTTTGGGTCTAGCTTCGCCGCGCACGGAGCGGCGCAGAATCTGCCAGGCCAACGCGGCTCGCCGGACGATCTCGATCAAGCGCGCGTCGCGCGCGGTTTCGCCGCGCTCGAGCGTCCGACGGGCATCGCCGAAGCTGGCGTTGGCTGGCTGACGTTGCCGGGCGCTTTGGTGTGCGCGCAGCACAGCAGCGGCAGCGGTTGCAAAAAGGGTGATACGAGCTTCGAGCTCGACGCATGGGAGCTCTATCGCGCCAACCGGCGCTTTGCGTTCGGCGCTGGATTCTTGCTCGGGTTGATTCCGACCACGGACGCGCCGCAAAGCGACCCGATGGGCATCGTGCGCGATCACAGCCGCAGCTACCTCACACTCGAAGGCACGATTCGCCACTATCCTTACATTAGTGAGGGCGTCGAATTGTGGTGGGGCATCACCGGCGGCTTGGCCGTCGTCAACGATCGCTTCTCGGTCGAAGACAACCAAGATCTCGCGCTTGTCGGCGGCAACGGTTCGACCATCCGCACCGAAGGCGCGACGATCGGCGTGGCGGGTGGCGCGGTTTTTTGGCTGGCGAACCATTGGTCGCTCGGCACGACGCTGCGCTACGGCAATTGGTTTTTGCCGACGAACGCCGCCAAAGATCCGCTTTTGGATGAAGCCTCGCTGACCGGGCGAAACACCATTTTTTCACTCGGCGTCACGATCGCCTATCGCATTCCGCTGTGAACGCTTCACGGCGTGCTCGCCGCGATCGCGGCGAGCAAGGCCGTCATACGCTCGAATAGCAGCGCAAACGCGGCCAAGATGAGCATCGAGCGCAGTGGCGCGAGCAAGGCCGCGATCGACGCCGGAGTGGCCGCGCGCGCGATCAGTGCACTCGCGAGCTCGAGCACGATCGACACCGCGACGATGGGCGCGGAGACCGCCAGCGCAAGCTCGATCGCGTGGGTCAGCCCGAGCGCGATTTGCCAGAGCACGCCATGCGAAATCGTCGCGCGCTCGGTGAGCGCTGCGACGACGCGCGCCGCCCCGCCCCCTTCCAAAAAAACAATCGCCACGAGCAAAGACAAAAGCGCACCGAGCGGTGAAGTCTCTTCGTCGACGATCGGCAGCGCTTGGGTTTCGCGCGCGCCGCGCAAATTGTCGGTCAGGCCGCCGGCCATACCGGCTGCCCAGAGCACGCCCGCGGCGGACAGCGCCACCGGCAACCCACGCGCGGCTTCGACCAGGATCGCGATGCCGAAGGGCATGCCCGTTTCGGCGGGCGTGAGCGCAGGCGCGATGCTCACGGCCAGCGCGAGGCCGAGCGCGGCGCGACTCTGCGCGGGCAACGCGGTCAGCCCGAAGGCCGGGACTAGGGTCAAAGCCGGGGCCACGCGGGCCCATGCGAGCGCCCAACCACGCAAATCGATCGCCGCGCCGGAGAGTGCGTGTGCCAGAATTTGTGCGGGATCGACGAGGGGTTGCACGAGCTTCTCGCGCAGGCGGAGAGTAATCAGGGCGCGCGCATTGACCAGGCTAGAGCGGCGCGATAGGGGTGTCGCCCGAAAACGCGCATGAGCCTCGACCTTTCCACGATCGGTTTCAAGACCGAACCGCACGTCTTTACCTACGATTGGAAGACGGTCGTGGCGTACGCGCTCGGTATCGGCGCCAAGCGCGCGGAGCTCGACTATTTATATGAGGGCCGCGGACCGAAGGTGTTTCCGACTTTTGGCGTGATTCCGGCGTATGGCCCGGTCAGCGAGCTGTTCCAGAAAACGCGCTGCGACATGACGCGGCTCGTGCACGGCGCACAGACACTGCGCATGCATCGGGCACTGCCGCCCGCGGGCACGCTGCGCAGCGTGGGCGCGATCCGCGGCATCTACGACATGAAGAAGCTCGCCCAAGTCGTGCTCGAGACGAAGACGACGCTGAACGGCGAGCCTTGCTTCGACACCGAGTGGCAACTGCTCGTGCGCGATGCGGGCAATTTCGGCGGCGAACGTCCACCCAAGAGCGAAGCCCCCAAAATTCCCGAGGGCAAAGCGCCGTCGTTCGAGCACAGCGAAATGACTTCGCCCGAGCAGGCTTTGCTTTATCGACTATCGGGCGACCTGAATCCGCTCCACGCCGATCCGGCGTTCGCGAGCATGGCCGGCTTCGAGCAGGGACCGATTTTGCACGGCCTTTGTACGTATGGATTTGTCGCGCGCGCAGTGATTCAAGAGCTGTGCGGCGGCGACGCGAGCCGCTTGAAGACTCTCAGCGCACAATTCAGAAAGCCGGTTTGGCCCGGCGAAGCGATCCGCACCGTCGGCTACGAGCTCGGCGACGGCCGCGTCGCACTGCAAGCTTTCGCGGGGGATCGCGAAGACCCGGTGATCACCTCTGCTTTTGCCGAAATTTAAGGCTCCCGACACTCGGAGAAGACCATGAGCGACGAACTCCCCAAGAAGGTTTTTTCGGTTCCCCCGCCGCCGACGGACGAGATCGACAGCGAATGGGGCGGCAAAGGCGGCGACGAGAAGCCGAACAAGACCGCGACCGAAGCTGCCGAAGAAGCCAGTGCGCCCGCGAGCGACGCGGGCTCGGCTGGCGCCGATGCGCAGCTCAAGACCGAGCTCAAAGGTCAAAACGAAACCGCAGCCGCGCCGAACACGCTTCCGCCCGCCCGCGTCGTCGAAGAAGAGGATGATGAGGATGACGAGGATGAAGACGACGAAGACGAAGACGAAGACGAAGACGAAGACGAAGATGAGGATGAGGACGACGACGATGCGCACGCGAAACGCGGCGCGCGCGGCAGTCACGCACCGGTGAGCCGCAGCGCGCGGGTGGCCGCGGCAGATGATTGGATTCCGGACTGGGCGCCGTGGCTGGTGCTCGGCCTGCTCGTTGTTGGAGGCATCTTGGGCGGTCTCGGCGCATTCGGTCACCCCGCGGCGGCCGGCGAAGATGCGAGCACGACCAAGACGAGCGCGACCGAAAAGCCGAGCGCAACGAAGACGGGGACCACGGCCGAAGCAAACGCGCCGAGCTCGATCGAAGCGAGCCACTTCCTCGTGCAGTACCAAGGCTCGATGCGCGCGGCGCCGACCATCACGCGCACGAAGGACGAAGCGAAAAAGCGCGCCGAAGAAGGACTCGCCAAAGTGAAGAAGGGCGAAGACTTCGCCAAAGTCGTGGCCGAATACACGGACGAGCCCAATGCCGCCTCGCGCGGCGGCGCGCTCGGTTCGTTCACGCGCGAGACGATGATCAAGCCGTTCGCGGACGCCGCGTTCGCACTCAAGGTCGGGCAAGTGTCAGGCGTCGTGGAAACTCCGTTCGGGTTCCACGTGATCAAGCGCACGAAGTGAGCGCCGTGCACGTTCGCTCGAGCATCGCCGGCCTGCCGCACAGCGCGCTCGTTTTGGGCGCGCTCCTATCGTGCTCGAGCTGCGTATTGACGACGTTCGAAGGCGCGGGCGATCCGCCGCGCATCGCGCCGCCGCCGAACCCGATCGTCGCGCCCGAACAGCGTCAAGCCGCGCACAAACCGGCGACGACACTATCGCTCGATGAAGCCGCGCCGACCGAGGTCGCCGCGCGTCACCTGCTCGTTTCTTACAAAGGGGCGCTGCACGCGCCGCCGGGCATCGGTCGCAGCAAGGAAGAAGCGCGCGCTCGCGCCGAGGAAGCCGACAAGCGAGCCAAAGCCGGCGAGGATTTCACGGCGCTAGTCAAAGAGTATTCGGACGAACCGGGCGCGGGCGAACGCGGCGGCGATCTCGGCAAATTCGATCGCCAAACGATGGTGCCGGCGTTCGCCAACGCTGCGTTCGCGCTCAAAGTCGGCGAGATCTCGGGCGTGGTCGAAACTCAATTCGGTTTCCACGTGATCCTGCGCACCGAGTAGCCACGCGCTCGGCGCCGAGCGGCTCAATCTCGGAGCAGATTTTTGGCGATCACCATGCGCTGCACTTGGCTCGTGCCTTCGCCGATTTCGCACAGCTTCACGTCCCGCAAGTGGCGCTCGATGTCGAACTCGCGCGTGTAACCGTAGCCGCCGTGGATCTGCATCGAGTTGTTGCACACGCGCGTGGCGGCTTCGCTCGCGTAGAGCTTCGCCATCGATGCTTCCGCCGTGAAACGCCGGCCGTTGTCAGCGAGCCACGCGGCGCGATGAATCAAGAGCTCGGCCGCGTCGAGCTCCGTCTTGCCGTCCGCCAAGAGCCATTGAATGGCTTGGAACTCTGCGATGCTCTTGCCGAACGCGTGCCGATCTTTGGCGTAGCGCACGCCCATTTCGAGCGCGCCGCGGCCGAGACCGAGCGCCATTGCCGCGATCGAGACGCGCCCGCCGTCGAGGATGCGCATCGTGTCGAGGAAGCCTTGATCGATTTCACCGAGGCGCTGCGTGTCCGAGACGCGCACGTTGTCGAGCGTGACTTCGACCGTATCGCTCGAACGACAGCCGTACTTTTCGAGCTTCTTGCTCGCTGCGTAGCCGGGCGTCTTCGTCTCGACGATGAACGCGGTGATGCCGTGTTGTGCGGGCACGTTTTTGTTGCTGCGCGCGAGCACGACGCAAAAGCCGCCGACCGACCCTTGAGTGATGAACATCTTGGTGCCGTTGATGATCCAATCGTCACCATCGCGCACGGCCGTGGTTTTGAGGCCAGCGCTGTCCGAGCCGGAGCCTGGCTCGGTCAGTGCCCAGGCCGCGAGCCACTCGCCCGTCGCGGCTTTGCTCAAATACTTTCGTTTCTGTGTCTCGCTGCCGAAACGAAGCACGTGCCCGGTGCCGAGCCCATTGTGACTCGCGACGGTGAGCGCGAGCGAGCCGTCGACGCGCGCGCATTCCTCGACGCAAATTGCGTACGCGAGCATATCCATGCCCGCGCCGCCGTACTCTTCGGGGATGCGAATGCCGAGCAGGCCGAGCTCGGCCAAGCCGCGCACGATCTCCTGCGGAAAGTGCTCGTCGCGATCCCAGCGTTTGGCGTGCGGACGCACTTCGCGTTCGCAGAACTCGCGCACTTGGGCGCGCAATACTTGATGATGTTCGGGAAGTTCGAAGTCCACGGCGTTGGTTCGAGCTTAGCCCGGCGCGCGGATTTTTCCCGTCACGGTTTGTCGCTCGCCCCTGAGCCCGTGCCGACCGTCTTTGTTTGCGACAGGATTGCTTTCACGCGCTCCAGTTTTTTTGCTTCGGGGATACGCGCCGCATCGGCTTCGGATTTTCCGCGCAGAACGAAGACTTCATCACCTACACCTACGACGGTGCCGCCCTTTCGGCCGACGACCCAGCCGACGAGCGGCGACGATTCTTCTTCGCGCAGCGAAAACGAAATCGCATCGACGCCGGTATCTTTCAGCGCTTTGGCGCCGTCGACTTTGCGCAGTGTCTTCAGCACGTCTTTCGCCGAATCTTCGTCCGGGCGCACGAGCGAAAAGATGCGATAGCGCTCGCTGCCGGCGCGATAAAAACCGATCGCGCCGGGCCCGGTGCCAGCGATGCCGAGCACGTCCTTCGACGCGAAGCTGATGCCCATCGGCAAGCGTTGCTCGGTCGGCAAAATGCCGACTGCGCTGGGCGGATGCTTGTCGCCCGGCAACGCGTTGCCGATCGCGATCGCAATTGAAGGCAACACGCGCTCCGCGCTCGCTTTCAATTGATCCGGCGGCTCGAGCTCGTTCGTGTAGCTGAGCTCAGCGACCATGTCCGCGCGCCAAACGTAAGCGATGCCGGAACCGAGCGCGCCCGCGCCGCCCGCGTCGAGCGCGGCTGGGACGCTGTCGGCCGGATCCGCGTCGGCCACGACGCGCTTGGTAAAAAAACCATAAGCGCCTTCGACGGTCGCGAAGCGCGATAAGTTCACGTTCACCGCGCCCGGCGATCCTTTGCCGTCGATGTAGCGCAGCGTGACGACGCGCCGTAAACCGTAGCCTTTATAGATTTCGCATTCGCCGTCGAAGAGCTCGGTGCAAACCGCGTCGAGTGAGTTCGGCGCGTTCTCGCCGAACGCGCGCGCTTCGCTGTTCGGATCGATGCAGTAGTCACCCGCCGTGCGCGGAAAGAATGCCGCGCTGGTCGCATCCTTGACCGTGCCTCCGCCCGCTGCGCACGCGCCAGGCTTCGAGCTTTCGATCGGCGGCGGCGCCGCGCCATGGTCGACGGGCGCGTCTTTGTTTTTGCAAGACAGCGTCTGAGCCGCGAAGAGCAAGCCGAGCGCGAACGAGCCAGGGCGTGAGAGCTTGAACACGAGCGCGTTTTAGCGCCTTGCTCGCGCTACTGTCAGCAGTCCTGAGCCGCCCGCATCCGGCCAAAGGCCCGAGCAACAACACATCATCTTACCTCGCAAGAGTTGCGGAGCGGCGCAATCCTTACCGACCGACCGCGCTCAACTGTCGAAAAATATCGCAAAATCGGCTGATTTCTGAGGAAGATCCCGGCACAACCCTTGCTCAAGGTGTACCGGACCCGTGGATTTCTTGCACTCGATCAGAACGCGCCCGCTCGGCTCGAAGCGCGGCTTCACGCTGGTGGAGCTGATGGTGGTCGTGGTGATCATCGGCATCATGGCTAGCCTCGCCGTGCCGCAAATCGTCGAGCGCCTGCGCGAACGCCGCGCGAATCAAGCAGCCTCCGAGATTGCACTCATCTACCGCAACGCGCGGCTCCGCGCGCTCGGCCAAGGCTTTGCGGTGCTCGTTCGTTATACGTCGGGCACCGGCTTTCAAGTGCTCGAGGCCATGCCGGCAGGCGGTACCAGCAACTGCACGTTACAGATGCCGCTAACCTGCACCACGAATAGTTGGCCAACAACGGGTTCTACGACGGCTTACCGCGTCATCGGTAACTTCACGAGCAGCACGTATCCCGGTGTCACCGAAGACGTGAGCGTCGCAGGCGCCGCTACGTCGACGCTCGACATGTGTTTCACGCCGCGCGGGCGAGCGTTTTTCCGCGTGAACGCGGCCAATACGCTGGTCCCGATCACCGCGATGGTCAACGTCGCGGTCACGCGCACGTCGACCGGCAACGTGCGCAACGTGAGCGTGCTGCCAAACGGCATGGCGAGGCTTTCGCTGTGACGTTCGCGGTGTTTCGCGCGCGCGGTTACACCGCGGTCGAGCTGCTCATGGCGATCTCGGTCTTCGGCATCGGCGTCGCCGGCATCATCTCGATGGAGAAGGTCACGAGCGCGTCGAACCAAGACGCAAAGAACCTCGCGATCGCGACGCACATCGCCGAATCCTGGCTCGACGTGCTGCAGGCGGACGGCGCGGCGTGGAACCATCCCTCGCCGCAGAACTCCGTGAGCGATCTGCAGACGGACACCGTTTGGCTCCAGCAAGTGATACCGACCCCAAACACCTGGTTCTTGCCGCAATATGAGGCGGTTCGCTTCAACTTCGGCCCGGCCTTCGACGCGCTCGGCAATCCGGTCAACACGACCAATCTGACGAACGCCGTGTTTTGCTCGCACCTCCGCCTGTCCTGGCTCTATCCGGAAAATGCGAGCAGCGGGAACGGTCTGATCCGTGCCGAGGTGCGCGTGTTCTGGTTGCGCGACGGTCAGAGCTCGCCGCAAGCGAGCGTGAGCCCGTGCGCCGCCGCGATGCCGATCGGCTCGATCAGCGGCAACAGCAGCTCGTTCCACTTCGTGCAAAAGATCACCGCGATTCGCGAGAACATGACGCAATGAAAACGCGCTCGACTCCCGCGCGGCATGCGTCCGCGAATGCCTCCGGCTTCACGCTCGTCGAGCTGATGGTCGCGCTCACCGGTGGGCTGTTCGTCTCGCTCGCGGTGTTCGCGCTGGCGCGCGACAGCGGGCGATTTTATCAACGTGAATCGCGCGTGGCGAACGCGACCGTCAGCGCACTGCTCGGTTTCGAGCGCTTGCGCTCGGACATCGCACGCGCCGGGTTTCTTTCTTCGCCGAACGTGGCGCGCGACATCCGAGTGTGCACACCTCCGAGCGCGACTTGGCCAGCGGCGCTCAGAAACCTCGCGAGCGTGCAAATTCAAACCGCGGTGGCGACGGGCGTGCTGGCCACGAATGGCCGTAATCTGCAGTCGATCATGCTCGGCGGCTCGTACGCTTCGAGCGACGTTTATCCCGCGAAAATCGGGCCTTCAGGCGGCCCGACCGTCAGCTTCTACATCCGCCCCGACTCGACCGCGCTGGCTCGCCTCACGAACGGCGCGGCTCCGACGGACGCGGTGATGCAATCCGTGTTCACACCGGGTCAAGCGCTGCGCATCGTGCAGTACGGTAAGCAGTACTATGGACAGATCTTCAGTGCCAGTGGCGGCAGCGCGCCAGTCGTAGTGATCAACGATTCGCCGCCGCTTCAGTTTCGCTCCGGCGCGACCGGAGGCTGCGGCGTGAATATCATCGGCTCGGGCGCCGGCGAAGCGACGATCAACGTCGTGAATTTCATTCACTACGATTTGCGCAATCTATCGAACAACAGCCAGACGCCGCTCGGACAAACCAATTACGCTACGCTCTACGCCGCGAGCGCCAATGGGCCCGGCGAAGCCGATCGCACCGAGCTCGTGCGCGTTCAACAAGACGTGAACGGCAACGCGGTCAACGGCACCGAGGAGATCGTCGCCGAATATGCCGTCGATCTGGGCTTTCAGATCACGGCCGTGACCGGCAGCACCAACGGTGGTTGCTGCGATCCGCTGATCAGCACGGTGCAGTCTGGCGCTGCTGCGTTCACCAACTTCACGACCAGCGTGTTCGCCACTGGCAGCCAGCCCGAGCTGATTCGCACGGTGCGCGTTCGGCTCGGCGTACGTTCGCGCGAAAGCGATCGCGCCGCGGGCACCGCCCAGGACACCAGCGCAGGCCCGACGCAGGGACTGTTTCGCTTCAACATCGGCAGCGGCGCGGAACCGTTCGCGCGCGTGCGCACCTTTCAGGCGGACGTCTCGCTCAACAATCAACGGGATATTTTATGGTGACCAAGCGAAGCGCGGGCCGGCGTGAAGGCGAGCGCGGTGCGGCCGTATTCATCGTCGTCATGGTGCTGACGTTGCTGACGGCGGTCGGCATTTTCGCGGTTCGCTCGACTAGTTTGGCGGAGGTCGCCGCGGGCTACGATCGCGAAGCCGCGCAAGCCACGCTGGTCGCGCAATATGCAACGTCCACCTTCGCCGCCTACATGGCCACGCCCGCGTCGGACACGATCATTCGCTCGATGAATCCCCCGAACCTCTACTGCCAGAGCAACATGGGCATCAAGGCTCCATGCTTCAAGGTGACCTCGAGCATGCTCGACACCAGCGCGGCGCAACAGAGCAATGACCACCTGTTCGATGTCGGATCCATGAACGCCAACAACCTCACGGAGGCAGACTTCATGCTCGAGCTAACGGAAGCGTCGCGCTCGGGGCAGCTGAACGCAGGGGACAATCACTCACCGGTGCAAATAACTGTCACCGCGATCGCTCAGGTTCGTCCAACCGGCGCCTGCGTCAACGGCGTCGGCACGACGTCGAACGCGGGGCAGCAAGTGGTGCGCGCCCTGATTTCAGCAGGAAACCAATAGCATGACCGATCCAGCACAAGATCCACTTTCCAGATTTCGCGTCGCCTGGTTCCGTGGCAGCGCGCGCGTCTGCTCGGGGCTCGGTGTGCTCGTGGCTTGCCTCGGTTACGCCGGGCACGCTTTGGCCCAAGCGGATACGAATCCGCAAATGCCGAACGTGCTCTTGCTCGTCGATACGTCCGGCTCGATGGAATACAAGACATCGAGCAGCACCTTTCCGGTTTGCCGTTACAACGCGACCGGGCTGATCGCGAACCCGCCCACACTTTCGGACAAGAGCCGCTGGATCGACTTGGTCGAAATCCTGACCGGCACGATCTCGAACTACGATTGTCAGACGATCGATCGCGGCTCGGCCGCGTTCAAATCCGAATATCAGATCACCAATTCGCCGACTTCGCCCTACGACTTCTTGTACTCGGACCCATATCACCGCCCGATGAGCGGCGGCTGCGTGCCGGGTCCGGGCAGCCAGAACCTGCTAAATCCCGCTGATTTCCCGGCCAATGCCTTCAACTATCACGCTTACAACAACGTCAATTCACCGTGTACGTTCGTGCAAACGCCGGACGGCATATTGGATGGGTTCCAAGACACGATTCGCTTCGGCCTGATGACGTTCGATACCGATCCTGGGCCGGGCACGGGCGAGGTCGGAACGTATAGCTATGTCGTTGGCCCCTCGCATGTCGGCTTACCCGCAGGCTGCGTTACTCCGAGCCCGATGGAAGTCGGGGCGCGCAATCAATTGGCGCCGCCCTGGGAAGGCCGTTTGGTCGCGTTCGGCGATCCGAGCCCAGGTTCGCTCGACTACAAAACCAAGGCGCAGCAGATCAAACAAGTGCTTCGCGCGACCCGCCCGTACGGCGCGACGCCGATCGCCGGCATGCTCTCGGATGCGCGCGATTTCTTGTGGAACGACCATTCTGACGATTTGGTCAACACCACGCAGAAGTTCGGCCCTGCCGACGATCCCTACAAGAGCTGTCGCGACACGCAGATCATCCTGTTGACCGACGGCCAACCGAACATGGATCTGCGCGGGCACTGCAACGGCAGCGGCTGCCCCTTCGATCTGCCGGAGACGATTGCCGCATCGCTACTGCAAGGCGACGGCATCCACGGTTCGGTGAAAACCGCGGTGATCGGCTTCGCGCTCAATACGCTGAACGTGGCCGGATCGAACATCGATTGTTCGACGCTCTCCAGCTCCGACATCGATTCGACTTCGAGTTCGCTGTGCAGCGCCCACCCGGACGATCCTTCGCTGCAGGCTTGCTGCACGTTGGCGCGCATCGCCATCAACGGCGATCTGCCGAAAAATAACCCGCACGCATATTTCGCCAACGATCGCGATTCGCTGCGCAGTGACATCTCCGCCCTGCTCCACGTCTCGTCGCAAACGACGAGCCGCACGCAAGCCGCCTTCAGCGCGGCGCCGTCGACGGTCTCGCCCAACGATTTCGCCGCCTCGTTTCGCTTCACGGCGCGGTTCACACCGGAAAGCTTCGAGCCGTGGACCGGCACGATCGCGCGCACGCGCTGGGTCTGCGACAAACAAACGCACGTGGCAAGCCCAGCCGATTTCGATCCGAACAAGGGCGACTCTTTCGATCAGAACTTGAACCTTGGCGGTGGCCGGACGCGCACGTTTTACTCGGTTCAGGCCGCTCTTTCGGGCACGAACGTATTTTCGGATCGCACGATCCGCCCGAATCTAGGCACCGGCGTCGACGGCGTCAGCTCGCAAACGGGCACCACGGTCGGAGGCGACAGCGCGTCGTCGTTCGTTTCGGACACGTCGCCCGCGTCGATGGGTCTGACGGACACGTCGTGCACGAACACCGTGGGCACGACCGTGACCGCGATGACGGCGCAGCAGTGCCGCGATCGCTACATGAACTGGCTGGTCGGGCTCCCCAACGGCACGACCTACACGCGCTGCCCGCTCGGCAACTGCAGCCTGCTCGGTGATATCTTTCACTCGACGCCGATCGCCGTGCCAGCGCCGTCGGAGCAGACGCGCGACGAGAGCTACCAAGCCTTCCAAGCCGCCTATGTGACGCGCCCGGTGATGCTGTACACCTCGTCGAATGACGGCTTTTTGCACGCGTTCAAAGTCGCGAGCAACGTCGTCGGCGATACCGATACCGTGAGCACGAAGACGAACAACGAACTCTGGGCGTTCATGCCGCCGCAAGTTCTGCCGCACGTCTCTTCGCAGTATCCGTTCACACATCAGCTTTTGCTCGACGGCGTGCCCGTCGTGAAGGATGTCGTCGCGCGCAAGACCAGCGGCACGTATCCTTACGTGTTCGAGCGCACGACCGCGGATGCGGCCGCCGGCGCGAGCCCGAGCGTGACTTGGCGCACGATCTTGGTGCAGAGCTTCGGCGCCGGATACCCGGGCTATTTCGCGCTCGACATCACGAACCCCGATCCGACCATGAACATCAACTCGGAAGCGGGCGGGCCCAAGTTCTTGTGGCAAGTCACCACTGACGACGCAGGCAACCCGCTGTTCGGCACCGGCGGCGGCACGCCGATCATCACGACCCTCTTGTTCGACGACGACAATACCGGCGCGCGCGAAATTCCAGTCGCGATCTTGCCGGGCGGGCCGGGCGGCGCGGGCAACGCGGGCACCTCCGCTCCGCCGGGCTGCGCGCGCCAAACCGCGACCGCGGATTTGGCGAAGTTCAACGACTATCCCCCGCGCCCGCGCGTACCTTGCTACACCGCGAACCTCGGCGCGCGCTCGCTCACCGTGGTTCGGCTCGACACCGGCAAGATCGTTCGTACCTTCCGCCGCAGCAAGACCGAGGTTCCAGCGGCGTATCAAACGCGCGTGATCGAATCGCCGCTGGATTCGCCGATCACGGGCCAGCCGGTCGCGTTTCCCACGGACGTCGGCGCGGTGACCGATCGCGTATTCATCGGCGACCAAGATGGCACGATCTGGAAAGCCGATCTGTCGAACTTCTCACCCGACCAGTGGACGATGAAATTGTTTTGGGATGCCTTCCCCAACAAATCGATTCACAGTCAACCCGCGGCGGGCTGGAGCGATGGCCAGCCGATCGTGAATCCGCCCGTGCTCTCGGTGGACACGAGCAACAACATCACGATTGCCGTTTCGACCGGCGACCAGAACGCGCTCGGTGCCGCGCCCAACATGCTGAATTATCTATGGGCATTGCGCGATCTGCCCGACGCCAATCACGTGTTCGCGGCGGACTTGCTGTGGGTGCAACAATTCGTCGGCGGCGAGCGCGTCACCGGGCCGATCTCGCTGTTCAATTCGGATCTGTATTTCACCTCGGTGACTCCGCCGTCGAGCGGCTTGGTATGTGCCTCTGGCAACTCCAATCTTTGGGGCATGCACTACATGATTCCGCGTGACGGCGTAGGCACGACGGAGCAACCACCGGACAGAACCGTGGGCGGCTTGGCTGCGCCGTTCATCGCCAAGGACTTCAACCTCACCGGCCAATCGGTGCCAAGCTCCGCCATCTTCGGCAGCAGTTCGACCAACCAAGTCGTGATCTTCGGCGCGGTCGTGGCGCAGGTGCCGACCTGCTTCGACACTACGGATGTTCCAACCGACGGCTACATCGGCGGGCACACGCA
>DATATR010000309.1:0-31807 GCA_036268695.1 Polyangiaceae bacterium | reverse complement strand
GCCCGTGTCCGGCACCACCGAGACTTTCAATTCGCTCGCGCCGCGCTTCATCACGCCGAAGTGCTGGAGTACGAAGCTCCCGCTTCTGCCGCCAAGCGAGCCGATCACGCGCTCGATCGCGACGTAGCCCGCCGACCCTTTCACCGTTGCGCTGCGCGCGCCGAGCATCTGCACGCTGCTCGTCGCTTCGAGCTCACCGCTGAATTGCTTGTCGATCGCGAGGCGACCGATGCTCGCCGATTCGCTCACGTCGTACGGCGGTTCCGGATTCATCACGACTTCGAAAGTGCCTTTGGCAATCAGCGACATCGGCACAGTTTAACCGCCGACGACGCGCGTCGATCGAGCCGTCCGCGCGACATGTGCAATCGCGGGGACGAGCCCTTCCAGATTGTGCAGAAAATTCGAACGGACGTAGATTTTGCATGCAGGATTTGCCGGCGAGTTGGCCGTGGAGTTTCTCCACGGCGCGAGCCCGAACGGCATCAATTCGGCTGCGTCCGAGTATTGGGCAAGGCGCTTGCCAAACCCTCGCAAGCGATCTGGAATCGGTTCCATAAAACAACTCGAAACCGGTTTCGAATCTGCTAAACACGGGGTATGTCGACGAGCGCTCGCCGAATCGCTGAGTGGGTAGGTGCGTGTGTCATTGGAGCAGCCGCGCTGCTGGCTACGCGACCTGCCGAGGCCCAAGTATTTCAAACGGACGCCGCGAAAACGCCGCTGCCTCAACCCGTTGGTCAGGCCGAGCTGAGCTTGGTCGACGATTCCTGGGGCTGGAACTCGACGACGCAATCGTGGACGGATCCCACCACGGGCGCTGCGCTGTCGACGCCGATCGTCTACGGTCAATACTATTCACCGCCCACGTATCCGCAGTTCGTGACAGGGGACGCGATCACGCTGCAAGGCCTGTTCAAGTGGCGCCACGAAGCGATCGATCCGGTGAACGATGCGAAGACCGGGCCCGGTTATTTCTCGCCGACTTGCGGTTTTCAAGGGCAGCTCCTGCTCCTCGGCGGCAACTGCAAAGTCTCGTTCGGCTGGTACAACGTCGACGATCCGAACAGCACCACGCCGCCGACGGCCGATCAGATTTACGAGCTCATCCCGTCCGATCCGAGCTACCTGAATTGCTTGGACGAGAACGGTGCACCCAAAACGGACGGCTTCTGTCCGAAGGGTTGGGACAATCGCAGCCCGCGCAACCTGCACATCCAGGTTTGGACACCGAAGGTGTTCGACTCCGGCATGATCAAGACTGACCCGCGCTACAAGGGCAAGTACGTCGGATTCGCCGTCGTGGGGAATCCAGCGACATCGTGCACGCAAAACAAGTACTCGATGTACGCTTACAATCAGAAGAACTCGAGCGGCGTGCCTTGGGTCACGACGCTGATTTACCAGTCAACCGTCGATCCCGGCGGCTTCTACATGGCATTCGAGGATCTGCCGATGTCCGCGGCGGACTGGCATCAGACTGGCGTGCCCGGAAACATGGGCTCGTGCGACGGGGACTTCAACGATTTCGTGTTCTATCTCTCGGGCCTCAGCTGCGTGGGCGGCAATCAGCCGTGCACTACCGGGCTTCAAGGCGCTTGCTCCGTCGGTCGCACCGACTGCGCGGTCGGCGGCGAAACACAAGGCATGTGCCGCCCGATTGTGCAACCCGGCGCGGAGATCTGCGACAACGTCGACAACGATTGCAACGGCGTTGTCGACGACGGAGACAATCTCTGTCCCGATCCGGATAAGCCGATTTGCTTCCAAGGCAACTGCGTCGGCAATTGCCAGCGCGGCGAGTTCCCCTGCCCCGAGGGCACTGCTTGCAATGATTCGGGTCAATGTGTCGATCCGATGTGCGCCTCCGTGACGTGCCCAATGGGTACGTCGTGCAAGGCAGGTCAGTGCGTCGATCCGTGTACCGGCGTGACTTGTCCGAGTGGGGCTCAATGTGAGCTCGGACGCTGCGTCGATCCGTGTGCCGGCATCACTTGTCCTTCGGGTCGCGTTTGCGACAAAGGCTTGTGCATCTCGGATTGCAGCTGCACCGGCTGCCAAGATGGCTTCACCTGCGGCGCGGACGGACGCTGCTCGAACCCGAAGTGCGCCAACGTCACTTGTCCCGCGGGTCAGGCCTGCGGCACGGATGGCACGTGCGTCGATGCGTGCATCGGTGTGGTTTGCCCGGGCGGCGCGGCTTGCGTGAACGGCGTGTGCGGCGCGCCAGGTTCCGGCACTGGAGGCAGTGGCAGCGGCCTCGGTGACGGCGGCTTGCCGATTGGATCCGCGGGTAGCCTCTCGTTCCCTGGCGGCGGCGATGGCGGCACAACCGCTCGCTTGCAGCCGGCCATTCCGGCGAAGGGCTGCAGCTGCCGGGTCGGTCAGAGCGAAAGCGATCGCTCGAACACGCTCGCCTGGCTCACGACCGCGTTCGCGCTCGGTCTCGGCGCATGGGCTCGTCGGCGCGGGCATCGCCCGAACTGAAGCGCTGAAACCGGCCATATTTCGGCCATTCGACGACAAACGCCGGCTCCCAAGGGCCGGCGTTTTGCGTTTGCTAGCTCGTAACTTTTGCAAGCCTCGCCTCGAATTCTTCGGAGCGCCGCTCGTGGGATTTCGGATCGCGCACGCCATCGCTGCGGCGCAATCGACGCAGACGCGGTCGCAGCGCGCGATCTGCGACGCGCTTCGCCTGAGAGTAGATCGCGAGTAGCCGCGGTTCGTCGTGCGACGTCATCCGCTGGATCGATGCGCGAGCAGATGCGACTCATTGTCGCTGCGTCTCATCGCGGAAAGCGAGGATCGAGTTCTCACGCGAAGCCGCGAGCGTGCATCGAAGTGATCGCTCATCGGTGTATGCGCGACGTGCGGGCGACTCAATGGCAGTCAGCACGCGATCTGAACGCGCGCATCGCGCGACGTGATCGCGTCCATGCAGCTGCATAGCTCGAGAGCGCGCGTTTGCGATCTCTTCTCACGATCTGCACGCGCTGTGTCGCGCACGGATACGCTGATTCGTGTTCCACCTTTCGCGCGACAGAACCGCGCGCCACGTCGGCCTCATTCGTGATTCGCTCGGCGCGCACTGTTACTTCGAGTGACCTCCGCCTTGCTCTTTGTTTCTTTTTGGAGGTCGCGAAACACGTAACAACTTAGGGTGATTTCGCGCACGCGCGAAAGGGTGTGACGCTTTTGCATTGCAGATCTGAAATCTGAAAGATAATTGCTGGGGGAGGACTTGTATTCTGGCCGCATGGCGGTTATTCACTCCCTCACTTACTGAGTGGCATATGGAAAGTTGAGATATGATGTCTTGCGGATGGACTGAGAGGGGTCGGGTATTCGCCGGTTTGGAGCGCTTACGCCGCGCGATCATGGCGGCTTGTGCCACATTTGCGATCTTGCTCTGGTTCACGAGCTTTGCCGGAGCAGCCGCGCCGAGTTTGATCGAACGGCTAATTACCGTGCAAAAGCCGCTGCAAACCAAAAAAGACGACCCGGTCGACCCGCGGGAGCTCGCGACCGCAATCGCGTCGGTCCCGAAAATCAACCGCGAGTGGGCCGCGTTGATTCTGACCGTGGCTGCGCACGAATCCGCGCTGAGCGCTCGCATCGCACGCGGGGACTATCGCGACTACGAGGGAGACTCGTTCAAAAACCGCGACGGCAAGGTCCAACATCGAGCCTGGGGCCTGTGGCAAGCGCACAAGAACAAGCTCAACGATACTGTCTGGGGCTCGGCGGACCTCGCGGTGCAAACCGAGGAAGCGGCTCGAGCTCTTCGGCGCGCGTTCTATCAATGCAACGGTCGCGGCCGCAGCCACGGGGATTGGGTGCGCTCCACGCTCAACTCCTACAGCGGCCGGCGCTGCGACGCCGATTGGCCAGGTCTCGACAAGCGGATCGCGACCTACCAGAGTATCCTGCGCTCGCTCTAACCCTACTGAGTGATTAACGAGCCTCGGCTGCCGAGCGCAAGGTCAAGAGCGCGATCTCCGGTGGCACGCGGAAGCGCACCGGCCAAATGCTCGTGCCGAGCCCAGTCGTGACGAACAAGTGCCGACCGTTTTCCACGATCTGTCCGGCTGCGTAACGCTGCCCATATTGCGACGGCACGATCGGACGACCGAGAAAAGGCAAGCGGACTTGGCCGCCGTGCGTGTGACCAGCGAGCGTCAGCGCGGGTCGCCCGTCCATCTGCGCGAACACGTCGGGTTCGTGCACGAGCGCGAGCAGCGGCAGACCAGGCGGCGCGAGATCGAGCGAGGCGTTCGGCGCGCGCGTTCGCACTTCGATGTCGGCCATGCCGAGCACCACGAAATTCGTCTGCCGAGCGCGCAACAACGCCACCTCGTCGCTGAGCACTTTGATGCCATTTGCCTCGAGCGCAACGCGCGCGCGCTGCCCGCCGTTCCACCAGTCGTGATTGCCGAGCACGGCGATCACTCCCAAGGGTGCGCGCAATTTTCCGAGCTCGGCTGCGATTGGCTCGATCGGCACGAAGCGGCCGCCAACGACGTCGTCGATCGAATAATCGCCGCCAAGCAGCACCAGATCCGGGTGCTCCGCGTTGGCGCGCTCGACCAGCTCGCGTTCGCGCGCCAAATCCCAAAATGGCGATCCGATGTGAATGTCGGAGAGCAGCATGACTCTGAGTCCGCTGAGCGCGATTGGCCAATTCGGCAGCGAGAGCTCTTGCCGATTGACGACCAGTCGCGAAGGTTCGATCGCAAAGACGTAGCTCGCGAGCGCGAGCATGGCGACGCAGCCGCACGCAAACGCCCGCCCGAACCAGCGATCCTTCACGAACTCAGAAACGCGCCGTAAGCTCACCCGATTCCGAGCTTACCATCGCAGATGCGCGCGATCGCGCAAGCTCCGCTCGGCGCTACTCAGCGCGGACTGGCTTTGCCCTCGATTTCGGCGCGCTGTCGCTCTTGCTGCGCGCGAAGCTCGGGCGTGAGGAGCTCGCCGAAATCCTCTGGCTCGAAAATCGGACGCAGCTCGACTTCTCCATCGTCCAAGTGAGGATTGGGCATGCGCCGCGCCCACTCCACGGCTTCGTCCATCGACTTGACTTGCCACAGCCAAAAGCCGGCCACGAGTTCCTTCGATTCGGCGAACGGACCGTCGATGAACGATTTTTGACCGCCCTTGAACACGAGCCGCTTGCCCTTCGAGCTCGGGTGTAGCCCCTCGCCCGCGAGCATGACGCCGGCTTTGACGAGCTCCTCGTTGTAGTTGCCCATTGCACGTAAGAGATCTTCGCTCGGCATCTTGCCTGCTTCAGAGTCCTTGCTCGCCTTCACCATCACAATCACCTTCATGTTCCTGGCTCCTTCGCCCGCTCGGGGCGGCTGTCGAGTCGTTTCGACTCTCTGCACGGGCGACGAACGAGCGCTCGGTGAATCGACAAGGCGACGTGCGATTTTTCTGCGGGACCCGAGCCGAGCAAGGTAACCCCCTAAAAATTCAGGGCTAATCAGAACGCGCTATTTTTGTATCGCGCTCGACCGTGCCTTCGATCGGCTCGCTCGCTCACGCATCGAGATCGAGCTCGTCACACTCCTCTCGGCTCCAGCTACTGCACCAGGTGCAATAACAAATATGACGGACACGGTGCCGACGCTGACTGGCCGATGCTGCAAACCTTGCTCGCGCGCGGGCTGCTCCAGCGAAACGCAGCGAACGAGATCGCCGCGAGTACGTGCTCGAGCTCAGCCTGAGCGGCAAGCGCACTGAGCGGCGCGTGGTCGAATCGCGCGCGCGCTTCGCGGGACGCATCGTCGCTGTGTTGGACGAGCGAGATCTGCGCGATTTTTCGCGCATCGCGACGAAGCTGTTCACGGCTTTCGGCGACCCCAATCAAGGCGCACGCGAGGAGCAGATCGTGCTCGGCGGCGCTCAGCAAAGACGCTCGCGCATTGGTAAAACTCCGACACCGTTCACGGCCGCGCCAGGCAACGCGCGGCGCCGCAGTTGTTAGCGAACGGAACGAATCGTTCCGTTCAGTTGCTCCAGCTCAAGGACTCGAACCTTGGACCCGGCGGTTAACAGCCGCCTGCTCTACCGACTGAGCTAAGCTGGAATAGTCGAGGGAGCGAGAGAGTAGTCGCCGATCCTCGAAGGTCAAGCAGATCTGACCGCGCACCCAGCGATCGCAGTGCAGCGCGCGTAGCGGGCTGAATTTCGGGCAAATTCGTACGCCGCGAGCGCGACAGCGCAAACGCGAAACGCGCTCGCTCCGCCTGATGTCGCGTATTCGCTGATGTCCGTCGTTGACGAGTCGCCGGGCCGGATGCCATAGCGTTTCGGTGACGCCCGCTTCTGACGCTCCGGCGGTGCCTTCGAGCGCCGCGATCGAGATCCGCGAACCGATCGTCGATGCGCCGGATCGCGCTCGGGCCGACAACGAACCGACGCGCGCCGCCGGCCGCGGAGGGCTCGCGGTTGCATTCGCGAAAGTGTATTTCATCGCTGTTGGTTTGGTGCAGCAGATCGCGCTGCCACGCTTGCTCGGGCTCGACGGTTACGGCGCGCTCGCGAGCGTGCTGTCGATCGCCGGCATCACCTATAACCCAGTCACGACCACGTCGATTCAAAGCGTGAGCCGCGCGGTTTCGCAGGCAACGCCCGAGACCGAGCCCGGCACGATTCGCCGCGTGTTTTATCTACACGCGGTCTTCGCGGTCCTGCTCGCGGTCGGCTTTTTTCTGGCTGCTCCGTTCATCGCGAACTCGGTCGGCGCAAGCCACGTGGTGATGCCTCTCCGCATCTTGAGCGCGGTAATGCTGCTCTACGGGCTGTACACGCCGTTGATCGGCGTGCTCAACGGGCAACGGCGCTTCGTCTCGCAAGCTTCGCTCGACGTGATCGCCGCGACGCTGCGCACGACCGGGCTGATTTTCGGCGCATTCCTGTTTTCGCGCCGCATGGGCGCGGGCGTGGAAGGCGCGGCAGCTGGGTTCGCGAGCACGGCCGTGTTGATCTTCGCGGTCGCGCTCGTGATCGTCGGCGTGGGCAAGCCGGGGCCCGCCGCGATTGGCGTCCGCGAGCACGTGCTCTATGCGCTGCCGGTGCTGCTCGGGCAAATCCTGTTCAACTTACTGCTCCAAGCCGACCTGACCCTATTGCGCCGCTTTGCGTCCGAGGCCGCGCTCGCCCAAGGCTTGCCGGAGACCGCGGCCGATCCGTTGATCGGCGCGTATCGCGCGACGCAGCTGTTTTCGTTCTTGCCGTATCAGCTCTTGATCGCGGTGACGTTCATCTTGTTCCCCATGCTCGCTAGCGCGGCCCGCGATCGAGACACGCTCGCGGTCGCGCGCTACGTTCGAACCGGAGTGCGACTCGCGCTCGTGCTGGCCGGCGTGATGGTCAGCGTGACTGCCGGATTGAGCGATCGCTTACTCTATTTGGTGTTCGGCGCCGAAGCCGCGAAGCTTGGCGGACATTCGCTCGTGCTGCTCGCGCTGGGTTTCGGTTGCTTTGCAATCTTCGGAGTTTTGACGACCGTCTTGAATAGCCTCAAGCACGAGCGCGAAAGCGCGATCGTCACTGCGGTCGCGGTCTCGCTCGTCGCGGTGCTTTGCTATGTGCGCGTGCGCGGCGCGCCATTCGGCGAAGATCTGCTCTTGCTCACCGCCGAGGCGACCGCGACAGGTTTGCTCGTTGCGACATTGTCGGCCGCGTTTTTCGTGTATCGAGCGGCGGGCGCCGTCGCGCCGCCACTCGCGCTCGTGCGCGTGCTCGGCGCGGTCGCCTGCGCCACACTCATCGGTCGGTTCTTGCCTCACGCCGGAAAAATTCTGACGCCCGTGTACGCGCTGTTCGTCGCGGCAGTCTATGTGTTCATTTTGCTCGTCACGCGTGAGCTCGGCGCGCAAGATTTGAACACCTTTCGTGCGGTTGTCGCCAAACGTCAAAAGCGCTGAACCATCCTGATTTCTGCTAGAATCTGAGCAAGACACATGATTCGTCTTCCTTCGATTCGCAGCGTCGCGTTCGTTGCCGGGGCGTTCGGCGCGTTCTCCTTCGCTGCATGCGGCGGCAACGCCGATGGCTTGTTCAGTCCGAACGACGGCAGCTCGAGCGCCGGCATTGCCTCGAGTAGCGCCGGTTCGAGCGCAGCGGGCGGTCACAGCTTCCCAGTCGCCGGTAGTTCGAGTCTCGCAGGCAGCTCGAGCAGCGCGGGTTCCGGCGCGGTCAGCGGCGGAATGGGCAGTGGTGGCAACACGAGCACGACGAATGGCGGCGCGAACAACGCCGGCACGAGCAGCTCAGGCAATGCAGGCGGCGAGATCGGGGGCTCGAGCACAGGCGGCTCGAGCACAGGCGGCTCGAGCACAGCTGGCTCGAGCGCGGGCGGCTCGAGCGCGGGCGGCGCCGCAGGCACGAGCAGCGCAGGCAGCGCAAATGGCGGCAGCGAAAGCGGCGGCAGCGCCGGCACCAATAGTGGCGGTGATGGTAACGGTGGCGCCGGCATCAGCGGAGCAAGCGGCGCGGGCGGCGCGCCGACGTGCCAAGATCTGTTCGCCCAAGCAGACTCCGAGCTCGACGCCGCGCGCGCATGCGACACGACTCGCAATGCCGAGCAGTGCACCGGCAAGGTGAACGACAGCTGCGGTTGCCAAGTGCCCGTCGAGTCGAACAACTCGGCCGAGACCGAGGCTTACCTGGCGACACTCAAGCAAATCCAACAGCGGCGCTGCAGCGTGCTGTGCAGCGCGATCGCCTGTTTGCCGGTGCAGCACGCCTCGTGCGTATCGTCCTTGCAGGGGCAGAGCTCCGGCATGTGCGTCACACTGAACGCCGTGCCCGCGACGAAGTAGCCTCCGCTCGCGAGCACCACGCACACATGTTTTGCCCGAGCCGAATCGCAGCCGTCGCCCTCGGCCTATTTTTCAGCGCGAGCTTCGCGGCCTGCGCGCACACCGCGTCGAACGACGACTCGTCCAGCGCGGGCTCGGCCGGATCCGTCGGCAGCGCGGGCTCGGCTGGTTCGGCTGAAATGGACGCGGGCGACAGCGGCACAGACGCGGACGCGGACGTTGGCGTGGTCGAACAAGTCGACGCGAGCACGAGTTGCTCGGACTTGTACACGCTCGCTCGCACCGAGCTCGACCAAGCCGCGGCCTGCGATCTGTCGGCCAGCTCCGGGCAATGCGAAGGCTTGGTCGATGTAACTTGCGGCTGCCCCGTGTCCGTCGATTCGCAAACGTCGACGGCGACCGAGTCGTACTTGAACACGCTCGCGGTGATTCAACAGAAAAACTGTGTACAGAACTGTCCGGCCGAGTTTTGCCAGCCCGCAGGCCCTGGTATGTGCGTGCCGCAAACCGGCAGCACGAACGGCGTCTGCATTCACCAAACGATCACGCCTTAGCCGCTCTCGATCGCTTCGCGCACGAACAGATCTTCGAGCGTTTCGTGGCGCGGCACGACTTCGGAAATCTGGCAGCCTTGCTCGAGCGCGCGCGCCAAGAACGCGTTCACTTTGGCTTCGCCCTCGATTTCGACGATCAAGCGCGGTCCGGCGCGGCGCACCGCGTGTCCCCCTGCCCTGCATTCGGCTTCGAATGCCTCGCTCGCGTGGGCGAGCGCGATGTCCGTGCGGCGCACTTCGCTGCGCAAGAGCTCGCTGAGCTGCCCGCTGACTACGACTTCGCCTTTACGTAATATCGCCACGCGATCGCACATCGTCTCGACGTCGCTCAAAATGTGCGTCGAGAAAAAGATCGTGCGACCATTTTTGCGCTCGTCCAAAATCAGATCGCGCACTTCCTTACGCCCGACGGGATCGAGCCCGCTCATCGGCTCGTCCAAAATCAAAAGCTCCGGATCCGAGACCAGCGCCGCGGCCAAGCCGGTGCGTTGCAGCATGCCTTTGGAAAGCCGCCGCACTGGTCGATCCGCGGCGTACAGCACACCGACGCGATCGAGCACTTCGCGCGTGCGCGAGCGCGCCGCCTTCGACGTGAGCCCCGACAAACGCCCGCACAGCTCGACGAATTCCGTCGGCGTGAGGTACGGATACACGTACGGGTTCTCCGGCAAAAACCCGACCCGCGCGAGCGCACGCGGGCTCGGCACCGGATCGTCGAACAGCCAAGCTTCGCCCGAAGTCGCCGAGATCAAGCCGGTCAGCATCTTGATCGTCGTGGTCTTGCCCGCCCCATTTGGCCCCAAGAAGCCGAAAATTTCCCCACTCGAAACTTCGAACGACACACCCTTCACGGCCAGCACGCGGCGCATGAAGAAGCCCTGCCGAAACTCCTTGCGAAGCTGCGCGACGCGAATCAGAGTGCTCACAATCGCTGAGGGTAATGGCGGTGGCGCGCGGGATCAAAAGCGCGAGTGCGGGTCGCATGCGGGTGCCCCCCCTCGTCCGTCCTCGGCCGCGCTCATTTTCGGCGCGCTTCGCCACGGCGCGGCAGCGTTCGCCTCGTGGCCGGCGCATCGGCCTGCGGGCGGCCGGTCCCCCCCAAATCGGCGGCTGCCGCCGCCTCAGGGGTGGACACGCGCTCCATCCCTAAGACACACCGAGAAACAACGAACCGCGCCTGCTCGCGCCCGGACGAGACACCATCGCTGAGGGTTCGCTTGCTTGAGTAGGCTCTTTTATAAGTGCGCGCCGGCCGCGGTGATCGGCGCCACGCGCGCGGCACATCTGCTTTCCTGTTGGCAAAGGCCAGAAAGCAATGGCGCAAAAAACATGATAACTATGGCGCGGGTAGCTCGGGACCGCGGCTGAAAAACGAGGAATGATGAAACGGGTTGGCTTTGCTTCGTTGTCGTTGTTGGGCGCGCTGGCTCTCGCTCCTAGGTTGCAGGCGCAGACTCAACCCCCCGCACCAGCGCCGGCAGCGCCTGCGCCCGCGCCGGCACCCGCCGCGCCAGCTCCCGCTGGGCCCGCCGCTCCGATTCCGGATGGTGCCGCACCCGCTGCAGCACCTGCCGCTGCGGCGCCCGCCACCGCTGCGCCCGCCGCAAATGCGCCCGGCGTGAACGGCGGCGTCGATTGGCGCACTTCGGACGGCTTTGACGTCGGTGGCTCCGCAAGCGCGAACGACACGTCCTCGGACAACGACGCGGATCGCGAATGGCGCGCGACATCGCTGCACCTCGGCACCGCGCTGAACGGCTCGACCGGCCTGCTGCACGTCGAAGAAGCGGGCGCTGGCGCACCCGGCACATTTCGCTTCGCGCTCACCGGCTCTTACTTTTCCGGCTCGGGCTTTCTCTGCAACGCCAACACCGTCTGTCCGTCATTCTCCGGCGAAGCGCCGAACAGCAGCGACGACGTCACGCGCGCGGGCGCCGATCTCGGCCTCTCGGTCACGCCGCTACCGTTCTTGGAAGCCTTCGCCGGTTTTCACAACCACGCCACGAGTGACAGCCGCGGCCGCCCGCAGCTCTTGCAAGTGCTCGGCGACACGAATCTCGGCGTGAAAGGCTTCATGCCGCACACTCCGAATGGGATTTTCTCCTTCGGCGGCGAAGGCGAGCTGCTCTTGCTCAACGGCACCGGCGGCGTCGGGCTGGACGGCAGCAGCACGAGCTTCGCGTTCCGCGCGCTCGGCACCGCGGATTTGAACAATCGCGCGAACCCAGCGGATCGCATCCCGCTGCGCTTCCACGTGAACATCGGCTATCTGTTCGACAATGCCGGAAACATCGTGAGCGGTGTCGAGAGCACGCCGCCGCCGCAAGGTCGCGGCGCGCCGATCTCGCGCATCGAGCGCTTTGGCCTCGGGATCGATCGCGTCGATTTCGTGCAGATGGGGTTCGCGGCCGAGTACGTGAACGAATACGTGCGGCCATTCCTCGAATGGTCGATCGACATCCCGCTCAATCGCCAGAACTACACCTGCAACAAGAACGAAGCCGACGCCAACGGCGACCTGTGCTTGGGCTTGAACCAAGGCTTCAGCACCACGCCGTCGCGCTTCTCGATCGGCGCGCGCGGCTATCCGTGGAAAGATCACGGGCTCTCGCTGCTCGCCGCGTTCGACATCGGCACCGGCGCAACGTCGAGCTTCGTGCAAGAAGTCGCGCCCGAGCTGCCCTGGAACTTCTATTTCGGCGTCGCCTACGGCTTCGATACCGTGCCGCCGAAGCCGGTAATTCAGCGCATTCCGGCGCCCGCCGCGCCGCCGCCGCCACCGGCCGCGCCGCAACAGAACTTCATCGAAGGCGTCGTGGTCGAGAAGAACACGACCAACGCCATTGCGGACGCGATCATCCGTTACGACGGCCGCCCGCTCACCGGCATGGTCTCGAACGCGGACGGCACGTTCCGCAGCGCGAACCTCGAGCCCGGCACGTACACATTCAACGTCAGCGCGAGCGGCTTCCACGACGGCCAGTGCAGCGCCACGATCCAAGCGCCGCTGCCCGGCTCGAGTTCCGTAATCCCCGGCGCGCAGCCCGGCAATGTTGCGGTGCAAGCTCCGCCCGGCGGCCCGGGCCAACCCGCGCAACCGGGTCAACCGGCACAACCCGCCGGTCCGGCGCCGAACGTCGTGAAGATCCAGTGCGAGCTCGAATCGCTACCCAAGGTCGGCACGGTGGTGGGCTCGGTCTCGGATCCGGAGTCGAACCAAGCCGTGGACGGCGCGCACATCGAAGTCACGGACAAGCTCAACCGCAAGCTCGAGCTACGCGCGGACGCGAGCGGCGCGTTCCGTTTCGAAAATGTGCCGCCCGGTCCGCTGAAATTCACGGTCGACGCCCCGGGTTACTTCACGGCAGTCGCGGAAGTGAACGTGCGCCCGCGCGAGGAAGCGCAAGCGCGCATTCTCTTGAACAAGCGCCCGGCGAAGCCGAACGTCGTCGTTCAGGGCAAGGAGATCAAGCTCAAGCAGCAAGTGCACTTCCAGCACGATTCGGCGGAAATCTTGCCGGATTCCGAAGCGATCCTGGAAGAGCTGGCGGAGCTCATGATCAAACGCCCGGACATCAAGAACGTCGAAGTGCAAGGCCACACCGACAACACCGGCACCGCCGCGTATAATCTCCGGCTCAGTCAATCGCGCGCGCAAGCCGTGGTGGACGCGATCGCCAAACTCGGCGTCGACCCGACGCGCATGACCGCCAAGGGCTACGGCCAAGAAAAGCCGCTCGGCCCGAACACGACGGACGCGGGTCGTGCCAAGAACCGCCGCGTCCAGATCATGATCACCGAACAAGGCAAGTGATGCGCCGCTGACGCGCGACCGAACGCGGCGCTTCGAACGCGCCGCGCTCGTCACTTCGTCACGGCATTGCGGTCGAGATCTGCCAGCGATCTTCGAGGTAGCCCTCGATCGCGAGCACTTCTTTGTCCGTGACCACGCGATCGTAGACGAGGATCTCGGAGATCTGCCCTTGGAAGTAGCCGCAGCTCGCGTACAGCGTGTGGCCGATGAAATTGTCTTGGCGCAGCACCACTTCGGGCGCGCTGAACTGCTCTTGGTCGATCAAGTTGCTGCTTTGGCGCAGCTCCACGTCTCCGCTCGTGCCTTGAATCGCCGCGACCAGAGCCGGCTTCGCGTTGGATGGATCGATCACGCCGCCAGCCGCGTCGTCGTCTTCGACTTCGTATTGCCAGGCGAATTGGTAGAGACCAAGCGAGATGTCTTGCACCTCGGTGCCGTTCGACATCTCGAGCATCGAGGCGCACGTTCCATCGGTGGCATTCACGACCATGAACATCGATAGCCCTTGGCTGAAGTCCGCGAAGCCCGCGGGCAGCTTCATGAAATCATCGATGCCGTCGAAATCGAGCGTGGGTTTGCCGTTCAAGCCATCGTTCACGAACTTCGGCTGCACGTTGGCGGCGGTTTGAATCGCGTCCATATGTTGGCCGGATTGATCGAGCCACTCTTGCACTAGGCCGTTCTTCTGCGTCACGCCTTGATCGGCGCGCAGCCAAAGGG
The DNA here is from genome assembly GCA_036268695.1 of Polyangiaceae bacterium. Classification (GTDB taxonomy): domain Bacteria; phylum Myxococcota_A; class Polyangia; order Polyangiales; family Polyangiaceae; genus PMG-095. Next base: position 17,888 of record DATATR010000309.1, on the reverse strand, counting down.
AGAGCCCGAGCGTCGGCACCGGCGACGAGTTCGCGACGCCGCCCGTGCCGCCGATGCCCGGTAGCCCGCCAGTTCCACCGATTCCGCCGAGCCCGCCCATGTTCGGCAGCCCGCCGGAACCGCTTGCAGCTCCAGCACCGCCGGTCGATCCGCCAGAGCCCGCCTGCGCGCTCGAACCCGCGCTGCTCGTGCCCGCGTTGCCCGCGCCGCCGCTCGATCCGCCTGCGCCTTGGCCGGCATCGAACGATTTGCCGCACGCGCAAAGCGCAACGATCAGCCCCAGCCAAGCACCACGAAATCCAATCAAAGCTCGATCAACGTAGCTTTTGCGCCGAGCCCGCGTCAACCGCCCGAGGGTCATCGCGCGCTACTCTTCGCGCGGCTCTCGCTTTATTTCTTGGAGGATCTCTTCGACGCGTCGCGCGGCGTCGTGGCCCGTATCATAGTGAAAGCGAAGCTCCGGCGCGCGCCGGAGTTCCAGCCGAGGTGCGATCAAACGCCTCAGTCTGCTCGCGCCGCGACCGAGACTCTGAAGCGCGCTCTTGCGATTTTTCGGTTCGTCGTCGCCAATCAGGAGCCGCACGCCAACGCGCGCGGACATCAGATCGTCGGTCACTTCGACGGTCGTGATCACGAGCGCAGCGAGCCGCGGGTCGTCGATTTCGCGACGCAGCAAGTCCGCGAGGTGCATGCGAATGAGCTCGGCCACGCGCTTGCCGCGGCGGCCGTCGCCGGTCGGATTAGCCATCGTCGTCCTCCGAAAAATCGAAGCTGTCTTCGCTGAACGCGCCGCGGTCGAGCGCTTGTTCGATGCCGCCGCGAATGCCCGACCCGCCTGCGCCGAAAGAGACGATTTCGGTCGCAACGTCCGCAACCAGCGCGTCGTGCACGGAGCCGGCGAGCGACGCCACGTGCGACAAGACTTCGGAGCAGCGCGCGGACTCGTTCGAGATCGTCGCGACTCCGAGCGTCGCGACTTGGTAACGCTCGAGATCGCCGATTTCAGCGATTGAAACCGGCAATTTCGCGCGCACACGATCCTTCAAACTCTTCACCACTCGGCGCCGGTCCTTGAGCGACCGCGCGCCGGGGATTTGCAGAACGATGCGCGCAACACCGACGAACATTTTCGAGACCAGCCGACGATTGTCGAATCGTTTTGGGGCTCGGGCCCCAAAACCTGAGGGTGGGCGGGAGCCGCGCTCCCGCTAGAGAGTCTGTTTGACCTGTTCGATCTCGAACGCTTCGATGATGTCGCCAACTTGGATTTCGTTGAAGCCTTCGAGCGCGATACCGCAATCGAAGCCTTCCTTGACCTCGCGCGCGTCGTCCTTGAAGCGCTTGAGGCTCGACATCTTGCCGTGCCACAGGGTCTCGCCTTCACGGATCAGGCGCACGCCGCCCGCGCGCTTCACGACGCCTTCGATCACCATGCAGCCCGCGACGGTGCCTGCTTTGCTGAGCTTGAACACCTGGCGAACTTCGGCCTTGCCGATGTTGCGTTCGACCTGGGTCGGCTTGAGCAAGCCCTCCATCGCCGCCTTCACTTCATCGACGACGTTGTAGATGATGCTGTACTTGCGAATTTCGACGTTCTCTTTTTGAGCCAGAGCCGCCGCTTTGCCTGCCGGGCGCACGTTGAAGCCGATGATGATCGCGCCCGCGGCAACCGCTAGGTTCACGTCGCCTTCAGTGATGGCACCGGCGCCCGCGTGGACCACGCTGACCTTCACTTTTTCGGTGCTCAAGCGCACGAGCGCGTCCGCCACGGCTTCCACCGAGCCTTGCACGTCCGCTTTGATGATCAGCTTGAGCTCGAGCTGATCCGACTCTTGCATCGCCTTGGCCAGTTCCTCGAGCGACATCGCGCGCGCGCCGGTCGAGGGCACGAGGCTGCGCCGCTCTTTGGTCTTGCGCGAGTCGGCGATTTCCTGCGCCTTCTTCATGTCCTTCACGACGTGCACCGGATCACCGGCGCTCGGCACGTCATTCAGACCGATGATCAGCACGGGCGTGGACGGCCCCGCGGTTTCGAGCAAGCGCCCCGCCGAGTCGTGCATCGCGCGGACTTTGCCGTAACCGCCGCCGGCGAGCAGCACGTCGCCGCGGTTCAAGGTGCCGTCGGTCACGAGCACGGTCGCGACCGGGCCCCGACCGCGATCGAGCTCGGCTTCGATCACCGTGCCGCTCATCGGCTTGTTCGGGTTGGCGCGCAGATCGAGCACCTCCGCTTGCAGCGCGATGGTCTCGAGCAATTCGTCGACACCCTGACGGGTGAGCGCCGACACGTTTTGGAACAAGGTGTCTCCACCCCATTCTTCCGGCACGAGCCCAAGCTCACCCAACTGGCGCTTCACGCGCTCCGGATCGGCGCCTGGCTTGTCCATCTTGTTCACCGCGACGACGATCGGCACCTTGGCCGCGCGCGCGTGGTTCACTGCTTCGCGCGTTTGCGGCATCACGCCGTCGTCTGCCGCGACGACGAGCACGACGAGGTCCGTCGTTTGCGCCCCGCGCATGCGCATCGCGGTGAAGGCCTCGTGGCCCGGCGTATCGAGGAACGTGACCGGACCGTGCTTGGTGGTGACCGAGTACGCGCCGATGTGCTGGGTGATGCCGCCGGCCTCGCCCGAGACCACGTTCGTTTTGCGGATTTGATCGAGCAGGCTGGTTTTGCCGTGATCGACGTGGCCCATCACGGCCACGACCGGGGGCCGCGTGACGCGCTCGGCCGAGTCGTCGAGTTCGGCACCTTGGGCGGCGACGAGCTGATCGGCCTCGCTGACCGCGATGTCTTCGACTTCCCAGCCGAACTCGTTGGCGACGATTTTGGCGGTATCGGCGTCGAGCGTGCTGTTGATGTTCACGCCAGTCATGCCGAGGCGCATCAGCTTCATCAACACTTCGGTTGCCTTGGACCCGATCTTCGCGGCTAGCGCCTGCAGCCCGATCGACTCCTCGATGCGCACGATCTTCTTGTGCGCCGAGCGCTCTTGCGTGACGACCTGTCCGCTGATCTTGCCTTTCGGCATCGAGCCGATGCCGCGCGGGCGCATGCCACCGCGACCACCCGGCGAGCTGCCGCGCGAGCCTTGCATCTGCGGCGGACCACCCGGACGCGGACGGCCGCCTTGCGCGGTGCCGCCCGCCTTGGCGTCGTATTGCACGCGGCGCGGCATCGGGCCGCGCGGAACTTGGGCCGGCATGGGCACGCCAGGGCGGCCCTCCCAAACATCGATGCCCGTCTTCGGTGCGGTCGAAGGACGCACTGGCGCTTGCGGCGCCGTCGCAGTTGCGGCGGGCGCGGCTGCCATTGGCTCCAGCGGCGGCGGCGAACGCGGCGGTTCCGGAGCGGCGACAATCGGGGCGGGAGTCGGCGGCGCGGACGGCGGAGGCGCGGCGACGACCGGAGGCGGCGGAGGCGCCACTTCGACTGGAGGCGGCGCGGAAGCTTCGACGATCGGCGCAGGCGCAGGCGCGGGCTCCACTTCGCGTTCGCGTTCGCGTTCGCGCGCGCGCACTGGCGGCGCTGCAACGACGGGACTGGGCGCGACGGCAGGACGCGAAGGCTCTTCGCGAGCACGCGGCGGTGCGTGCACGGGTTCTGCGCGCGAGGGCGGCGCGACCGGGGCAGGATGAGCAGGAGCCGAAGCTTCGCCGCGCGGCGCGACGGCGCGACGCTTGACCACGGTCGGGCGAATGCGCTCCTCGACGGTGGTTTGCTGCTTCTGCTTCTCGATCTGACGCTTGACGCGATCCACCACCTCCGGCGAAACCGCGCTCATGTGATTTCGCACGTCGGGTGCGCCGACGGATTGCAGCAAGGCGACCAGGGCCTTGTTGTCCAGCCCCAGATCACGGGCCACTTCATAAACACGCAGCTTGATGCTCATCCAACCTCCGACAATGGGCCGGCGGCGCTCGCCTCGAATGCACGCGCCGGTCCCAGCGTGAGCGCGCTCAGCGTATGCAAGAGCGCTCCACAAATTCCTTGATCCAAAATCGCGACTACGCCCGTTTCCGGGCGTCCGATGGCGCGACCGAGCGACTCTTTCGAGCCGAACCCGCGCGCCTTGCCAGCTTTGATCAGTGCGTCGACCCAGGGCGTTTCCGCGGCGGCGCGCGCGTCCGTCGCGACTAGCACGAGTGCGACCTGACCCGCGCTGCACGCGTCTCGAACCGCGGTCGAGCCCGCCGCGGCCTTGTGCGCGCGAAACGCGGAACCGATCAGCGCATAGGCGCGGCGCTCGGCTTGTGCCGCGAGCGCCGCGACGAACTCGCTAACGCTCGTCCGAACCGCGCTTTTCATGCTCTTCGAAAACCCACGCGGCAGTGCCTCGGCGATGCACTCCGGGCGCGGGTGAACCCAGGCGCCGCGACCGAACCCGCTGCCAGACAAATCCGGCACTATCTCGCCAGACGGGCCGAGCACGGCGCGCACGAGCTCGCCGGGATCGGTGGCCGTGCGACAGCCGGCGCAGGTTCGCAGCATCTTCTCGCTCACGCTTTCAGGCTTCTCCCGAGGGATTGCTCGCGGCCGCCGCGGCCGCCGCGGTCGCGTGCTTGCGCGCTTCCTCGATTTCGCGCGCTTCCGTGCTCAAAAAGTAGCTCGCGCCGACCTGAATCTGACGCGCCTTCTTGATCCCGAGCCCGGTGCGAATCGCCAAGCGATCGGCGTCCTCGCGCGCGAGGTCTTGCACCGTGCGATAGCCCGCTTCTTCGAGCAACTGCACCGTACGCACGCCCACGCCAGGCACGAAACGCAGCTTGTCCCGCTCCGAAAGCGGCTCGACTTGTGACGACGCGCGCTGAATGCGATCGCGACGCAAGCGCTCCATCGTGCGCTCGGCCGCGGCTTTGAGCTCTTGCGCGCGTTCCTCGGTCGGGACGCCTTCAATCGTGACGAGCTCTTCGATCGCCGCTTCCGCGATCTCCTCGAGCGCGCGGAAGCCGAGTCGGTACATCGCCTTCGCGAGCTCTTCGTTCACGCCGTCGATCTCTTTCAAGACGACGAGCGCTTCGTCCTCCATCTGCTTGAATTTGCTCTCGCTGATGATGTCGAGCTTCCAGCCAGTGAGCTGCGAAGCCAAACGCACGTTCTGGCCCTTACGACCGATCGCGAGCGATAGCTTCTCGTCCGGCACGACGAGCTCCATGCGGTGATCGGCTTCGTCCACGATCACCTTGTTGACCTCGGCCGGCTGAATCGCGTTGATGATGTAACGCGCTGGATCGCGATCGAACGGCACGATGTCGATCTTCTCGCCGCGCAGCTCCTGCACCACGGCTTGCACGCGCGAACCTTTGATGCCGACGCATGCGCCGACCGGATCGACGTCCGAGTCTCGCGTCGTCACGGCGATCTTGCTGCGTGAACCGGGCTCGCGCGCGACGCCGACGATCTTCACGATGCCTTCGTAAATCTCGGGCACCTCGGCTTCGAACAATTTCTCGACCAGGTTCGGCGTGCTGCGGCTCAAAATGATCATCGGGCCGCGCGATTCGCGATCGATGTTCTTCACGAACGCGACGATGCGATCGCCCGGGCGATAGGTTTCGCGCGGGGTTTGCTCGCGCGCCGGCAAAACGCCTTCGGTGCGGCCGAGATCGACCACGATGTTGTGGCCTTTCTCGAAGCGGCGAACGATGCCGCGAATCAGCTGCCCCTGGCGATCTTTGTACTCGTTGAAAATGATGTCGCGTTCGGCGTCCCGCACGCGCTGGAGCAGGACTTGCTTCGCCGTCTGCGCCGCGATGCGGCCGAAGGTGCTGCGCGCTTGCTTCATGTCGAGCACGCTGCCGAACTCTTTGTCTTGCTGGCGCGCGCGCTCCGCGTCGCGCGGGTGCCAGAACACCTGGAAGCCGAGCTCTTCACCGATTTCCGCTTCGAGCCCGTGGTTGCGCGCCACGTCGAGTGCGATCTCGCGCTCGGGCTGGCCCACGTCTTCGACCACGGTCATGTACTGGAACAAATCGATGTTGCCGGTCTCGTCGTTGAAGCGCGCTTCGAGCTCGCGCGTCGGGCCGAAAGCGGCCTGGGCAGCTTTCAAAATCGCCGCCTCCATCGTCTCGATCAGCACCTTCTTGTCGATGCCTTTTTCCTGGGCGACTTGCTCGACGATCGCGCCGAGATCGCCCAAGCCTGCTGCTACTGCCTGCGCTGCCATCTCTTACCTGCTCCGTTGTGGCGATTGGCTCTTTTTCGCCTTTTCTTTGCGGCCGGCGTTCCCCTTCGCCGGTGCGCGAGTGCCTTTTTTCCATTCGAACAGAATGCGAGCACTCTGAATCGATTCGAATTCGATGCTCGCGAGCTCAGCTTGCTCGGTCTCGAGCAGCACGGCGCCATGGTCGTCCAGACCGTGGAGCGTGCCGAAGATCACGCTTTGACCGGCGCGCGGCTCGCTCAGCTTGAGCCGCGCCGCTTGGCCTGCAAAGCGCTCGTAGTCGCGCCGCACGTAGAGCGAACGCTCGACACCAGGCGAACCCACTTCGAGCGTGTAGCGGTGCGGAATGCAATCCGCGACGTCGAGCGCGGCCGACAAATCGCGCGAGATGTCCGCGCACAGATCGATCGTGACGCCGACGCCGGGCACGCGCGTGTCCGGACGTTCCACGCTGACCTCGAGCAGCCAGCCGCCGCGATCGGTACGCCACACGAGCTCCACGCACTCGACGCCGTGCGCGCTGAGCACCGGACCAATCGCCGAGTGCAAGCGCTCGCGATCGAGACCTGGAATTTTTTCGTGTGAGACGTTCATGGTGATGAGCAAAAAAAAACGGACCCTCTAAGTAGAGCGGGTCCGCCGGGAACCACCCAAGTTGTCGCGGCGCATATTAGCCGACGGATCGAGGCCTCGCAAGGACCTCTAGTAACCCGAAATCATTAATGTTTTGCGTTGGCCAAAAAACAAGCGTTCAGGCCAGGTTCGGCAGCGTGACCAAGTCGACGTGCAGCACTTCCCCGTCGAAGGCCATGATTTCTTGAAGCGAAGTGTCCGAAGGGCGCGAAGACAGACGGATTTTTGCGCAGGCCGCGCGCCCGCCGTCGAACACGGTGTTGTCGAGCTCCTGCACGTTGATGCCGTGGCGTTTGAGCACCGCGAGCACGTTCGCCAAGGCCCCGACTTTGTCCACGTGACGTACGACGAGCTGGTAGCGCGCCCATGACGTCCCGTTGATGTTCACGACGTTCGGCACTTCGCCCTTGGTCAGGAAGCTGCGCAGGATGCGCACGGTTTCGTCCGCGATCGCGAGCTGCGCTTCGTCCGTGGACGCGCCGATGTGCGGCGTGGCGTAAACCAGCCCGCTGTTCAGGATTGGGTGCATATACACGCCCTCGCGGCTGTCGGGCTCGTTCGGCAGCACGTCCAGACCAGCGCGCAATCCTTTTTTGGGGATCAGCTCGAGCAGGGCTTCGTAGTCGACGAGCTCGGCGCGCGCGGTGTTGACGAAGATCGCGCGATCGGGAAGGGCTGAAATTACTTTTCGATCGACGATGCCGCGGGTGCGTTCGCCGAGTTCGAGATGCACGCTGAAGATATCGACTGCACGCGCCAGCTCTTCTGGGCTCGAAACACGAGTCACGCCGAGCTCGGCGGCGCGCGCGGAAGACAACGAGCGCCCCCAAGCAAACGGCAACATGCCGTACGCATGCGCGAGTTTGATCACCGCGCGCCCGACATGACCCGGACCGAGGATCCCAATCTTTCGCCCGTTGAGCCCAACCGCGCGCGCGTACTCGTGCTTTTCCCACTTGCCGGCGCGGAGGCTATTCACGCCATCCGGCACGCGGCGATCGAGCGAACCGATCAGCGTCAGCGTTAGCTCGGCCACCGCGGACGCATTCTTGCCCGGGCAGTTCGCGACATAGATGCCGCGCTCGCTCGCGGTCGAAACGTCGATGTTGCTCACGCCGGCGCCGGCACGGATGATGAGATTGAGCGCCTTGCCCGCGTCGATCGTCGCCTTGTTCACGGGGGTGCCGCGCACGATCAGCACGTTCACGCCGGAGAGCGCGTTCGCGAGCTCGTCGCTATCGAGGTCGGGTTCGTAAATGACTTCGACGCCGAGCGTGCGCATCTCGTCGAGGCTCGACTCGCTCAGTCGATCCGCTGCTAGGACTCTCATCTCGGGCGCCTTCTATCACGAGCCCCCGAAAGAGTTTCCGAGGCGCGTTCGATGGCCCGAAATTTCGAGGAAAAGCTCGCCATTTTCCGCGGCTCCGAGCCAGGGCGCGAGCGCGGTTTGGGCGCCCTGGCTGAAGCGAGCCCGGAATTTGCCGCCTTTCACCGCGCAGTAGAGCGCGCCGCGCGCGCCGACCGAGAGCGTGCTCGGCTCGAGTGGGCTTTCGCTGCCGTCCGAAAGCGCGAGCATGAGCGCGCCGGCTTGCTCGCGCACGCCGAGGACGAAGTACGGCACGTCTTCGACCGTGAAGTAGGTCCAGTCGTAGCCGTTGTTCAAGATGAAGCGACCGTCGTCCGGGTGGAGATCGATCCACGACGCGAACGCGCGCGCCATGCCCGGATGTTCGACGACCACGCCGTCGTGTTCGAAGCGGCCCTCGCGATCGAGCACGATCGTGCTTTCGCGCGAGCGACCTTCGGGTGCCGGGAAGCGGAAGAACTCGGGATGATCCGCCGGGCGCATGCGCTACGAGCCTAGCACTCGCGCGCGGCGCTCAGGCCGGCATGATTTTGCGCGGCACGAGCGCACGCAGTGTGGCGTAACTGCCGAAGCAGAGCAGCACATCGCCCGCGCGCACGTCTTGGCTGCCACGCGGATTCGGGATCACGCTGCCGGCGCGCGTGATGCTCAAGACTTGCACGTCGCGTTCGCGCAGCGCGAGCGCGTTCAGCGTTTGCTCCGCGAGCTCCGAGCCGTTTTGCACCATGAACTCGACGACGCCGTAGCCGCTCTTCAACGTCAAACGCTGGCGCAAATCCAGTTCCGGGAATTGCACTTGCTCTTCCAAATGCTGCACGATCGCCGATGCCACGTCGACTCCGGTCGCGGTTTCGATGCCTTCGAGTCCCGGCGACGCGTTCACCTCCAAAACCTGCGGGCCGTCCGGGCCCTCCAGCATGTCGACGCCAGCGACGTGCAAACCCATGACCTGCGCCGCGACGATCGCGGTGCGTTCGAACGCAGGATCGATCTCGATCTTGGAAGCGACGCCGCCGCGGTGCATGTTGGCGCGGAACTCGTCGCCACGCGCTTGTCGGCTCATCGCGGCGACCACGCGGTCACCGATCACGAACGCGCGCACGTCGCGCCCGCGGCTCTCGGTCACGAAGCGCTGGATTACGACGTTTTGCCGCGCGCTCTGCAGCGTCTCGATGATGGCTTCGGCGATCTTGGTGGTTTCGGCCAAGATCACGCCGATGCCGTGCGCGCCTTCGAGCAACTTGATCACGACGGGCGCGCCGCCCACGGCTTCGATCGATGGCAAGACATTGCCGCGGTCGCGTGCGAACGCGGTCGGCGGAATGCCGACGCCGTGACGACTCAGCATCTGAGTCGAGCGCAGTTTGTCCCGCGCCGCGCTGATCGCTGACGACGAATTGAGCGAAAATATGCCGGTCTGCTCGAATTGACGCACGACCGCGGTGCCGAAGGTGCTGACCGAAGCGCCGATACGCGGGATGATCGCGTCGTAACGGCCGAGCTTTTTGTTGCGGAAGAACAAGGCCGGTCGCCCCGATTCCACGAGCAAGCTGAAGCGCAACGTGTGCAGCACTTTGACGTGATGGCCGCGCTTCACGCACGCTTCGCGCAGACGGCGCGTACTGTATGCGCCGGCGGCGCAGGACAAAATCGCGATTCTCAACACGCGCGTGGCCTCGCTCGTTTCGCGACGCTCGAACGCGCGGCGCGTGGCTTCTTCAAAATGTAGCGACGACTCGGGTCGACCAAGAAAGAGTGCGCCAGCGCGCGCCGGCCGATCAGCATGCGATGGATCATGCGGCCGCGATCGACCAGACTGAGCTCGATCTCGCGCTCGACTGGACCGAGTCGCACCTTGACCGCCACGAAGATGCGCGCTTCGAGCTCGCCGTTCGAGGGCCGAACGTGGCCGCGGCGCAGAATCCGCGCTTCGACGGTCACGCGCCGCTGACTTTCGCTGCGTGACAAGCGCACGTCGAAGCGCACTCGCTCGGCGCCGAGCTCGCGGATATTCTCGACGTGAAGCGCGCTCGAGCGCGCGCCGGTGTCGATCTTCGCGCGCAGCGATAAAATGCGCCATTCGGGAATGTCGACGTATTCGGTCACGCCGATGATCAGCGGTTCGGCCGTGCTTCGAGTCACGCGCGCACGAGGCTACTACAGTGAGCGCCGCGCCGGCGGCAACCCGAAAAATTCACGTTCGAATCGCAGCGTCACGGTGTAGATCCAGGATCGGTCGCCCATGTCCGACGAATTCCCTACCCTCGAGGCCGTTGCCGCGTTCGGAGTTTTGGCGCTCGTGATCCGGGCTTTGCTGGTGGCGAACGAGACCAAGCTCTTGCCGGGTTTTGCGGCGGAGCTCACGCGCGATCTGCGCGCCGGCAATCGCGCGGCCGCGCTCGCCGCGTGCAGCACACCGGAAGCGCCGGCGCTCGCTCGCGTCGCGCGGGAGTTGATCGCGCACGTCGGCGAACCGCCGTATCACGTGGACGCGAGCTTCGAGCTCAAAGCCGAGCAAGAAGAGCTCGAGCAAGATCTCGCACGCCGCGCCGAGAGCGGCCGGGCGCGCGATTTGATCGTGCTCGCGGTACTGCTCGGCGCGATGGCATTTGCAGTGCTCTCGCGCCTGCCGGTAAGCTCGTGGTTTCACGGTCTCGCTGGCGTGGCCGCGCTGCTGCTCGTGATGGGCTATTTCATGCGCAGCCGCTTGCGCCGGGTGGAGCGCGAAGAATTCGTGCGCATCGGCCAAGCCCTCAGCGAGAGCTTGTCGCAAGCACCCGGACCGCGCTCGGGCCGGCCGAGCCTGCATTCGATCGACGGCGGCTGCACGGTTTGTGGAGAGAATTTATTTTTGGTTGCCCGGGACGGCGCGCTCGGCAATGCGCTGCCACTGCTCGGCATTCACGAGCTGCGCATTTGCAAAAATTGCGGCTTCGTTTCCGGCCAAGCTGAAGACAGAGAAGCCTTGAACCGCGGCGCGCTGGAAGAGCTCAGCGTGCCGATCGACCTCGACGCCGAAGCCAGCGCAGACGACCCGGAGCACGACGGCTGAGGTTTTTTCGGCGGGCGCTGAGCCCGATCCAAAACTTGCGCCCCGCGGAATTACGCGCGAAGTTCTGAGCGAGATCATGGATAGCTCCGGCACGCACGAAGCGAACCGCGCCTACTACGACGCTTTTTCACAGAATTACGAGTCCGAGCGCGGCCCGAATGATCCCGGCGGCTATCATGATTTGCTCGACGAGCTCGAGTCGGAATACGTGCGGCGATACGGAGCCGGCCGGGACGTGCTCGAAGTCGGCTGCGGCACTGGGCTCGTGCTCGCGCGGATCGCGGAGTTCGCGCGCGCGGCGCACGGCGTCGATCTTTCGCCGGGCATGCTGGCCAAAGCGCAGGCGCGCGGCCTCCGCGCCGTGCTCGGCTCCGCCACCGAGCTGCCGTTCGAAGACAATCGCTTCGACGTCACGTGCTCGTTCAAGGTGCTGGCGCACGTGCCGGAGATCGAGCGCGCGCTCGCCGAAATGGCTCGCGTGACTCGGCCGGGCGGCATCGTGCTGGCCGAGTTTTACAATCCGTACAGCTTGCGTGGCCTCTTGAAGCGCTTCGGACCGGCTGGGCGCATCGCCGAATCGGCGAACGAGAGCCACGTCTACACGCGCTTCGATTCGCCGTTCGCGATCAAAAAACTATTACCGCGCGGCACGGTTCAAGTCGGCGCGCGCGGCGTGCGCATCGTCACCCCGACGGCAAAAGTGATGCGCTTCGCGCTCGGCCGCCGCCTATTCCGCGCCGCCGAGTTCGCGCTGTGCGACTCACCCTTGCGGGTGTTTGCGGGGTTTTACGTCGCGGCGATCGAAAAGCGCGGCTGAATAGCCGGTCAGAACCTGCCGCTCACACCAAACACTCCGCCGCCGGGCCCGGCCTCCGCCAACGGGCGAAGCTCGAGCGGCAGCGGGTGCTTCTTGAGCGTGCGTTGCTCGGGTACGAACGACAGCTCTGCCTCGAGCACGCCGATCAGCGAAACGCCGATCCACGCGTAAGACGAGGCGTAGATCGCGGTGTACCAGTCGTTGAGCTTGCCGTTGGTGCTCTGCGCAGGTTCGTGTCCGCTCGCTTTCAGATCGTTCGCCTGCGAAACCAAGTGCGTCTCGATCCCGAGCGTGGTGAGCGTAGTGGCCGCGAGCAAGACTTCGCTCGTGAGGAAGAAGAAGCCGAGCGGCTCTTTGCCGTTTTGAAATTGTCCGACGCCGAACGGCACGAGCGCGATGTAGCGCGAATGCGGCGTGATGCTCGTTTGTTGTTCGCCGAGTCGCTCGAGCCCGGCCACGCGGATACGTTCGCGGCGCGCCCGTTCTTCTTGCTGCTTCGCGAGCTCTTGCGCGTGCCGCACGCGCTCGTCCTCTGCCTTTTTGATCACGTCGAACATGGTCTCGCGGACGCGCAAGAAGTGATCGATCACCTGCGGCGGGAAGACCAAGCTGTCCGGCGGCTTCATCTGCGGGTTCTGACGAATCGCAGCGCGGAGCGGCTCGTCCGCGAGCTCGGGCTGACCGCTGCCGATCAGACACGCGGCCTGATAAATGCGCGCGCTCTCGACGACGTCCGGATCGCGCAGCGGCCGCGCGCTGTTCTCGCTCAGGAGCGAACGCAGCGAGTCGGCGCACTGGATGTATTTGCCGGCTTCGTACATGTTGACCACGCGGGCAAGCTCGGCCGAATCGTTGAGCTGCGGCGACGGCGCGACAGTCGCCATCGGTTTGGGCGCGATCGCGGCGCTCGCCGAAGCCGCCGGCTTGGGCGCCGCGGCTTGTGCCTGCGCGGGCAACGCAAACGAAATGACGCCCAAGAGACCCAGGCACGATGCACTATGGCGGAGCAAGCTCATCCGGCTCCCCCGAGCGGCGACTACGACCCGGGGATGCTGAAGATTCGACCGGGGCTCAAGGTCACGTCAAATTCTTTCGGCGGCTGGCCGCTCGTGGGCGGCGAAAGCAGCGTGCAATGGGCGTGCACCGCGGCCGTCGTCATGCGTATTTTCGGCTGGCTCGGCACGTTGAAGGAGCCGAGCTCGCCGCAGCTTGCTGTGGTCCCGGCCAGACCCTGAAAATCGATCACGGCGGGTTTGAACTCGATCGTGCCGCGCACCGTTTGCACTTCGCTCGGGTCGCTCGGGTGGGTCACGTTCACGACCATCGTCTGCGGTGCAACGCAACATTCCTCGTTCGGCGGCACGAACTCGAACGTGTGCGGTCCGACCGCGAGCTCGTGCGGCGGACCGAACCAGACGATCTCTTGACCGTCCACTTTGACGGTCGCATTTTTCGGTCCATCCACGAGCACACGCACGGTCGCGGTCTCGCCCGCCGCGCTGCTCGCCGCGGCCGCAGCCGAGGACGGTGGACGCACGTGACCCGTGCGGCGCGTTCCGTCCGCATTTTGCCGGCGCGTCTCGGCGCTGTCTGCCGTGGACGGCTCGGCTGAATCGAGACTCGGTGCGAGTTTCCGTGCGCTCGCCAGAGGCGGAGCCACCGACAATGCTTCCTCGGGCGTGGCGCTTCGACTCGGACGTGACCGAATCCAGGCGACCGCGCCGAACGCGACACCGACCAACGTCGCGCTCGCGACCACGCCGGCAAAAACCCGTGTGAGCGCCAAACGGAGCCGTTCACCGCGCGCGATTTGCGCCACTTGGCGCAATAAATCGGTGTCGTCCGGGCGAAATGCGAGGGCGCGATTGAACGACGCGGCAGCGGCGACGAAATCCTTGGCTGCGCGTGCCGTGTGCGCGCGTTTGCCGAGCTCGGACACAAGCCGCGCCTCGTATTTTTTTTGGTACTCGTCTGAGTCCCGTAAAAAATCAAAGATCTCGCGGCGGGGTTCGCTGAAGCCGAATTTGTCGAGCTCGGTTTTGAGCGCTTCGGCCAGCGCCTTGGCGCTTTGATAGCGATCCGCCGCATCACGAGCCAGCGCTTTGCTCACGATTTGCGACAAGCCCGAGCCGATCGTGGGCCGCGCGCGATCGGGCGGCGTGAACGCGCCGTCGAGCACGCGCCTCAGCACTTGCGCCGGGTTTTTGCCATCGAACGGCAATTTGCCGACCATCGACTCGTAGAGCAAAACCCCCAAACCAAAAACATCCGCCGCGGCGTTCACGTCGCCGCCTTCGATTTGTTCGGGCGCCATGTGCGCGGGCGAGCCGAGCACTTGCCCGGTGGAAGTGACGCCTTGCACATCGAGCAATTTGGCGATGCCGAAATCGGTGATCTTCACGCGCGGAATTGCGGCGGCTTCGGCTTCGGGCTGGCCTTCGCGCGGCATCTCGAGGAGCACGTTCTCCGGCTTCATGTCGCGGTGAATCACGCCGAGCCCGTGCGCGTGCTCGAGCGCCGCGCCAATTTCGAGGCCCATGGCCGCCGCGACTTCGGCCGGCAAAAAACCGCGCTTGGCGAGCAGCTGGCGCAGCGTCGTGCCGCGCACGAGCTCTTGCACCAAGTAGCGCTCGGCTTCGTCGGTGTCCGAGACGTCATAAACTTCGACGATGCCGGAGTGCTTGACCTTGGCGACCGCGCGCGCCTCGCTGACGAAGCGCGTCGCCACTTCTTGGTTTTCGCGCAAGTGATGGTGAATCACCTTGACTGCAACTTCGCGGCCGAGGCGCTTGTCGCGCGCGCGGTACACCGTGGCCATGCCGCCGTGCCCGATTTCCTCGAGCAGCTCGTATTTCTCGAGCTCGGGACTACGCCCGGAAAGCGCGCTTAAAGACAGAGCCCCCTCCGCTTCGACCGACGAACCCCCGAATAAGGAAGAGAAGCCAACTCAGCGACGAGGTGGCTTCGCGAGTTCACGGGAGTTGCTCCACTCGCACAGCGTTGGTCGCGCCGCGCACGCCGACGCGCGCGCCGTAAACCATGACGTAACGCTCGCCGGATTTGACGAGACCGTTGTCCATCAAGCTCTGGCTCGTGGTCTGCACCTGCTCCTCCAAACTCGCCGCCCGCCCGACGAGCGTGCGCGGAGACACGCCCCAATACAAGGCCAAACGCCGCAGCGTGCGATCGTCCGACGAAAACGCGAGGATCGGCGCGGTCGGACGCGCTTTCGAAACCAGGCGCGCCGTAAGCCCCGATTCGGTCAAAGTGACGATCAGCTTCGCGCCGACTTCGCGCGCGATTGCGCAAGCCGCGTGCGCGATCGAATCCGGAGTCGTGTGATCGGGTTCGGACGCAGCGGGTGCGAAGAAGCGGCTGGCCTCGGCCTGACGAATGATGCGATCCATCATGCGACAAGCTTGAATCGGGAATTTGCCGCTCGCGCTCTCGGCCGAGAGCATCACGGCGTCCGCGTTGCCGAACACGGCGTGCGCCACGTCGCTCGCTTCGGCGCGCGTCGGCCGCGGCGAGTCGACCATCGATTGCAGCATCTCGGTCGCGACGATCACGGGCTTTCGGTGAATGCGGCACGTGCCGATGATCTGCTTTTGAATCACGGGCACGGTTTCGGGCGGCAATTCGACGCCCAAATCGCCGCGCGCCACCATCGCCGCGTCCGCCGCGCGCACGATCGAGTCGAGCCGCTCGACCGCGGACGGCGTTTCGATCTTGGCGATGATCGGCGTCGGCCGGCCTTTGCGTTCACAGATTTCGCGCAGTTCTTGGATCTCTTCGGCGCGGCGCACGAACGAGAGCGCGATGTAATCGACGCCCAGCTCGAGCCCGAAATCCAAATCCTTCTTGTCTTTCTCGGTCAGCGCGGCGAGGCGCAGGCCGGAAGACGGCAAATTCACGCCCATGCGCGGCCGCATCGGGCCACCGTGCTCGACCCGAACTTCGACGCGATCCCCGCGGATGCCGAGCACGCGCAGCTCGACTTGCCCGTCCGAGAGCAAGATGCGGTCATCGACGCGCACGTCGTCTTTGAGGTTTTCGTAGTCGACCGCGACGGTGCGCTCGTCACCGGTGTCGCCCGAGATCAAGTCGACGGTGTCCCCATTGTTGAGCACGGCCGGGCCGACTTTGCCGGTGCGGATTTTCGGGCCGCACAAATCTTGGAGCAGCGCGACGGGTTTGCCGAGCGCGGTGCTCTCGGCGCGGATCATCTCGGCCATGCGCGCGTGATCGGCATGCGTGCCGTGCGAGAAATTGAGCCGCGCGACGTCCATTCCCGCTTCAATCAGGCCGCGGATCGCGTCGCGACTTTCAACGGCAGGGCCTACGGTACAAACAATTTTTGCGCGGCGAGCGATCATCAATATTCATCCGTTGCTTGGCCTAAACGTCGGCCTAGGCTGCTAGTTTCGAAGGAGCGTGGAGCATGCCACAGCCCGGGCCGAATCGGGTAACCGTCCGCGGCGGCACCGCACGCTGATCAGGCGCGGTGCGAAAGGCATTTCCCGCCGTTTGCGCCCGCGACCTTCGCTGGTATTGCTGCGCCATGCACGGTTTTCGACGCAACGCGCAAGGCCACGCCTGCCTGGGGGAAACGCCCCTATTTGAATTGCTTGCCGCTTCTGGCCTCGAGACGCCCGTCTACTTTTATGACCTCGATGCGATCGCGCACGAAGGGCGCGAGCTCAGCGCGGGCTATGGCA
Source organism: Polyangiaceae bacterium (assembly GCA_036268695.1). Classification (GTDB taxonomy): domain Bacteria; phylum Myxococcota_A; class Polyangia; order Polyangiales; family Polyangiaceae; genus PMG-095. The sequence goes on along the minus strand of DATATR010000309.1, from coordinate 1,138 downwards.
GCGCGCCACATATCGTCGCGTACGCCGTGAAGGCGAACAGCGCGGGTTCGGTCATTCGCGCGCTCGCCGCCGAAGGGACCGGCGCGGACGTCGTTTCAGGGGCGGAGCTCGAGGTCGCGCTCGGCTGCGGTATCCCCGCGCACAAGATCGTGATGAGCGGGGTCGCCAAGAAAGACGGTGAGCTCGATTTTGCAATCGCTTCCGGCATTTTTACGATTCAAGCCGAGAGCGTCGAAGAGCTGTCGCGCATCGCGGCGCGCGCTCGCGCGCTCGGCCGTCAAGCGCGGATCGGTTTTCGGCTCAACCCGGGCGTCGAAATCGACTCGCATGCGCACATCTCGACCGGTCACGATCGCGCCAAATTCGGCATCGCACGCGCCGACGTGGCCCGCGCGTTCGAAGTCGTCGACAGCTCGAACGAGGCGCTCGTCGCGGTCGGCTTGTCGGCGCACATTGGTTCGATGCTGAGTGAAGTCGCGCCTTATCTCAAATCCGCCGAGCGTGTGTGTGAAGTCGCGCGCGCGCGACGCGCGAAGAAACCCGGGCTCGAATACGTCAGTTTCGGCGGCGGCTTCGGCATCGACTACGGCACGGGACAGGCCGCAAAACCGGCTGATTTTGCGCGCCAGGCGATCGCGCTGCGCGATCGTGAAGGACTTTCGGACTTGTTGCTCGTGGCCGAACCGGGGCGCGCGCTGGTCGGCGCGCACGGCGTACTCATCGCGAGCGTGGTGCAAACCAAAGTCAGCGGCGAAAATCAGTGGCTCATGATCGACGCGGGCATGAACGATTTGATCCGGCCCGCGCTGTACGGCGCGAAGCATCGGATCGAGCCGATCGAGCGCGAGCCGAGCTTGCCCGAGTGGCGCGTCGTGGGCCCGGTGTGTGAGAGCTCGGATGATTTTGGGGCGCACCCGATCGGCCCGAATGCGCCCACGCTGGTCGTCGTGCGTGATGTCGGAGCTTACGGCTTCACCATGGCCAGCGAGTACAACGGCCGCGCGCTCGCGAGCGAGGTGTTCGTCAAAGGCGGCAACATCGTGTCGCGAAGTGCGAGCCCTGGCGTCGCGGCTTGGGTCAAGCGCCGGCTGTCGGCCTGAGCGACTCGCCTCACTCCGCCTGCGATCCGACGAGCGGC
>DATATR010000308.1:0-10521 GCA_036268695.1 Polyangiaceae bacterium | reverse complement strand
GCACGAAACCCACCATGTTCATCTGCGGCAACGATCCCGGCGCGAAGACCGAGACCAAAACCGTGCTCGATCAATTCGGTTGGGAAGTCGAAGACATGGGTCCGGCCGAAGCCGCCCGCGCGATCGAGCCACTGTGTATCTTGTGGTGCATCCCCGGCCTGAGCGGCAAAGGCTGGAATCACGCGTTCAAGCTGCTGCGCGCGTGAGGCTCTTAGCCCCGAGCGTTTGAGTCGCGACGTTCCAGCCCGATACTTCCACGGCTGGCGCCGAGCGCGGGTTTTGCTGACATCTGCTCCCGTGGCCGGCGCGCGCTAGTCCTCGCGAATTATTTGCGCGCTCCGCCGCTCATTTGCGTTCAAGTCGAGCTCGGCTGCCGCGTGAGCAGATAGTTGCAGAGCGCTCGGAGCTGCGCCGGCCGGACCGGCTTGTGCAAAATATGTAGCCCGCTCTGTTTGGCTTCGCGCAGGCGCTCGGGCGCCGTGTCCCCGGTGATCAACAGTGCCGGCAATTCCGCGCCGAAGCGCGCGCGCAGTTTGAGCACTGCCTCGGAGCCGACGGTGTTGTCGAGCAAGCGGTAGTCAGCGAGCACGAGCTCGGGAGTGAGCTCCGCGCGCTCGAGGCGCGTGATGGCTTCGCCTGCCGAGTTCGCTTCGACCGAGGTGCAACCCCACTGCGAGAGTAGCTCGTGCATGCCTTGACGGATCGCGGCTTCGTCGTCGATCACGACCACGCAACGGCCGGCCAGCGCGTCGCCCGAAACGACGAGCTCCGGTGTTCCGCGCACGACCGAAGCGCGATCGCCGAGCGGCACGCGCAGCCCGAAGCGCGAGCCGCGACCGAGCTCGGAGTCGAGCTCGAGCTCCGTGCCGAGCAAGCGCGCCATGCGCCGCGCGATCGGCAGACCGAGCCCGAGTCCATTTTTGCGATCGCGCTCGGGGTTTCCGAGTTGGAAAAATTCCTCGAAAATGCGCTCGTGCTGCGCTTCCGGGATGCCGATGCCGGTGTCCCAAACCGAAATCAGCAGGTCGCCTGCGCGCCTTTGACAGCCGACCAGCACGCCACCTTCGTGCGTGTAGCGAATCGCGTTGGCGACCAAATTGCCGAGCACGCGCTCGAGCAGCGCCGCGTCCGCGCGCACGACTTCGCTCGAAGGGCGCACCCGAAAGCTCAGCGATTTTCCGTGTGCCAGCGCCGCGTAGCGCGTCCCGAGTACGTCGAGCACGCGCTGCACGGGAAAGTGCATCAAACTCGGGCGAATGTAGCCCGCGTCGAGCTTGGAGATGTCCAGCAGCTCGTCGAACAGGGCCTCGAGCGAATCGATGTTGCGATAGATTTGTTCGACCACGGCGCGTTGCTTTTCGTCGAGCTCGAGCTCGCGCAGCGTCGCGGAAAAGAGGCTCAGCGCGTGCAGCGGCTGGCGCAAGTCGTGGCTCGCCGCCGCGAGGAATCGGGATTTGGCTAGATCGGCTTGTTCCGCGCGAGCTTTGGCTCTCTCGGCGCTGGCCTTTTGGATTTGGAGCTCCGCGATCAGGTCCGCATTTTCGAAGCGGATCTGGATCGACTCGACCAAGCTCCGGTGTTGCACGCGACAGAACGCGAGCAAGATCGCCATGTAAAAGAGCGAAGCGACGCCGAGCGCGACGTATTCCGTGCTGCCGAGCGTCGCCAAGCGCACGAATACGATCACGAAGATCGGCACGACGAACGCTTGCAGCGCGGGCGGGTGATGAGCGTGGCCCGCGACTGCGCCGCCAGCGATGCCGCACAGCCCGCACATGGTGCAGACCTGCGAAATCGGGCTGTCCGCGCGAAAGAAAAGCAGCCCCGCGGAAGCCCAAACCAGCCCCGCCACGAACATGTATGCGGTGTAGCGGCGCGCCCACAGCTCGCTGTTGCCGGCGACGAGATCGACCCGGCGGTAGCGCAGGATGACCCACGCGCGAAGCACCTGCGCGATCGCCTGAAGCACCAAAAAATAGCCGATCAAGCGGTGCGGCACGTTGCGCCACAAGGTCGCGACGATGAATAGCGTGACGCCGAGCGAGGCGGCGATCGAGTTCGAAGTTTGGCGGTACATCATCCGCACGCACTCGGTGCGGATCGCTCGCGAGCGTTCGGCGGAGACTTCCGAGTTCACCGCGCCCCGAGCAAGCCGAGGCGCTGCGCGGCCAAGATGGCCTGCGTTCGGCTGTTCACTCCCAGCGTGCGAAATAACTCGGTCAAGTGCGCACGCACGGTACGATCGGCGATCGCGAGCGCGGCGGAGATCTCTTTGTTGCTGCGCCCTTCGCCCAGCAATTTCAAGACTTCGAGTTGGCGCAAGGTGAGCTCGCCCTGCACGTCTCCACTCAGCGGTGCTTCGTCTTCGCACGTCGCGCTCGAGTATTCGGGATTGATGTCGAAATAGGCTTGGCCGTCGAGCACGCGCTTCAGCGCCACGATCAAGCGATCGAGCGACATCGACTTGTGGAGAAACCCCGACGCTCCAGCGTCACGCGCGTGGCGCACGATCACCGGGTCGTCTTTGCCGGAGATGAGCAGACGCGGCACGTGCGGAAACTCCGCCGCGTACAGCGCGAGCGCGCTGAGGCCGTCGCTGCTCGGCAGCACCAAATCGATCAGCGCCAGATCGATCGCCGAGCTTCGCAAGAGCTCGAGTCCCGCATCGACCGAGTCCGCGCTGACGATGCTGAGCTCGGGCGCAAGCCGCGCGAATGCGCTCGCGAGCCCCTCGTGAAACAGCGGATGGTCGTCGACCAAGAGCACCCGAGCCATGGCCCTGATCTTTAGCCCAAATGCTTTTGATTGTTCATCACATCTTTCGGCTGTTTTCCGGCCCGAAGCGCGCGAGCTGCGATGGACGCCGCTTAGTAGAGCTCGAGCGAACGGCGTGAAAGCGCGGAATCGAAGCCGGTCATCGGAAAGCGCACTTGGCGATAGTCTCCGTTCGCGGTCGCCACGCCGAGCGCGAACAGGAGCACGCGAAAGTGCCCACCGTCGTCCGAGTGCGCCAAATCGACCGCGGGAGCTTTGGCGCGCCAGTCGAGCAAGGCGTCGATGTTGCGCCGCTCGAGTGCTTCGGCGGCCCAGGCATCGAAGTCGCTCGACCAGCTCGGCACGTTCGCAACGTGCTCGCTCATCTGCGCGAGGTTGTGGGTCATGCCGCCGCTGGCCAGAAACACGATGCCCTCGCGGCGCAGCGGCGCGAGCGCTCTGCCGAGCGCGAAGAGCTCGCGATCGGGTCGATATTGAAATGAGACTTCGAGCACGGGAGTCGGCGCGCCCGGGTAGAGATAGTAAAGCGGCATCCAAGTCGTGTGATCGAAGCCGCGGCGCAGCGCGCGCTCGGGATGATCGCTCGCGCCGCACAAGGCTTCGACTCGGCGCGCGATGGTTTCGCTCGGTGGGGTCTCGTAGTCCAAATCTTGTGGCAGCTTTCGCTTCATCCACAGCGGCATGTTGTACATGTTGAAGCCCGGGCCCGTCGCGCCGAGCTCGAGCCGGCGCGTGCCGAAATGTGGCGTCATCACCACGATGCCGCGCGCCTTCGGCAAAGTCATACCCCAAGCCGAAAGCGCGCTCCGGCGCGGTTCGTCGAGCGGCAAATTCGGTGCGCCATGACTCACGAAGAGCACGGGCACTTCGGGCGCGGCTTCTTCCGCGCGCGCGCTAGTTGCGAGTAGGCCGAGCGCCGAAGCCATGCCGGCGAGCAGCGTGCGACGCTCGAGCGGCTGATTCATGGCGTCCTCCGATCGCTTTGCGCGAGCGAAGGGTGGCAATTGAAGCAACCAAAACCGCTCCGCGTTTTTGCATCATAAAGCGGCTCGCCGAGTAGATCGGCCATCGTCGGCGTCACGGTTTCGATCATGAATTTGGCGGTGCGCCCGCGCGCGTCCGCGTCGTTCGCTTGCGGCAAGTGCGCCGGGTCGAGCGCGGGCAAACTGCGCGGCATGCGGTAGGAAACCGCTTCGGGATCCGGGCCGTGGCAGCTGCGGCAAGTGAGCGTCGCGTCCGCGCTGCCACTGAACGCTTGAAAGCGCTCGGCCATCGTCGGCAGCACCCCCCACGTCATTTGATCGTGCCGCTCTTCCCAGCTCATTTGGCGAAAGTCGTCTTCGCGTGAGTTTTTGGGCGTATTTTTGGGGGTGTCGCTCGCGCTTCGCGGCGCGTTCGCAGCGCACGCGACGAGCGAAAGGAGAGCCACGACGCAGAGCAACTTCACGACGTGAACGTTAGCACCCGGTGCGCGCGCACGGAGACGTCGAAAAAATCGCAACGCGCGCACGGCTCGCGCGTAACCTCGCGCCTAACGAAAACGCGCTGCTCAGCCGTGCCCCATTTCGCGGCGGTACGCGAGTTGATCCTCGTGCATGCGCAAGAACACGCGATGCTTGGCTTCATGGAACGCCCGTGCCGAGGGATTCGGTTCGATGACATGCGCGATTTGCCCCATTTGGGTCATCGCGGCGATCACGCTCGGAAACTGGTTCGCCGCGCGCGCGGCGAGCATCGCCGAGCCGAGCAGCACCGCTTCCGGCTCGCGCGGCAAGAGCAGGCGCGCGCCGAGCACGTCGGCGTGCTCGCGCAAAAAGACCGGATTTTTGCTGTCTCCGCCCGTCACGATCACGGTCGAGATGCGGTAGCCGCTGTCGTTCATCGCGTCGATGATGTGGCGCGTGCCGTGTGCGATGGCTTGGATCGTCGCGAGGTATTCGAGCGCGAGTTGATCCACGGTCGAGCTGAGCTTGAGCCCGGAGATCATGCCGCGCAGCGTCGGGTCGGCGCGCGGCGAGCGATTGCCGTGATGATCCGGCAAGACGTGCAGCTCGCGCGTGAGCGTCCAGGGTGCTTCGGGTGCTGCCAGCGCGGCGAGGCGCTCGTTCAAGAGTGCATATACACTCGTTTTGCGCGTTGCGGCCAAATTCGTGAGCTCGGCGTAGCGTGCGTGTGACTGGAGCACGTGATCGATCAAGGCACCTGTCGCGGATTGGCCGCCTTCGGTCAGCCACATGCCGGGGATCATCGCGGAGTAATACGGCCCCCACACGCCCTTCACGAAGCGTGCTTCGCGCGAGACGGCCATGTGGCAACTCGAGGTGCCGCCGATCAACGCGAGCCGCGTTTCGAACGCGCGCTCATCCAAACTTTCACCGGGCAACGTGCCGCCGAGCAAACCGATGCCGCCCGCATGCGCGTCGATCACCGAAACAGCCACGGGAATGCGCGGCGAAAGGCCGAGCTCGTTTGCTGCGTGCGGCGTGAGCTCGCCCACGCGCTCGCCGAGTGGGCGCACCACGCTACCGATGCGCTGCGCGTCGTGTTGGAGCAATTCGCCGAGGCCAATCTGCTCGAAGTACGAGCGCGACCACGCGCCGCGGCCTTCATTTTCGTGACCGAGGTAAGTCCATTTGCACACTGTCGTGCAGTGCGAGCGCGAATCGACGCCGGTCGCGCGGTAGCTCAAGAAATCCGGCAGGTCGAAGAAGCGCGCGGCTTTGGCGAACGAAGCCGGCAAATGGCGCTTCAACCAAAGTAGCTTCGGCGTCTCCATTTCCGGTGAAGTCACGCCACCGACGTAACGCAAGACTTCGTGGCCGGTGCGGTTGATCTCGTCTGCTTCGGCGATCGCGCGGTGATCCATCCACACGATCACATTTTGCGCAGCATTGCCGCTCGGGCTCACACTCACCGGCTCGTCGTTCGCGTCGAGCGCGACGAGCGAGCAGGTCGCGTCGAAACAGAGCCCGCTGATCTGCTCGCCGCGTAGTGCGGCTTCGGTCAGCGCCGCGCGGATCGCGATGCCGCAAGCCTGCCAAATGTTCTCCGACGATTGCTCGACGAAATCTTCCGCGGGCCGATAGCTGTCGATCGCGTGGGAAGCCGCGCCGAGCATCATGCCCGCTTCGTCGAAGATGCCGGCGCGCGCGCTGCCCGTGCCGACATCCACACCGAGGAAGAATGCGCGACTCATGTCAAGAATTGCTCTGACCCAAGATCCGGATCTTGAAGCCGAGCTCCTGCGAAAGCGCGACCATCTCCTCGAAAATATCGCCGTACGCGACCGCGACGTGATTCGACAAGTAGTGCGCCATCAACGTGTCGCGCGAAACGCCCATGTCCGCGGCCATGAACGGCCACTGCCGCGTCGTGCCTTCCCACCACGCGTCGCGCGTTGCCGGCGGCAATTTGACGACTTCGCCGCGCCCGATGTCCATCCACAGTTCGTCCGCGCGAATGTACGCGCGCGCCCAAGTCATCTTGCCCGGCAAGCTTTCACCGGCGAGCGAGCCACCAGGTGTCGGAAAATAAAGCGATGGCTGGCGATACGAGTGCGCGCCGCGCAGGCTGTCCGGATCGTGATTGAACGCATACGCGCCGCACGAGCCGGAATTGAGCAACACCCATAAAAATCGGCCATCGTGCGGAGCGCCCCAGCGCACGTCGTGAAACATCACGGCTTGATGCAAGCCCTTCAGCTTGAGCAAGCGCTTCATCATTTCCATGGGCATGACGTTGCCCTGGTCGGCTTCGGTTGCGGTCGCCACCGTGTCACCGTTCGATTCCGGGCGGCACGCGGAATTCAAGAGCCCCTCGGCCAAATCCGAAGGCGCGCGGAGCGGAATCAAGCCGAGCTGATACTGCCAACCGAGGCAATCGGCCTTGAATTCGTGCACTAAATCGAGCGCGACGAAGTAATCCCGAAGTTGCTCTTTGCTCGCGCTTTCGTCGAAGTCTTCGGCGCCTTTTTCGAGATGATGAAAGCTGAGGCCCTTGTCTTTGACGAATGCGTACGCGTCGTCGATCCGTTTCGGATCGATGCGGCGGCCGCGATCGATGATCCAAGCTTGATCGACTTTGTGCTCGGTGAAGCCGTGCTTGTTGAGCAAGCGCGGGCCGAAGTAGCCGTTGATCATGCCCATCGACGTGTCCCCCAGCATGAGTGTGAGCACGCGGCGCGCGCGGATTTCACGCGCGACTTCCAGCGCGATTGCCGATGCAGCGTCGGAGACCGGCGCGTGATAACGGATCTCGTCCGTGCCGTAGCGAATCTTGCCGCTCGTGCACCACTCGTCGAGGCGCGCCATGAACTCGGCGTCGCTCGAGAAATCCTTCGCGTCGGTCCAAACGCGCGAAAACGGCCGATTCAAGCTCTCGAGACACGCGCCCGTGTTCAGCAAACCGACCAGACCCGGCCACTGTCCGGAAAAATTGGAGGCGAGCAAGAGCGGATTGTCTTTGCCGACCACGCCGTCGGTCGTGTGCGGGCCGTACAGCCAATGCACGCACATCCCGATCATCGGCTCGTCGATCGGTCCGAGTTTTTCGATCGCGTGATGCGGCTTCGAGAGGAAGCCGGGCACGAGGTAGGGCTCGCGGCCGAGTTTTTTCAGGGCGCGTTCGAGCTGCGAGGTCGCTTCTTGCACGTTCGGCAGCGCGAGCTGATTCGGAATGTCACGCGCGTCGCCCGGCCAAAACACCGCGATCTTTTTGCTCATCACTGCTCCTTCACACGTTCCGCAAAATCCCGAGTCAGCGCAGCATAGTGCTAGCGCGCGGTCTCGCGCTAGACTCGCAGCATGGCCAGCGCGGTGCTCGAAATTGGTGCTTTAGGCTTCCCGTGGCAAACGCTGGATCCGTTTTTGTTTTGTGTGCACCATAACGACGCGTACCCGCTCGGCAACGAGCAGCTCGGCCCAGCCGCGTCGCTCGCGGGGCGTTCGCTCGGTCAAGATTTCGCCGGCAAGGACGGCTGGAACATGTACCACGGCCAAATCGTGCCGGGCTTTCCGCAGCACCCGCATCGCGGCTTCGAGACAGTCACGATCGTGCGTAAGGGCTACATCGATCACTCGGATTCGCTCGGTGCGACCGCGCGCTTCGGCAGCGGGGACGTGCAATGGCTCACCGCTGGCGGCGGCATCGTGCACTCGGAAATGTTCCCGCTCTTGCAGCGCGATCAACCGAACCCGGTCGAGCTGTTTCAGATTTGGCTCAACTTGCCGAGCCAAGACAAGCTCGTCGAACCGCACTTCGGCATGCTTTGGGATCGCGACATCCCGCGCTGCTCGTTCTTGGACGACATGGGCCGCGAAACGCGCGTCACCGTGATCGCGGGGCGACTCGGGGATGCGAAGCCGCCCGCGCCGCCGCCGCATTCTTGGGCCGCGCGCGCCGATGCGGACGTCGCGATCTGGTGTCTGCGACTCTCGCCGGGCGCGGAATTTTCGCTACCAGCGACGCTTTCGAGCTCACGGCGGACGCTCTATTTCTTTTCCGGAACGGCGCTCAGCGTCGATGGCGAACGGTTGGTTTCGCACGCCGCCGTACTCGTGAAGAGCGATCAGCCGGTGCTTTTGCAAAACGGTCCGGCCGAAAGCGAGATCTTGCTCTTGCAGGGCCGGCCGATTGCCGAGCCCGTGGTGCAACACGGGCCGTTCGTGATGAACACGCGCGAAGAAGTCATGCGCGCGATGCAAGACTATCAGCGCACGCGCTTCGGCGGCTGGCCCTGGCCGAGCGACGATCCCGTGCACGCGCGCGAAGAGGGTCGCTTCGCCAAACACGCGGACGGCAAAGTCGAACGACTCGAACGCGCGTAGTACTCTGCCTGCCCCCAACAACCGCCTTCGAACTCTTCATGATTCGCAGCTACCCGCACGCCGAACCGCCGTGGCAAGGCGCGATCTGGCTCGATCTCTGCAACGCGAGCGACGACGAGCGTGCTCGAGTCGAGCGCATCAGCGGCCTGCGCGTGCCGACGAAAGCGGAGATCAGCGAGATCGAAAGCTCGAGTCGCGTGTTCACCGAAAGCGATGCGATGTATTTGTCGTCGCCCTTGCCGGCTTCGGGGGACGCGCGCGAGCCGCTCACGGCGGTTGGCTTCGTGCTCACCAAGAAGCTGCTCTTGAGCGTGCGCTTCGCGGACAACCCGGTGTTCGAATCGCTCTACGCGAGCTGCGTGAGGAGCGGACCACACAGCGCGTGCGACGTATTTTTGCGCATCCTCGAAGCGTTGGTGGATCGCTCGGCGGACACGCTCGAGCACACGAGCGCCGAGCTCGATACGCTGTCGCACCGGGCGTTTCACGCGGAAAGCAGCCATAAACGCAAAATGAAGGAGCAGAGTGAAGCGCTCCGTCGCACGCTGCGGAAGCTCGGGCAAATGGCGGATTGGATTTCGCAAATCCGCGACACGCTGCTCGGGCTCGGTCGCATCGCGGCGTTCGTCAGCGAAACCGGGGAAGCTTTGCTCGAGAAGAACGATGTGCCGCGACTCAAAGCGATTCGCTCCGACATCACCTCGCTGAACGACTATCAGCTGCACTTGTCCGGCAAAGTGCAATTTCTGCTCGACGCGACGCTCGGCTTCATCAACATCGAGCAAAACGACATCGTCAAAATACTCACCATCGTCTCGGTCGTGGGTGTGCCGCCGGTGCTGATCGCGGGCATCTACGGCATGAACTTTCACGTCATGCCCGAGCTCAGCTGGCCGCTCGGCTATCCCTTCGCGATCGCGTTGATGATCGTGGCTGGGCTCGCGCCGCTGGCTTGGTTCAAGTGGCGTGGTTGGATGTAAGACCGCGATCGCGCAGGCTCGCGCGCGCCGCGATTGGCACATTGCTTGGCACAGATCCGCGATAAATCAGGCCGTTTATCGATCGAGTCCGTGGCACGCGGTTTGCTGAATTCGAGCTCATGATGCGCCGCTTAGCGAGTGTTTTGCTGTTGTTGCCCTTGGGTCTGCTCGGCGTCGAAGGCTGCGGCGGGTCGGCTTTCGATTCGGGGCCAGGCTCGGGCGGGTCGAGCGGGACGGTCGGCAACGCGGGCAGCACGAGCGCAGGTTCGAACAGCATCGCGGGCTCGACGAGCAACGGCGGCTCGAGCTCGGTCGGCGGCACGACATCGACCGGTGGCACGAGTGCAACCGGCGGCAAGGGCAACGCCGGCGGTCAGACGGGTGAGGGCGGTTCGGGCGGCGTCGACATCACGGCTTGCAGCTCGAGCACCGAGTGCGAGGTCGAACCCGCGGGTTGCTGCAGCTGTGGCCTGCCCCCGGTCTCGAATTTCACGGCTATCAATTCGAACTACATCGCACAATACAGCATGCGTTGCGGAGCGGTCGACTGCGCGCCTTGCCCGCCAATCGCGGTCACTCTCGACAACCCAGTCAACTACTACGTACCGACTTGCGCAGCCGGACATTGCGCGGTCGTCGACTTGCGCACGACGGACATGACGGCTTGCTCTTCGGCTTCGGATTGCCAATTGCGGGCTGGCACCGGCTGCTGCCCGAGTTGCTCGGGCACATACGTCGCGCTGAACGCGAAGAACGAGTCGGAGTTGTTCAAGCTCGAATGCGGCGACGAGCCGCTCGAGTGTCCGGCTTGTGTCGAACCGAATCCAGGTGCATACGGCGTCGATTGCGTCAATGGGCGCTGTAGCGTGACCACGTCGAGCTGCACGAGCACAAATCCATGTCCGTTGTGAGCTGACGCGCATCTTTTCGCGCGAGAATTC
>DATATR010000307.1:0-18360 GCA_036268695.1 Polyangiaceae bacterium | reverse complement strand
CTTCGCTGCGAGCTTGGCGCGCGATCTTGCGCGCCGGCTCCGGGAAGCGCTGCGAAAGCACGGCCAGCGCCGTCTCGGCGGCGCTGGACGCCTCTTCGTTGCAGAGCCAACCGCTCACCGTGGCGAGACACGATTCGTCACCCAGACGTGTTAGAGCGCCGAGCCCGGCGCGCACGACCACCGGTTCACCCGAGTCCATCCATTTTCGGATTTCCAGGGCCGCGAGCGGCGCGGATTTGCCATCAGCCAGGCCGGTCACGATTTCGATGCAGGCCGCGCGCGTCTCCGGTTCGGCGGCGCGCGCGCGCTCGAGCAATGCCGGCACGGCGCGCGCGCCGAGCAAGCTGAGCGATTCGTCCGCTTCGGCCAAAAGCCGCGTATCCGACAGCGCTTCCGCCGCGATCGGCGCGATCGGCTCGAGCCCGAGCGCGCCCGCGACGATCAGCGCCGCTTTGCGCGAAGTGAGATCCTCGTTGCTCGGCAAGGACAGCGCGAGCAGGCGTGTCACGACCGCACGCGACGGATCCTCGCTGCGCAAGATCAAATGATTTTGCGCGAACGCGCGACAATAATCGACCAGCGCGGCGAGCACCGTCGAGACGCCACCGCCGCGCGCGCCCTCGAACGCGACGAGCAGCGCGCCGAGCGCTTCGGGATGCGCGGAGCGACCCGCAGCGGCCAGCGCCGAGCGCTCGAGCACCGGATTTTGCAGCATTCGCTCGACCGTCGGCCAAGGCAAGAGCGAGCCGAGTCTATTGATGCCATCGAGCGCGCATAGCCGCACGAAGGCTTCTTCCTGCGAGTTCTGCAAAAACCCGGACAAAATTTCGAATGCTTCCGCCGCGGCAGCCGCGCCGACGATCGCGATCGCGTCGAGCGCGGCGGCGCGTACGTTCGGATCGCGATCGGCGAGCAGCGGCTTCAGCGCTTCGAGCGCGGATGGCAGCGCGGTGCGAGCCAGCGCCTCCGCTGCCAATTTGCGTCCGTCCGCATCGAGCGCAGCGAGCTTCGAAGCCAGCGCGTCGATCGCGGCTTGACCGTACGCGCCGAGCGCTTCGACCGCGGCGTTGCGCAAACCGACGTTTTCGCCCGGCATCAGGGCTTCGACCAGCGCGGAGAGCAGCTCCGGCGATGGCGCGAGCTGAACCGCGACTTCGATCGCTTGTTTGCGCACGCGCCAGTCTTCGTCGCCGAGCGCGTGCAGCACGTGAAGAGGAGCATCCAGCTCGTTCGCGTATTCGGCTAGGGATTCGACCGCGTGGCGGCGCTGCTCCGAATCGCTCGACGCGAGCGCCAGGACGAGCTCCTCGCTTTGCTTCATCGTTCGGCCCTCAAGGACGCCCTCAGACTCGCTTCCGGAATGTGGCGCGTGAGCACGTCGAATTGATTTACGTCGAGCACGAAGGTGAGCACGCCGTCATGCGTCGTGACGCCAGCGATGCCGCGCAGATCGTCACCCGCGCCGAGCGCCGGCGCCGGTTTGATTTCGGCCCCACCTTTGCCGAAAACCTCGGTCACGCGATCGACCGCGAGGCCCACGCCACGGCCCTCGACCTCGATCAAAATCCATTTGCTCTTCCGTGGATCGCTGAATTTGGCGAGACCGAAACGAACGCGTAAATCGACGATCGGCACGATTTCACCGCGATGATCCGCGACGCCGGCGATCGCGGCCGGCGCGTGCGGCAAATCCGCGAGCGGCACCGGATTCACGATTTCGCGCACCGAGGCGATCGGCACGGCATAAGCGATCTCGCCGACCACGAAACCGACCAAGCTCTTCTGCGGATCGGGTCGCTCTTGTTTGCTGAGTGCCATCGCCAAATTTCCTCGGAAAATTCGAAAAAAGTCAGCCAGAGACGATCGACGGGAGGTCGAGCAAAATCAAAAAATCGCCCGCTGGACGGCCAATGCCGAGCACGAACTCCGAAATGTCTCCGCCCAGCGCGGACGCCGCAGCCTCGATCTCGTTCGCCGAAAGGCGCACCACGTGGCGCACTTCGTCGACGAGCAGGCCGATCACTTCGCCAGATTCGGCGGCGCCGAGCAGGATGCGCGCGCGACGCGTCAGCGGGCGCTCGTCCAGCCGCAACTTGCGCCTCAAATCCAAGACCGTGACCAAGAGCCCGCGCACGCTGCACACGCCGATCACTTCGCGCGGCGCTCGCGGCACGACCGTGATCGGCGGCGGACTCAAAATCTCTTTGATTCGCGTGAGCTCGACGCCGTAGAGCTCACCGGCCAGCACGAACATCAGGAATTCCCGCACCGGCCCGCGATCGGTCGCGCGGCGCGCGAGGCGCGAGGCGGTAGACTGCGTCAGATTAGCCACTCTTTTGCTCCAGCATGCGCGGCGCTTCGACGCCGGCGAGCACTTCTTCGATCAAACCCGCAGCATCCAGCACCAAGCCCACGCGCTGATCGCCGAGTTCGGTCGCGCCCGCGAAGCCACGCACGCTGGCCAGCGATTTCCCGAGCGGTTTGATCACGATGTCTTCTTGGCCGTACAAGAAATCCACGACCAACCCGAGCCTGCGCTGGCCGAGCGCGGCGACCACCACGAAACGGCGGCGCGGGTTCAGCTCGGGATTGGCTTCGAGCGCGAGCAAGCGATCCAAGCGGCACAGCGGCAGGGTTTGCCCGCGCAAGGTGATCACTTCGCGTCCGTCGACCAGCCGCACGGCGGCTTCCTCGAACGCGATCGCCTCCGAGACCGAAGAAAGCGGAATCGCGAGCGTGTGCTTGCCGGCTTGAATCAAGAGCGCGCTGACGATCGCGAGCGTGATCGGCAAGGTGATCGTCATCTTGGTGCCGATGCCGGTCTCGCTGTGCACGTCGATCACGCCGCCGAGCTTCGAGATGTTGGTCTTGACGATATCCATGCCGACGCCGCGACCGCTCACGTCGTCGGCGGCTTCGCGCGTGGACAGGCCGGGCAAGAAGATCAACGCCAGCGCATCGTCACGGCTCATCTCTTGAGCCTCCGAGCGCGAGAGCTTGCCTTGCAAGATCGCTTTTTCGGTCAGAGCCACGAGATCGATGCCGCGACCGTCGTCTTCGACCTCGATCATCACGTGATTGCCCTTTTGAAAGGCGTTCAAAGCGATCGTGCCGGCGAGCGGTTTGCCGACTTCGACGCGGCGTTGCCCTAGCTCGATGCCGTGGTCGATCGCGTTCCGAATCATGTGCATCAGCGGATCGCTGAGCTCCTCCACGATCAATTTATCGATCTCGGTCTCTGCGCCGGTGATGACCAAGCGGATCTCTTTGCCGACTTCGCGGCTGATTTGCCGCACCACGCGCGCCAAGCGGTCGAAGACTTGGCCGAGCGGCACCATGCGCACTTCGAGGATGGCGTCTTGCATCTCGCCGAGCCGGCGATCGAAATTTCGGTGCAAACGCTGGAGCTCGGTCGCAAGCTTCCTTTGGCCTTCGCTGCGCAGCTTCTCCGCGATGCGCCCGAAGGCGCTGCGCACGATCGCGAGCTCGCCGACGATGTTCATCAGGTGATCGAGCTTGCGAATGTCGACGCGCACGGTTTGGGTGAGCGAGCGCAGCGAAGCCGCTCGCTCGAGCCCGCCGCGTTCGAGCTCGCGTTGCAGCGCGACCGAGTCGGCGCGACCGAGCGCGTCTGGCCTTTGCGGCGGCAAAGTGCCGGGATGCGCGGAACGCCGTGCGCGCCGCGGGATCTCCTCGATCACGACGTTGTCCGCGCCGAGCGAGCCGATCAGCGTCGCCAAGTCGTCGCGCGACGCCATCAACAGATCGAGCTCGATCGTGTCCGCGCTGGTGGCCTCGCCGGTCGGCAAATAAGTGATGATCTCGCCGTGCCGCTTGGCACGCTCTTTCATCTCTTCCAGCGCTTTGTCGATCGTCGCGAGATCGAACTGCACGCGCAGCCGATAAAGCTGCATCTGCAAATCGATGTTCGCGCGCAGGCGATGCTCTTCGTACTCGGTCAGCACCGCCAAGAGGCCCGGATCGAGCTCGTAGTCCGCGACCGGACTCGCGCGCTCTGCCGCGCCGGCACCGATATTCTCGAGATCCGCGAACAGCTGCTCGACGTCGAGCTCTTCGTCGGAGTTTGCTTTCTCGGCTTGCAGAATGCGCGTGTACGCCTCGACCGCGCCGAACAGCACGTCGAGCACGTGTTGGCCGAGCTCGACGCGACCGAGGCGCAGGTCGTCGAGCACGTCTTCCAAGCGGTGCGAGAGCGCGCCGAGTCGCACCGCGCCGAACAAACCGGCCAGGCCCTTCAAGGTGTGGACCGCGCGGAACGCTTCGTTGATCAGCGACGGATCGGCCGTACCCGCTTTGACGCTCGCGTCGAGGCTGAGCAAATTCCGAGACAGGGTCTCGATGATTTCCTGCGCCTCGGAGAAGAACTCGTCGCGCGCCTTGTCCGAAAGCTCAGCCATGCGGCTTCGGGCCTGCGCCGCCACTCATGAAGCGCCAGACCTCATTTTGCAGATCTTCCGGTGAAAATGGTTTGGTCAAATATCCGTTCGCGCCGAGCGAGAGCCCGCGCGCGCGATCGCGCTCCGAGGATTGCGTGGAGATGATCAAGACCGGCGTCTCCTTGTGGAGCTCGCTCCGGCGAATGAACGAAATCAACTCGAGCCCGTTGATGTCCGGCATGTTGATGTCGGTGATCACGAGCTCGTAGGGCCCACGCGGCAAGAGCCGCAAGGCTTCGAAGCCGCTCGAAGCTTCGACCACGTCCAAGCCCGAATGGCGCGCGTCCGCCTCGAGCGCGCTGCGTACGAACGAGCGCATGCTCGCAGAATCCTCGACCACCAAAACGCGAGACATCAGGCTAAATCCTAGCCCCATGCTAGCAGCCTTGCGGGGCGAGCGGGACCCCGCCATCCTGCGCCAGGATGCAGCGCTCGGAGCCTCGCCCGATGCTTTTTTTGATCTCGTCTTTACGCTCGTGCACGCGGGCGCGTTTGGGAAATGTGCGGCTTTTCTCGAGTGAATCGGGGTCGGGTAGCTGGCGTTTACCGCGCGGGCATCTGGCCGGACGCGCGACCAGTCGCCGCGCAACCTACATGGCGGTTTGCTCATGACCGCTCAGCGCCGCGTTGCGGTGATCGGCGCGGGCGCGTGCGGCATCGCCGCGACCAAGGCGCTACTCGACGAAAAGCTCGCGGTCAGCTGTTTCGAAATGGGCGATCGAGTCGGCGGCAATTGGGTCTTCAAAAATAAGAACGGGCAGAGCAGCGCCTATCGCTCGCTGCACATCAACACGTCGCGCGAGCGCATGCAGTTCCGGGATTTCCCGATGCCCGCGGACTATCCGGATTACCCGCGACACGATCTGATCGCGCGCTACTTCGACAGCTACGCCGAGGCCTTCGGCTTACACCGCCACATTCGCTTCGAGACGCGGGTCGAGCGCGCCGAACCGCGAGCGGACGGCAGCGGCTTTCGTCTCACCCTCGGGAGTGGTGAAGTCGAGGAATTCGACGCGCTCGTGGTCGCGAACGGGCATCACTGGGATCCCGCCTGGCCGGATCCGGCGATCCCCGGCGAATTTTCCGGCCGCGAGCTGCATTCGCACTCGTACATCGATCCGGACGAGCCCGAAGCGCTGCGCGGCAAGCGCGTGCTGATCGTCGGCATGGGCAATTCAGCGATGGACATCGCGTGCGAGCTCGGGCACCCCGGCGTCGCCGAGCGCGTGTTTCTGTCGGCGCGACGCGGCGCGTGGGTCTTGCCCAAATACGCCTTCGGCAAGCCGATCGACCAAAATCAAATCATGTCCCCGCTCTTGCCGGCGATCGTCAAGCGCACATTGGCCGAAGCTTGGTATCGCTTCGCCGTCGGCCGGCCCGAAGATTTCGGCCTGCCGAAGCCCGAGCATCGCCTCGACCAAGCGCACCCGACGATCTCCGCCGACATTTTGACGCGGCTCGGCTCCGGCGACGTGACCGGCAAACCCGCGCTCGTGAAGCGCGACGGCAAGCAGATCCATTTCAGCGACGGCAGCGTCGAAACCGTCGACGCCATCGTCTACGCGACCGGCTACCGAGTGAGCTTCCCGTTTTTCGCGCCCGAATTTCTGTCCGCCAAAGACAACGATTTGCCGCTCTTTCTCCGAATATTTCCGGGCGATCGCCAGGATTTATTTTTTATTGGCCTTGCCCAACCCGTCGGGGCAGTGATGCCACTGGCGGAGGCGCAGGCGAAGCTCGTGGCAGAGGCGGTCAGCGGGCGCTATGAGCTGCCGAGCGCGCCGGAACGCAAAGCGCGCACCCTCGAGCAGCACCGAGCCATGCAGAAAAAATACGTCCCTTCTCGTCGCCACACCATGCAGCTCGACGTGGACGAGTACATGAGCGAGCTCGCGCGCGAAACCGAAGCGGGTCGCCGCCGCGCGCGACATCGCGCCGCGCGCTCGGATCTCGGCACGAGCAGTGCGCCGGAAAGACGCGCGTGACCGAGCCCGTATTTTCAGCCCCAACTGACGGCTTCAGCGACGACGAATGGCGCGCGCTCGTGGCCGCCGCAAGCGACGGCGAACGCCACCATTTCACGGAAAATCGGCTCTATGCCGAGTACGCGCGGGGACGCGTCGTGATCAGCCGTTACATTTCTCGGCGCGGCAAACTCGGCCTCGCGATGATCGCGATCGGGATCGCGATCTGGGTCTATGGGCTGAAGATCGATTGGGGCCTCATGCTCGTGGGTGGCATCGCGATCACGCTCGGCGGCGTTGCGCAAGTCGGCACTGGCGTCGTCACGCGGCGCGATCCGGCAGCTCGGGAACCGATGCGGCGTTGGCTCGAAAAGTGGCTCTCGGTTCAGGCGCTGCCCGAGTTGCTGCGCGCGCCCGCGCTCGCGCACGCTGGGCTCGAGTACGCGCCGCCGACCGCGCTGTGCGTGCTCGTCGTCGAACGCGACATCCTGGTCGATCTGTTGCTCAAAAACGGCGCGCAGCAACGCTTGCAAGCGCTGATCGTCGCCGAAAGCGGCTACCCCGAGGCGCTCGCTCGCGAAGCCCAACGCCAACTGGACGAGCGCTCCGAGCTCAAAGTGATCGCGCTTCACGACGCGACCGAGCGCGGCATCGGCCTCAACGCGCGGCTGCGCTCGAGCAGGGTGCTCTCCGTCGCCGATCGCGAAATCGTCGACGCGGGCCTATTTGCGGCCGAAGTGGGCCAAATCGCCGAGCTCAACTCCGCTTTCCCACCGAGTCACGCCACGCAAGTTCCCGTCGACGCGCTGTCCTATCCCACGCTGCTCGCTGGCCTCGCCGGCGTCGTGCACGGCGCGCGCACGCTCACGACCGGCATTTTCGAGAACGACGAAACTCCGCGGAGCCGGGACGCCGAACGCGCGGCATGAGTCGCGCTCGGACGCTCAGCCCTGCACTTTGCGTCGCGCGCGCACCGCAGAAGCCAAGAGCTCGAGCAACGGGCGCGTCTGCTCGAAACCGAGGCAAGCGTCGGTGATGCTCTGGCCGCGCGTGAGCGGCTGGCCGGGAGTCACGTCTTGACGACCCTCGACGAGGTTACTTTCGACCATCACGCCGAACACGCGCGTGCTGCCGGCGCTGATTTGAGCGGCCAGCGACTCTGCGACTTTCACCTGATTCTTGTGATCTTTTTGGCTATTGGCGTGGCTGCAGTCGACCATCACGGCTTGGCGTAAGTTGGCTTTGCCGAGCGCGTCGGCGGCCTCGGTGACCGAAGCTTCGGAGTAGTTTGGGCCGCTGCGTCCACCGCGCAGGATCACGTGGCAATGCTTGTTGCCGCGCGTGGCGACGATCGCGGCGAGCCCCTGCTTCGTGACCGACAAGAAGCGATGCGGCTCGGCGGAAGAGCGCACCGCGTCGACCGCGATTTGCACGTTGCCGCTGGTGCCGTTCTTGAACCCGACCGGCATCGACAAGCCGCTCGCGAGCTCACGATGCACTTGGCTCTCGGTCGTGCGCGCGCCGATCGCGCCCCAGGCCACGAGATCGGCCATGAATTGCGGCGAAATCGGATCGAGGAATTCGGTGCCCGTCGGCATGCCGAGCTCGACCACGTCGAGCAGGAATTTGCGCGCGACGCGCAAACCTTGATTGATCGAGAACGAGCCGTCGAGCTTCGGATCGTTGATCAAACCCTTCCAGCCAACGGTCGTGCGCGGCTTTTCGAAATACGTACGCATCACGATTTTGAGATCGGCGGAGAGCGCTGCGGCGACCGGCTTCAACTGGCGCGCGTATTCCAGGCCCGCGTCCGGATCGTGAATCGAGCACGGACCGACCACGACCACGACGCGATCGTCTTCGCCGGTGACGATGCGCGCGACTTCTTGGCGCGCTTCGGAGATGAGTTTGGTTCCGGCGTCGCCGACGGGTAACTCCTCCATCAAGATGGCGGGCGGAATCAGTGGGCGGAGGCTGTCGATGCGAACGTCGTCGGTAGTCGGCATTTATTTTTGGGGGTGAGCCTGGTGCGGCGCGGCCGGCGTTGGTCACGATCGAGGCCGGCGCGCGGCGGAATGTGCCACTTCAGGCGACAGCCGCAAAGTACCCAACTCGCGCGAAAGCGAGCGCGCTCGGCTTGGCCTCGAAATCGAACAGCGCGCGGCCGAGCTCGCGCAGCGAGCGGTGGCGGGGGAAATACGGGGGCGTTGGAAAAGCGCGCAGCGGCCCGCGTTGCACGGTCTTCAGTACGCGCTCGAGCATGAGCGAATTGTGCACCCAGCCGATGCCGCTCTGCACATCCTTCAGGGTGCTACCAGGGTAGCCACCCCACGGCGACGTGGTCATGACGTACGCCCCGGCCGACCACTGGTTGATCGCGACCGTGCCGTAGCGGAGCTCTAGAACGGCGCGATCGAGCGCGCCGGAAATCGTCTTGTCGCGCTCGGACGCGCGGGGGAGATAGATCATGGCGTTGAGCGTGCCCCACACGTGCTCGTTCGCGAATTGCGTCGCCGCGGCGAAAAACTCGATTGGATCCGAACTGCCGACACTGACTTCGCTGAGCACGCTGCAAAATGGTTCGAGCGAAAACTGCGGCGCTTGCGCGTCCGGATCGAGCTCGGTGATGAGTGCCCACGGCAATTCGCCCGCGGCGGGTGAGCCGATGCGCGTCACGTGCGCGGCCTGCTCGGTCAGCGACGCGAAGCGCGCTTCCGCGCCCGGGTAATACGCGCGGCGCGGCGCGAGCGCTCTAAATTCTTGCTCCAGCCGCGCGATCAACGCTTCGCGACGCGTGAAGCCGCGGGGCGTGATCAAGAGTTTTGCCGCGATGCAATTGAACGATGCATTTTGCGAGACCATCCCCGCGATGCCGCGCGCCAGCGTCGAGAGCTCGGCGTCCGTGTATTTGCCGGGCGCGATCAACACCGGCGTGATGTTGCCGAGCTCGCTGGTCACGGGCTTTTCGAACAGCGGCGCGTTGCGGCTTTTCCGTTCTTCCCGCGCCGGACCAGGCAAACCCCAAACAATCCGATCGTGCGTCTCGGTCGAGCCAGTGATGTGCATTTCCGCGATCGCCGGATGCCGAGTGAGGAACGCGCCGACGTCCGCGCCGCCGTAGGCAATCCGCAAAAATCCGCGAGCAATCAGCGGCGCCAGCGCGAGCTCGAAATACGGTCCGAGGTACGCGTTGACCGGGCTCATTTTGAGCAGGCAAACCGCGCCCTCGACGAACGATTTGTAAATCACGTCGAGCACGGGGATCGACGCGACGTTGCCGGCGCCGAGCACGAGCGCGACGCGACCTTCCGGATCGCGCCGTTTGTAGAAGCTTGCTTGCGCGTCGCCCAAGCGATCGGCGTCCACGCCGGGCTCGAGCCAAGTCTGTGCACGAAAGGGCGCGTAGAACAAAGCTTCGTACGGCGCGTTCGGCGTCACCTCGACGGCCAAGGCGCCGCTCGCGAGCCGCTCGAGGCGCGACGCATCGACTCGAGCGGCGCCGTAACGACGCACGTCGTCGAGCGTCGCCGCGAGCAAGGTCAAGTTGCGTATGATCGGTAAGAGCCCGGCGAGCCACTCTTCGCCTTCGAGCTGCGAACCGAAGGCGATGCCTTTGGCGGCACAGGCGTCCTTCACCATGCGCGGCGCGAGCTCGTGGAAGCGAGCTGCGATTTCGCGGAGCCACGCCGCCTTGTCCGCGATCGGGGCGCGCGCGAACGCCGTGGCTCGAGTCGACAGCGTATCGAGCGCTCGTTCGAGCGCCGAAAATTCGCTGTCTGGCGGCGGCTTTTGGCCGAACGACCCCGCGCCGTCATCTCGAGATGCGCCCATGATTTCAAAGGCATAACCCTTCGAGCTGGGCTTCGCAAAAGCAGCACTCGAACCGCGCAGAGGAAGGCTGTACGATTATTCGGTTATGGCTGGCACGTCCCCCGGTTTCCCCGTCTTGCGCGCCGTCACGGGTGGATCGGACGACGACGAGCCCTTCCCCAACGCGTTCGACGCCTCCGACGACAGCATGTCAAGCTCCCCGACCGTTCCGCCTCAGCCGGGCTCCCACCGCGTCGATCGCAAACGGACCCCGCTGCCCTCCTTGACCGCGCAGAGCGACGCGCGCGTGCAGGCGGCGATCGCGGCCAGCGCGCGCGCCGAAGCGAGCCTGAGCGGACTCTTTCGCGCGCTGCAACACCTCGGCTCCGGACTCGGCGGCGCGCGCGAAGCCAACGAAAGCCTCACCCAAGAGCTCGAGGCCTTGCGTGACATGCTCGGCGCCGCGAACGAGCAGCAGCTCGCTTACAAAAACAAAGTCGAGCTGCTCGAGCGCGCGCTCAATCAAGCGCGCGCGGACGTCGAACGCGAGCGAAAGTTTCTGATCGAAGAGCACGACGCGTTCATCGTCGATTTACTCGACGAGCAAGAGGGCGAGCTCGAAAAGCGCGATCGCGATTTGCAGGTTTTGCGCGAGCGTTTGTCGGAGATCGAGCGCCGTGATCAAATCCCGACCCTGGCGCCGCCGAACGCGGACGCGACCAGCTCCGCGCGCATGCGCATCGCGCAACAATTCGAGGATGAAGGCAGCGCGCTGGTCCGCGCCGAGCGCGCCGAGCTCGAGCGCACGGCGCAAAAATTGGCCGAAGATCGCGAACGCGCGCGCGAAGCCGTTTCGCGCCTGCAAGCCCAGCGGGACGAGGCGCAGGCGATCGTCGCGCGCGTGACCAAAGAGCGCGACGACGCGCTCGATCAGGTTCGCCGGTTGAAGGCCGAGCTCGGCGGGCCGCGCTTGCCGCTGTCGACGCGTCCGCCGCCGGTCGAATCGCGCCGGCCGGAGTTGCCGCTCAGCAAGCCGCCCGCGCTCGCGAGCAAACCCGGCAGCGAGCTCACGCTCGATTCGCTCGATTTCGACGGCGCGCTCGGGCGCGCGCCGCTGAGCGCGCCACCGCTCGATGCGCCGGCGAGCAGCTTGCTGAAGCCGACCGCGCCCGCACCCGCGCTCAGTAGCGTCGCGCTGCCGCCGCGTTCCAATCCGCAAGGTTCACCAACACCGCGTTCGAATCCGCTCGCCGCGCCGCCACCGCCGCGCCTGTCGCCGCCGCCCGACGAGCTGCGCCTCGCGCTCACTTCGTCGCCCGTGCTGCAACCCCTCGGCGCGAGCAGTCGCCCACCGCTGAAGCAAAAGCCCGACGTGAGCTTGCGCCCGCTGGTCGGTTATTCGCTCGGCGACGAGGAAATCGCAGCCGAACAAATCGAAGGCGTGCGCTTGAGCAAGCCGCCGCCCGGCAAACGCTGAGCTTTTAAGGCATTTTTCCGAGTTTTTATTTGGGGTTTACCTAGACCCGAGACCACTTTGAACGGATCGAGAAATTTTTGGTCCCCAAGTGTGAGGACCAAAAATTTCTCGGTCCTTTGCAGTTCTTTGTCTCGGATGCTTTTCTTGTTCACTCCACACCCAAGCGAGCTTGGGTGTAGAGCGGCGCTGACGTCGGTGCTACGACGCGCCTCGCCGCATGACGACTCCGGCGCCACTCAGCGAGCCTGCCTCGCACGAACCCGCGACGACGGAACTGTCGCGCTCGGTGCTCGTGCGCGTGGCGCTGCTCAGCGCGGTCGCCGTGATTTCCGTCGTGGTGACGAAGCTCGCGCTGTTCGCCACGGTCGGCGTGCTGCTCGGCTACGTCTCCTTGCCGGCCGAGCCGAAAGCCCGCGTGCTCGCGTTGAAGCTCACGCTGATCGTCGCGGGCGCTTGCGCGATGTTCGGCACGTTCCGCTTCCTCGTGCGCGAAGCCGTGCCCGGCATGGTCGATGGCGGCACCAGCGCGACCGAGCAACGCGTGGTCTCGCGCCTGCGCGAAATCCTGTTCGCCGAGGACGCGCTGCGCCGAAACGCGTTCGTCGATCCCGACCGCGATCACGTCGGGTCCGCGGCGTTTTTGGGCGAAATGACCGGGGAAATCGGCTTGCGCGGGGGCGCGCCGATGACCGTCCCCGTGCTCGAGAGCTTTCCGAAATTAGTCGACACGAAGCTCGGACCCGCAGCGGACGTTGGGGGTTACTTCGTGATCGTGTGTTTGCCGAAACGAGGCGGCGGCTTCACGGCGAACCCGAGTGACGCGGTCGACGATGAACGCGCGGAGCGCTCGTTTTACGCCTACGCTTGGCCGTCCGAAGCCGGGCGCGGGCTCGACTTCGCGTATTTCCTCGACGAGCACGAGCGCATCTTGTTGGCCGACACGAGCGAGCTGAGTCCACGCCGCTTGATCGGCCCGGACGCGCCACCCGCGTGTGACGACGTCTCGGCCCCCAGCACGAGCGCACAGTGGCGTGTTTGGCGCCACAAACAAGCGCGCGCCAAACTCCCCTTCGACGAGCCGTAACCGTCGAATCATGGACGCCGTTTACAAGAGCGATTTGAACCGCGACGTGCTGCCCGCGCGTGCCGGAGAATTTTCGCCGATCGAGATTGGGACGATCAAAGTCTGGCCACCGGTCGTGCTCGCGCCGATGGCGGGCGTCACCAATTATCCATTTCGCTCGCTCTGCCGTCGCTTCGGCGCCGGGCTCTACGTGAGTGAGATGATCACGGCGCGGCCGCTGGTCGAAGGCAATCAAAAGACGCTCCGCCTCGCCGACTTCGGCCCAGAAGAAACGCCGCGCAGTTTGCAGCTCTACGGCGTCGATCCGTATTACGTCGGCGAAGCGACGAAGCGACTGATCGGCGAAGGGCGCGTCGATCACATCGATATGAATTTTGGTTGCCCGGTTCGCAAAGTCACGAGCAAGGGTGGCGGCGCGGCGATCCCGGTGAAGCCGAAGCTGCTCGCGGCGATCGTGCGCGCGGCGGTGAAGAACGCCGAGAACGTGCCGGTCACGATCAAATTTCGCCTGGGCATTCACGACGATTTGCTGACTTTTCTCGACGCCGGACGCGTCGGTGAAGGCGAAGGATGCCGCGCGGTCGGCCTCCACGCGCGCACCGCGGCGCAACTTTACGACGGCGAAGCCCGCTGGACAGCGATCGCCGAATTGAAGCGCGCGGTGCGCTCGATTCCAGTGCTCGGCAACGGCGACATTTGGGAAGCCGAAGACGCCTTGCGCATGATGCGCAGCACCGGTTGCGACGGCGTGATCGTCGGGCGCGGTTGTCTCGGCCGGCCGTGGCTGTTTCGCGACTTGGCTCGCGTGTTCGACGGTCATGAGCCGGACAATCCGCCGGCGCTCGGGCTGGTGCGCGAGATCATGCTCGAGCACGCCGCGCTGCTCACGAGTTGGTTCGGCGAACGCATGGCGATGCGCTCATTTCGCCGTCATTCGAGCTGGTACACGAAGGGCTTTCGCGGCTCGGCCGAGCTGCGCGCGAAACTCATGCAAATTGCGACGCTCGAAGATTTGCGCGACGCGCTCGCCCATGTCGACGCGGCGCAGCCATTTCCGCCGAACGCGATGCGCGTGCCACGCGGCAAAGGCTCGGGCACCCAAGCCGTGAGTTTGCCGGAAAATTATTTGCTCGATCGCGACGATGCCACACCGCCCGGCGCAGACGCCGAAGACGAATTTTCCGGCGGTTGAGTGACAAACATCGAGGAACGTGGCAACCGCTGTGGTGTTTCGGGACAGTTGCGCGAATTGGCCGCTAGCAGGGTGTTGAAAAACACCCTGCTAGAACCCGCGTGACCGTCGGCGAACTCGCGTGTATCTTAACGGCGTTCGGGGCAGAGTTTTCTTCGCAGGAAGCCTGAGTCATGCGAGCACCGCAGATCCTCACGGACTTTTTCGAGTGGCGCTGGGCGCCTTGCGTTGCGCTGACCGCGGGTTCGCTCGCCTACGTCGGGCTCGCGGTGCTGTTCATTCCGAATCAATTCGAGTCCGGCACTAGTTCGAACTCGAACTCCGCGTCGATGATCGGCGTGCCGCCCAGCACGGCGTTCGCGTCTTCCGTGACGCAGAGTGCGTTCACGAGCGCGCCCATGCGCCAAGAACCCGAGCGGCATTTCGCCGCGCCCGCGGAGCCAGCGGTCGAACAACCGATCCGGCGCGGCTTTTCGCCACCGCTCGAGCGCCCGGACATGCCGCCGCCTCAGCCAGTTCCGCAGCCCGCGGCACCACCCCAACCCGCGACGCCGCCGCCACCGCCGCCAGTCGAAGCCGCGCCCGCGCAACCAGTGGCAGCCCCCGGAGTTGAAGCGCCCGCCGCGCCGCAACCGCCAACTCCGACTCCCGAGCAGCAACAGCAACAAACGGAATAGCTCAGAGCTTTCAGCGACTATTCGTCTTCGCCCCGAAAGCGATCCATGGCGCGGCGCTCGGCTTTCGTGGGTCGACCGGCGCCGCGCGCGCGGACGGCGACGCGTTCTTCGCGGGGCGGTGGCGGCGGCGAGTGATCTGCGTAGAGCAAGCGGGCTTCGGGCGGACCGAGCCGCTTTTCAGCGAGCTTCAGCACCTCCCAAATGATCGGGCCGCGGGGCGAATGCGCGCGCACTTCGTCCCCGACGCGGAGCAGGTGGCTCGAGCGCGCAGGCTCGCCGTTCACGCGCACGTGATTCGCCTCACACGCGGCTTGTGCCAGCGTGCGCGATTTGAACAAGCGCGAGGCACATAAAAATCGATCGAGCCGAACCGAATCCGTCAAACCGAGCCGCCTCCGCGAACGATGCGCGCTGCTCGATTTTTGTCCAAAAGCGAAGTCAGCGCCACACCGATGATCCAGGCGCACAAGAGGAGCGCTGCGATCTTTTGCGTCGCAGGCACGATCAACGGCGGAGGCGATGCGGAGCCCAAGTGACGAATGAAGATGATCGCGTCGAAGCCGCCAGCAACGAGCGTGAGCGCACCGAGCACGGCGAGCGTTCGCCGCTCCGAAACGAACGAGAGCCGCACCGTGAGCAGTGCAGCGCCGAGCCCGAACCCCCCCGAAATGAGCGCCAGCGCGGCGTGCAGCCAACCGAAGCGCTCGGACGGCGCGAGCGGCACGGCCACGAACGTCAGCACCGAGAGCGTGCCGAGCCGCGCGACCCAAACTCCGGCGCGCCGGTCCGCGCCGAGGCAGCGCGGCGAAAGCCAAAACAAGCCCCACAGCGCGCCGGCAAAGCACAACATCCCCGCCTGCGCCAAACGCGAGCCGATCGGATTCGCTACTCCCGAGAGTGAAATTGGTTGCGTGAGATCGCAAAAAAAATTTCCGAAAAAGCTTTGACCTCTGTGCGCCCGATCGAGAAAAGTGCCGCCGGGGTAGAGCGCCATCGCTCCGAGCCAAAGCGCGACGAACGCGAGTAAACACGCGAGTGTAGCGAGCGCGACGCGCCGTAAATTGGCCCGCTCGTGCCGCAAACCCGGCGCGCGAAAATCGCTCTGAGGTCTGGTGCTCACTTGGACGGACGCGCTCCTACTCTTCAAGTTATCAGCTGCGCCAAGAGGCGCACGGGTGCGCAGCCGTGGCTTTCGCGCGCGAGCTATTTTCGCGGGGAAACTCGGGCGAAACGCGAGCTGTGTCAGATTCGCGAATCTCATGCTCAGGCCAATTTTGGCAGACGGAGCCGACCCGAATCTCGAGGTCGACCAAGGCACGACGCTGCGTGATTCCGAGCCGCCGCCGTCGACTCCAGCGCCCGCGAGCGTGCACTTGTCGTCGCGCCCGCCGGGCATGCGGCGCTCGCCGTCACGTCCACCGTCGTCTTCGCTCGAGCGTGTCGACGCGAGTTGGCTCAAGCAGCTCTTCGCCAGCATCGAGGTTCGAGGCAACGTGGCGCACGCGCGCTTCAGCGACCACACCCTGCGCACCGCGCTTCAGCCGGTGCTCAGCCTGGCGCATCACAAGCCCGTGGGCTACGAAGCGCTGCTCCGCGCTTATGACCCCGACGATCGCTTGGTTTCGCCGCATCGCATGTTTCGCAAGGCGGGCGACGACGCGATCGCGCTCGATCAAATCTGTCGCGCGCTGCACGTGCAGAACTGCGTGCTGCAGGGCATTGGGCACAATTGGATTTTTCTCAATGTCAGCCCCGCGCTGATTCTCGAAGGACACTCGACGCGCACGATCTTGCCGCGCGTACTCGAACATTACGGCGTGCCGCCGCATCGCGTGGTCGTCGAAATCCTGGAAACGACGGCTTACGACGAGGAAAACCTCGCGCGCTGCGTCCAGTATTTCCGCGAGATCGGCTGCCTGGTGGCGATCGACGACTTTGGCGCCGGGGAATCGAATTTCGAGCGTATTTGGCGACTCAAACCCGACATCGTAAAGCTCGATCGCTCGATGGTGCTGGAAGCCATGCGCACGCCGCGCGTGCGCCGCATCCTGCCCGGGCTCGTGTCACTGATTCACGAAGCCGGCTGCTTGGTCGTGATGGAAGGCCTCGAGACCGCCGAGCACGCGCTGATCGCGATGGAGAGCGACGTCGATTTCGTGCAAGGATTTTATTTCGGTGAGCCGCGTTCGCTGCTCGCGCCCGACGAAGACTATCGCGGCATGCTGAACGAGCTCTTCACTTGTTTTCAAGAGCGCGTGCGCCAGCAATCGACGAGCGAGCGCAGCATGCTCGCGCACTACTCGCGGAAATTCGAGAGCGCCGCGCTGCTGTTTCGTTCGGGCGCGGCACCCGAACGCGCGTTTACCGAATTCCTGGCGCTGAACGGCGTGCAACGCTGCTACCTGCTTTCGGCCGAAGGCGTGCAAGTCGGTGCCAACATGGGCGCGCGCGAAGCCGTGCGCCGGCTCGATCCTCGCTATTTGCCCTGCGCCGACGCCGAAGGCGCCAACTGGTTTCGCAGGCCATACTTCCGGCGCGCGATTGCCCAACCACTCGCGGTGCAAGTCTCGCGGCCGTATCTGTCGATTGCGGACGCGCGCGCCTGCGTCACGTTTTCACTCGCGATCCCAGAGACCGACGGTGTCTGCGTTTTGTGCGCGGATTTGGACTGGGAATCGTTTGCGACCTGACTTCGTTCAGCGCGCTTCGCTCGCCAAATACTCGAGCGCGCGCCGGCTGGGCATGAAAAAATAAGCGCCGCCGCGCGTCTCGACCACGCGCGGCAGCTCGCGCACGCGTCGCACCGGACAACCTTGAATCGTGAAATCACGCGCCCGAAACGGCACCCTGCGGTCCGCGCCGATCAGCGGATCCGGATCCGAAGTGAGCCCGGCAAAGCTCGGATTTTGCGCCCAGTTCGACTGCACGAACTCGAACTGACGATTGAGGTTCGCATTGAAACACAAGAAGTGTAGTCCGCGCGGCTCGGCCGCGGGCAGCGTGCGCAGCGCATCGAGATCGAAATCGTCGTCGACGGGCGCGCCGTAGGCGCGACCGCGCCGTAAAATGCGATGGCGCTTGGTGAGCTCGAGCCGGTCGTCGCGCACGCTCTTGTCGCGCGACGGATCGCCGCTCAGCTCCGGATCGTGTGGCACGGGCAGCGCCGTGTCGCGCGGATTGGTGCGGCGAATGTGTGAGCCAATCGGGCAACGCGCGCCGAATGCGTCGTCGTTCGCGCCGTAGCTGAACGCTTCGTCGTCTTGATCTGCTTCTGGGCCCGGTGCATCGGGGAACAACGCGAGCGGCGTGCCGTTCGGCCAACGACCGACCAACTTCGCCGCGAGCCACTCGCGACCGGCGCGATCGGGTGGAGCGTCGGGCACCGTGAGCCGCGCTTGCTCGACGTAGTTCCAAAAGCGCTGCACGTCTTGCTCGAGCTGCCGGAACACCAGATAGCTGCCATTTTTGCCGAAATCGTGGCGCTCCGGACGACCCGGCACCGCGCTCAGAATGTGGCGCGGATCGGCCGTGGCGGGCAGTTCGGGCGAAAGCGGCAGCTTGTCGTATTCGTTTTGATGGCCGAGCAGGATCTCTCCGGCCGCGATCACGTCGTCGTCACGCTGGCGCGGCAAACCACCGATGCGCGGATTGGCAATGCCGTCGCGAAATCCGAAATGCTCTTTGCGGCGCGTGCGGTTC
>DATATR010000306.1:0-3804 GCA_036268695.1 Polyangiaceae bacterium | reverse complement strand
CTTCACGGACAAGCGCGCGCGTACTACGAACGGCCCGCGTTCAACGCGCTCCGCGACGAGCTCGAAGCGCGCGCAGCGCTTTCGCGCGCGGCACTGAGCGCGCCGTATTTTCAGCGCAGCGCGCCGTGCACGCTCTTGATCGACGAAATCGAGCGGCTCTGGCAAGCCATTGCCGAGCGCGACGATTGGGCGCCTTTCGCTGCAAAAATCAGCGAAATTCGTGAGCTCGGCGCCACCCAAAATCAAGCCTGAGCGCGGCAAAACAGCGCCTGGACTGAGCGCGCAAGTCGTGTCTGGATCCGCAGGAGTGTTCCCCGAACCGAGCTTCCCGACGCCGGTGCGCGCCTGCCCCGAGCTCGCCAGCGAACATGCCGAGCTGTGGCTGAAAAACGACGGCCTATCGCACTCGGTCTACGGCGGAAACAAAGTCCGCAAGGCGCGCGCGTTGCTCGCCGAAGCCAAACGGCGCGGCGCGCGGCGCGTGCTCAGCTTCGGCGCGGCGGGCAGCCACCATTTGCTGACACTCGCGCTGTTCGCGCGTGCGGCGGGCATCGAATGCGCTGCGGTCGTGATCGCGCAACCGGACAGTGCACACGCGCGGGACACGCTCTGCGCGGCGATCGGCGCGGGGCTTCGAGTCTATCCGGCGCCGAGCCACAAGCAGATCCCATTCGTGCTCGCGCGGGCGCGGGCCGCGGGCGACTACGGCATTCCGCCCGGCGGCTCGAATTCGCTCGCCACGATCGCCTGTGCGAACGCCGTCGACGAGCTCGCGCAACAAATCGCAGAGCAAGCGCTGCCGGAACCCGATTGGATCGTGACGCCGCTCGGCTCGGGCGGAACTTGCGCCGGGCTCGCGGCAGGCGTGATTCGCCGCGGACTTGCGAGCCGCGTGCTCGGCGTGCAAGTCCTGTTCGGATTCGCGCCGCGCGCCGCCGCGCGCTTCCTCGCGCAGAGCGTGCTCAAGCGAACCGGTCATGGGCACCTAACGCGCGCGCTCGACTCGCAGCTCCAATTCGATTCGAGCCAAGTCGGCCGCGGTTACGGCTTTGCGAGCCAAGCCGGCGCGCACGCCGCTGAAGTCGCGCGAACGCTCGGGCTCGCACTCGATCCGACGTACACCGAGAAGGCATTCGCCAGCGTGCTCGAGCTACTCAGCGGCGATGCGCCGTTCCGCGTCGCGCACGGCGAGCGCAAACTTCGCGTGCTCTACTGGCACACACTCGCCGCCACCGATTTGGCTCCGCTCTTACGCGACGCACCGCGCTTCGAGGATTTGCCGCCCGCGATCCGGAATTTGCTGATCTAGCCGCGCAAGCGAATCCGAACTTCAGACACAAAATCCAACGAAACCAATGCACGGGCTCGCGCGCGGCAAGCAAGTTCGAACCCGCTGATCGATCGGTCGGGCAGGCGCATTAGGGGAAACGAGGTTTCCCTCGAGGAGCGTCCGCACACATGAACGTCGTTCTCCGTCCGGTGGTGGCTGGTTTGGTTTGTTTGCTCTCGAGCGGCGCGATCGTCGCGTGCTCGTCGGGGAAAGCGGGTCCCGGCGCCACGTTGCGCGGCACCGGCGGCAGTGGCAACGACGGCTCGGCCGGTTCACTCATAGTCGGAACGAGCGGCGCGGGCAGCAGTGGGCTCGCCGTTTCCGACGGCGGTTCGAGCGCGACAACGGCCGATTGCGGCTCGGGTCCGGCCACGTCGATCAGCGGCACCGTCTACGATCCAGCCGGGCAAGTGCCGCTCTACAACATCGTCTTGTTCGTGCCGGGTGCGGCGCTCGATCCGATTTCGACCGGCGCGGCCTGCCAAACCTGTGACGGCGATTACTCCGGCAAGCCGCAAGCCGTCGCGCTGAGCGATGCCAAGGGTCACTTCGAGATCGACAATGCGCCGTCGGGGGACAACGTGCCGCTCGTGATCCAAGTCGGCAAATGGCGGCGCGAAGTCACGATTCCACACGTCGCGCCGTGCATGGACAATCCGATCATGGATAAAGACATGACGCGCCTGCCGCGCAATCACACCGAAGGCGACATCCCGCACATGGCGATCGCACTCGGCGGTTCGGATTCGCTCGAGTGCTTGATTCGCCGCATCGGCGTGGACGACAGTGAATTCACCACGCCGGACCTGGACGGCCGCGTGCACCTCTATCGCTGGGCCGAGAATGCGGCGATGACGATGCAGGAAAACGGCAACGGCGCGTCCGCCACCGTGCCGAGCGCCGACACGCTGTGGAGCAACCTGGACTCGCTGATGAAGTACGACATGATGCTCATGTCTTGCACCGGTGAATCGAAGCTCGGCGCGTCCGACCAAGACTTCATCAACGTGCGCAAGTACGCCGACCAAGGTGGCCGCATCTTCGGCTCGCACTTTCACAATGATTGGATCCGCACCGACGCCGAAACCGGCACCGATCCGCTGTGGTACCCGCAAGTCGTGAAATTTTCCGAAGGTGCGCACGGCATCACCAATCCGCTCACCGCGCAGATCGACACGAGCTTCCCCAAAGGCCAAAGCTTCAGCGACTGGCTCACCAACGTCGGTGCTTCGACGACGCCGGGGCAAATCGTGGTACAGGGCGCCGAACACACGATCGACTCGGTCTTGCCCCAAGCCATCCTCTCGCCCGACACGCCAACGTACGCGATGGGCCCGGGCGCGCAGCAATGGATCTACGCAACCGACCCGACCAGCGCCAGCAAGCCGACGCAAACCGTGCAGTATTTCTCGATGAATACGCCAGTCGGCGGTGCCGAGTGCGGCCGCATGGTGTTCAGCGATCTGCACGTCGCGACGGGCAGTGGTGACACCACCAAAGTACCCTTCCCGACCGGCTGCAGCACGACGCCGCTGACGCCTCAGGAAAAAGCGCTCGAGTTCATGCTCTTCGATTTGTCTTCGTGCGTGCAGTCGGATCAAGATCCGCCGGTGCCGCCCGTCGTCGTGAAGTGAGCGCGTCTCACTCGAGCTTCGCGACGATGCGCTGGGTGCATTCGGTGAGCGCGTCGTAATAATCGCTCGCGAGCGATTGATAGCCGCTCGAAGCGGTGTTCACCAACGACGAAAACCCGGTAAACCCCGACGTTTTGCACGAGCGCCAATAGCTCTTCGCGCTGGCCGGCACGCCTGGATTCGGAAATACCTGCAGCGTGAGCGTGCAAGTGTGCGCCGCCTTCGCGCAGACGAGCTTTCTGAACCCGAAGTTGAAATCGCCGTCGCACCAGGTGTCGCCGCAAATGTCGTCGATCAGCTTCAGCGTGGTCTGTTCTTGTTTTTGCGTGAGCGCGTTCTTGGTCAAATCTTCGCTCGTGCTCCGCGCGTCGCTCGGATCCGCCTCGCTCACTTCGACGTCCGGGTTCGTCGCACCGCCACCCCCGCCGCAGCCCGCGAGCACGCACAGCGCCGCCAGCGAAAAGACAAACTGTGTTCGCGTCATCCAGAAATACCCCCAACAAAAAAATCGAACTACCCGCTCCAGGAACATCCCGAGCTTCGGTCCGAAGCAGTCATCGGCCGCGGGCGCGCGGCGGGTGAGTGCTTTTTTCTGATTGTTCCGAGGGTATTTGGGATGTTCGGCCCTGCGCTGATTTTTGGCGCTTGGCCGCCCGCGCATTTCGCTACGCGACGACCGACTGTGCGGTCAGGTCTCGTTGGGTCTCGCCTTCATTCTAGAACCGTGATCAGCCGCGCGAGCCGGGTGCTTTGTATTATTTCCGGGCAACCGGCCCGAGCCCTTCGCGCGCGCTCGGGCGCGAAGGAGATTTCCGGGCATCCGACCCGAGTCCTTCGCGC
>DATATR010000305.1:0-6148 GCA_036268695.1 Polyangiaceae bacterium | reverse complement strand
CCCGTACCAGCTGCTCAAGCAGCTCCGCGCGACTCCGCTCGTCGCCAAGGCGGTGATCGAAGATCGGCCGCTCGAGGATCTGCCCGCGCCAATCGTGCCGCCTGGAATCGCCGGACGACTGCGCACCGAGGTCTCCCTGCGTGGCACGCTCGATCGCCCAATTTTCAGCGACAAAACCGAGATCCATCAGCTGCGCTTCGGCGAAAGTCAGCGCGACAAGGCGATCGACCTGTGCGCGCAGCTCGACTACGACAAGAACACGGGGGAATACGGCGCGCGTGGCGAGCTTTTCTTGCCGAGCAACTCGCCGAGTGCGTGCACGGGCGCTCGCGTCGCGCAGTTCAGCGGTGCCGGCAAGGCTGCTTGGGACAAGATCACGAGCTCGGGGCCGACCGCGGACACGGCGTGGACCGGTACGATCGGGGTTTCACTCGAGGGCTTCCCGCTCGACGTCGTGCCGCAGATCGCCGAAGCAGGCCTCGACGGCAAGGTGCTCGGCGCGATCATGTTCGATCGCCGGCAAACGCTGCCGCAAATGGTCGCGCACTTGGAAGTGCGAGATACGGTCGTCGCTCGCACGCGCGTCGGCACAGCGAAGCTCGACGCGCGCACCGATGGACGCGCGCTCTCGGCGCGGCTGAACATCGATGAAACGCTCGGCAAGCTCGACGGCGAAGTGCAAACGTCGCTCAATTGGCAAGGCGCCCTGCCGAGCATCGACGAGGCGCAGCCGATTGCCGCAAAACTCACCGCGAGCGACGTGGACGCCGTAATTCTGTCGCCCATTTTGCGCGATGTGCTGTCGGACCTGGGCGGTAAGCTCGACGCCAAACTCGCGGCCAGGTTCAGCGCCAATCCCGATCCGAAGGCGGAACAACCCTGGACCGGAGCGGTGACCGGCACACTCGACATGCGCCACGGCACGCTGCAGTTCGCGCGACTCGGTCTGCGCATGAAAGACGTGAGCTTCAACGCAACCGCAGATGGCAAGAACGGCGCGACCACGATTCAGATCGCGTCCTTGTCCGCGGCGGCGGAAGCCGACAAACCCAACGTGACCGCGAGCGGAAAAATCATGCTCGATGGCTTTCGCCTGACGACCGGCCACGCGGATGCAGACCTGCACGGGGTTCCGCTGCTGATCGAGGGCGTGACGTTCGCGACGCTCGATGGCAAGAAAATCTCGGTCGATCTCGAGCGCAAACCGAACGAAATGTTCGTCGCACTCAAGATCCCCGAGCTCAGCGCGACCTTGCCGCAATCGGGCACGCGCACGCTGATCGGGCTCGGCAACAATGCGGACATCGAGATCGCGCAACCGATCGCCGAGCCGCGCAAGGCAGCCGACGGCGAGGCATTGCCTTGGCGCCTGAAGTTCGACCTCGGTAACAAGGTGAAGTTGACACGCGCGGACCTGTTCTTGCCGCTCACTGGTTCGCCCGAAATCCTGCTCGGAGATGAACTCAAGGTCGGCGGAAACATCGAGCTGATCCCCGGCGGGCGCCTCAATCTGCCAGGCTTACCGCGACCATTCACGATCGAGAGCGGCACGGTATCGTTCGACGAGGACGGCGATCCGGCCGATCCGCGCCTCGCGGTTCAAGCGATCTGCGAAGCGCAACAAGTCACGGTCCGCGCCAAGGTGAGCGGCACGCTCAGCAAAGCCAAAGTCGATCTGGAAGACGTGGACGATCCGAGCGTGACCGATCCGGCGTTGATTTTGGCCAAGCTCCTGAACACGCCGACGGACGAAAATAGTGCGGCCAGCTCGAGCAATCCGGCGAGCGCGGGCCTCGGCGCGGGCGCGGGCCTGATCGGCAGTCAGCTGCTCGCCAATACCGCGCTCTCCAACCTGCAAATCAAGACCGGCAGCGAAACGACGGCCGATCAACGGCTCTATCAAACCTACAGCGCGGCCTATCCAATCAGCGACACGATCTGGTTCGAAGGCAGCTACAAGACTTCGCAAGATCCGATCCAAAACGGCACGAACACCGCCTTCAGCGGCACGATCGACTATCGCTTTCGGCGGAACTGGTCGCTACGCACCGAAGTCGGCAACATCGGTGCGGGTGTCGACTTGCTCTGGCAATACAAATACTGATGCGCCGAGCGCTCGTGCTCGGCCAGAAATCACTCGAGCATCGGCTTACGCGCGCTGGCGCAACCGACATTCAGCGACAGCTCGAGCTTGGCCTCGGACCAGTATTTGTCGATCGCGTCACGCACGTACTCGAGCGGCTTTTGTAAGTCGTTTACCGCGAGCCAAGTGCGCACTTCCGGAATGATCAAAAGCCGACTCACCGGATCTTCGACGAACGCGCGACCGCTGTCGAACGACAGCTGGGTTTGGCGAATCTCCACGTCGATGTCGTCCAAGCCCGCGTTTTCGAGCTCCTCGGACAGAGTCTCGATGCTCGGTCTGCCGGACAGCGCGGCCTCGATCGCTTTCGAGAAATCGCTGTCGTCGTGTTTCAAGCCGTACTCGCGGAACAAGTCGGCGATCTCCTGGAACGAACCGCGCAGCGGCAGCGCCACCAGTGCCTGCCCGCCATCGCACAGGAGGCGACTCATCTCTTCGAACAGCGCCACGCGATCACGTGGACTCGAGATCGGATGAAGCGCGAAAACGTGCGTGAAAATGCCACCGTCGAACTCGAGCGGCAGGCGCTGCGCGACGCGATATTCGATCGGCACGTCGCCGAGCACTGCGGCTTTGTTGCGGGCGAGCTCGAGCGCCGGCAAAGACGAATCGACTCCGACGATGTCCACGCCGTCGACTCGCTCGTACAATTTCAAATCCGGATAGCCCGTGCGGCAACCGAGATGCGCCACGCGCGCCGCCTCGCCCACGAGCATCATCTCTAGCATCAGATCCCCGAATAGGGACAAGTAGCGCGGGACGACGAACGTCTCTAGAATTGCTGCGTCGGCCGGCGAGAGCTTTTCGGAGAGGACCAAGTAAACTTCTGCTATCAACCCAAGGCGGTGGACGCAAATCCAAACCGCGACCAATTCGCGATTTGGCCTTTCCCGCGTGCGCTCGGGAAGCACTCGCGCTCGCCAGGCGTTGAAAAGTCCAGCCGGAACCCGGTTCCCCGCTGTGGCACCAGGTTTCAACGATGACCGACCCGATCCTTCGTGGTGCGCTGGCGCTGAGCTTGCTCGCGCTGCTCGGTCGCGCGGGCGAGCTCGGCAGCGCGACGCGCTCGGTGAACCTGTCCCAGCGCACGATCTCGAGCGACGCGCGCGTTGAACTCGGGGCTGATGCGCAAGCAAGCGCGCCCTGCCCGCGCGGCACGTTGCCGGACGGAAACGCGTGCGTCCCGGTGCCGAACTCCGACGCGATCGGCGCTCACGAGCTGATCGCGCAACAGAACGAGCACCATGACCGCAGCGGTCAGCTACGCACTTACGATCAAATCCCGCTCAGCCCAGACCGGCCGCGTGATTTCCGCAAGTACCGCTTGCCCGTGCCGGTGCTCCCGGATCAATCCTTCGTTACCAGCGGTTACGATTTGGATCGACCGGACGCCGAACAGCGCCGCGGCAGCGAGCTCAAAGCCGTCGGTCACGGCGGTGTCGATCTCGCGCAGGCGCGCGGCACCGAAGTCCACCTCGTCAACCTAGAAAACCAAGTTGGCGACGCCGAAGTGCTCGCGGCCGGGCACTTGTTCGGCAACTCCGTGGTCACGCACCACACCCTGCGCGAGGGCGGCGTGCTGCGCGAATACCTGGTCATTTATGGGCATCTCGAAAGCGCCGCGCCCGGCTTGAGTCACGGCCAAGACCTCAAAGCCGGGGCGTTACTCGGCTACGTTGGCGATTCGGGCAGCCCAGGTGTGGTGCACCTGCATCTCGAAATTCGGCGCGCGCGTGAAGGCGTCGACGCCGGCCAATTGCCGCTCGGGCAAGTAAATCAAAACGCGAAAACCATCGCGTGCGATCCTCGCAATGTGCTCGAGCTCTTGCCGAACACTCAATAAAATCGCTGCGCGAGAAGCCTCGCCGCCTCGTTCACTTCGGGAAGTAAGTCGTGGCTCGCTTCTGACCTTTGGTCGAAAGCTTCTTTTCGCCAATCAACTTCTTGGCCGGAAGCGCTAGATCCTTGGTCGAGGCGTCAATTGCCGCCGCGATTTGCTCGATGCGCTGGCCAGGATGGCGCTTCACGAACGTGAGCAAAGATTGCGTCAGCGCAGTCAACTCCTCCGGCGAGCGCTTCGCTCCTTTGGCCCGTCGAGCGGCCTTCGGCGCTTTTGCCGGCTTGCTCGCGCCCGCGACGGCGGAACGCACCGACGTTTTAGCGCCCAAGGCATCAGCAATTGCGGCGTGACTTGCTTCCACCAAGGCAGCCGACAGCTCAGAGACGAAATTTTCGATAATGGATTGAATCTTGGGCGTAGTCATTTGGTCGGAAACTAGCCTCTTCGAGGCCAGCAATGCAATCGGATCTTGACCGCGAGTCCCCTAATTGGGCTCCTCACTTCGATTTTCAATTGCCGAGCTTGTCCGCATAGCGCGAGATCCGAAATGGCAACTGGCTCTCCGCTAGTTTGGCTTAGCCGCGCAAAGCGCTGCGCTGGCCGCTTTTTTAACCGATGAAACGCTTCACTCTGGCCCAATAGGTCATTGCCCCGCAGCCAATGGAGCTCCGAGGCGCTTCAATGGTGGTCGAAATGGGATTCTCGGTCGGCGTGACTCGATGAATAGCTAGCTTCAACGAGTTCGCAATGCATCGGCAGGATGAGCCGTTATTTCAGACCACTAATTTATAACCAAAGCCGTACACGGTCAGGATGTGCTCCGGCTTATCGGGGTGCTTTTCGATCTTCCGCCGCAGTTTCACGATGAAGTTGTCGATCGTGCGATTGGTCGGATTGGCATCGACACCCCAAATCTTATTTAGGATTTCCTCGCGACTCACCGGTTGCCCGGCGCGCTCGTATAGCATCCTGAGCAACTCCACTTCGTAGAATGAAAGCGACTCGGCGGGCTTGCCGTCGCGATCGAGCGTGTGCGCCGCGACGTTCACGGTGAGCTTGCCGATGTTGAAGGTCGCGCTCTCGCTTGGGCGATTCGCGCGCCGAAAAATCGCGCGAATCCGCGCCACGAGCTCACCGACGCTGAATGGCTTGGTCACGTAGTCGTCGGCGCCGGCATCGAGGCCGCGGATCTTGTCGGCTTCTTGGCTCTTGGCCGTGAGCATGATGATCGGAACGAAGGCGTCGAAGCGGCGCACGTCCTCACATACCTGGTAGCCGTTTTGATCCGGCAGCATCAGGTCGAGCAGAATCGCGTGCGGATGCTCTTGGCGCGCGAGCTGCGCACCCTCTTTGCCCGTTGCGGCCGTGACGACGCGAAAGCCCTCGAACTCGAGCGCATCTTTCAGGCCGAGCGTGATGTGCGGCTCGTCATCGACGACGAGGATGGTCTTCTTGGCTTCCATCCGCGGCCGAGCTTACAGCGACCGACCGCGCGCGCACAGCCGCGTGCCCACAAAAACGCGAAGGCGACGTGCTGGGTTCCCAGCCGCCGCCTTCTCGTTTCGTTTATGTGCTCAGCTCAGGTTCCGCCGTCGTTGATCGATGCACCGAGGCAGGCGATGAATGCCGTCGCGCCCTGCGCTGGCGTCTTGACCGAACCGTCCGACGCATCCACGAAGCGCAGCAGGCGCTTCTGGTTTGCCGGGCAATTCTTGAGCAACGGGTTATTCGGGTCGTCGACGTAGCAGTAGCCAGCCGGCACGTTTGCCATTCCCGCTTCGCAGTTCGTCAAATCAGCGCCGGTTTCCTGGTTGATCTCGCACATGCAGAAGCCGGTGTCGTCGCACGGAGGTGCCGGTGCTTTGCCGCACGTGCCGGCCGCCTGCAATTGATTGAACACGGCCTGGTGAATCTCTTCGGGGGCCGGGCTGCGGCCCGCGATCCCGCAATCGCACATCCCTGCGCGTTGTGCCTCGACCACTTCACACTCGACCGATGCAGTCGGCACCGCCTTACCGGTGGTCGGATCAACCGTCGTTTCGTGCTGCAGAGCGCGCGGCAGGCACTTGCCCTTGAGCGCTTCTTTCAGACGTTCGATGATCGCGCCGACTGCCGGGTTGTAACCGTAGTTCGGGTCCGAGCTCGGGTCCAAACCCGTGGCCGGC
>DATATR010000304.1:0-7317 GCA_036268695.1 Polyangiaceae bacterium | reverse complement strand
ATCGTGCTGTCCACGTTTCGTGAAGCGTTAGCGTGATACGGCCTTTGCGTCCACAGCGGGCGGCCGTTTGCCGCGCGCTGGGCGAAGCGCGTGCCTCATTTTTTACCCGTTTTTCTTGGGCGCTGGGCGGTTGTGCTTACGCGCGCTCGTTTCGCTGAGCGTCACGGGTCGACGCTCAGTGAGCGGATCACGCGCGCCGGCACACCGGCCACCAGCGTGTTCGCCGGCACGTCGCGGCTTACCACCGCTCCCGCGGCGACGACGCAGCCCGATCCAATGTGCACATTCGGCAAAACCGTGACCCGCGATGCGATCCACGTTCCGTCGCCGATGTCGATACCCTGAAATTCACGTGTGCCCGAGCGCAGCTCTTCGCTGCCGATGGTGTGATTGACCGTCAAGAGCGTTACGTCGTGACCGATGCGCACGCCGCTGCCGATGCGCACCGGCGCTGCGAGATCCACGTGCAGGGGACCGGTGATGATCGTGTAGTCGCCGATCGAGAGATGACGGCAAGCGTTACCGAAACCCGTCACGCGAACAGGACCCTGAACCAGTGAGTGTTTGCCGATCCGCACGCCGGCCGCGCGTAGCAGCGCAGTGCGGGTTCGCGTGAAGCTTTGCTGCGGAAAGACGTCGGCAAATTGCACCAACAGCGTCGGCGAAAGCAGCGGCTCGATTTCCTCGAACGCGACCTTCGCCAGGCGAGGAATATTCGTGAGCACACGAGTGAAGTCCAAGGCCATCGTCGTCAATGCTTTTTCGGATCGGGTGAAAGGCGAGCGCAAGTCGCTCAGCAGCGCGATCGCACGAACTCGAACAAGGCGCGAGCATTTTCGCGGGCGTCGAAGCGCCGCTCTGCTTCGCGGCGGCTATTTTCACTCATGACCTGCCGCCGTGTGGGGTTCATC
Source organism: Polyangiaceae bacterium (assembly GCA_036268695.1). Taxonomy (GTDB): domain Bacteria; phylum Myxococcota_A; class Polyangia; order Polyangiales; family Polyangiaceae; genus PMG-095. Next base: position 6,406 of record DATATR010000304.1, on the reverse strand, counting down.
ACCAGTGCTTCCAGCGCGTCGCCGAGTGCGCCAGCGTCGCCTACGTCGAGCAAGTGTCCCGTTTCGCCTTCTTGGATCATGTCCGGGATGCCACCGACGCGCGTGGCGACGATCGGTAGCCCGGCAGCCAGCGCTTCCATGCACACGAGCGAGTAGCAATCCGCGCGCGTGGGCAGCACGAACAAGTCCGAGGTGCGATAGAGTTCGTGCAGCTCCTCGGAGTTGGCGTTCACGTTGCGGTGCACGTGCACACCGGGTTCATCTGGGATTTGCGCCTTGGTGACCAAGATCAACTCGGAACGACCGCGCAATCGCCGCCGGAACACGTCCAGCAAAAGATCTCCGCCCTTGCGCTCGAAGTCACCGCCGACGAAGAGGATGCGCGGCAATTCGTGGTTGCGATCGCCGACCGAAAACCCCTTGAGATCGATGCCCGGCGGAATCACCGCGACGTCTTCTTCGCGGCAGCCGTAGTCGTTGACGAATGATTGCTTGGTCCAGTTCGACCAAGCAACGAGCCCGGCAGCGCTGTCGAACACGCCGCGGTAGAGCGTTCGCTTCGCTTCCTCCGCGAGCCGCCCTTCTTCGCGCAAGCCGTAGGCGTGGCGCATGCCGCGCTTGTTCAACGGCGTGCCGTCGCTCGAGAGGACCGTGGGCTTCTTCCGAAAATAATCGACGGAAAGCGGTGCGAGCGTCGTCGTGTGCATGAAAATGCCATCGACTTCTGCGAGCACGCCGCGGAGCGCACGGCGCGTGAGCCAGCTCGCGGTGACGGTCCAAGGCAAAAACCCGGTCTCGAACTCGATCGGCATCCAGCGCGGTCGCGGCCCGACGGCGGCGGATTCCTCCCGGCGCAGATTCAAATAGTGCGTGATGCTGCCGAGCGTTTGCTCCATCACGTAGGCAATCGGTCGCGCGCTCATGACTCGGGCCCGTGTAAGCCTAGCTTGCGCTCTTGCGCCGCAGGTTGACGTCCAAAGAGCCGCGTTCTTGCAAGCCTTGCACGGTGCGCAGCCGATAGTAACGAGGACCGAGAAACTCTTCCGCCGTCATCTCGCCGTCGCGGTACGCGCGATACATTTCTTCGATGCCCTTGCGCAGCGTCCACGTTGGGTGAAAGCCGGGCAGTCGCTCGATTTTGCTGAAATCGACGCGGTAGTCGCGCGCGTCCGCCGAGGCACCCACGGCGAACGAAACCGCGCAATTGGGCACGATTTCCGCGACCATGTTGGCCACGTCGCGAATTTGGAAATTCTCGCTCGTGCGACCGACGTTGAAGGCTTGGTTGTGAATCAATTCTTTCGGCGCCGTCAGCATCGTTTCGAAGGCGTGGATGATGTCGCGAATGTGCACGAGCGGGCGCCACGGCGTGCCGTCGCTTTGGAGCAGGACCTTGCCGGTCGTGAGTGCGTGCCCGACCAAATTGTTCACCACGATGTCCGCGCGCAGCCGGCGCGAGATGCCGTAGGCGGTCGCGTTCCGCAGATAGACCGGTGAGAATGCGGAGCTCGCGAGCTTGGCCGCCTCTTGCTCGACGCGGACTTTGGATTCGCCGTAGGCCGTGACCGGGTTGAACGCCGCGTTCTCGTCCAAGAACCCCGAGCCGCCCGCGCCGTACAAACTGCACGACGAAGAAAACAGAAAGCGGCTCACGCCGGCATCCTTGGCCGCTTGCGCGAGCTTCACCGAGGCGTGCAAGTTGATGTCATAGGTGAGCCCGGGATTCAGGTTGCCGAGCGGATCGTTCGAGAGCGCTGCCAAGTGAATCACGGCGTCGAAGCCGCGCAGTGGCTCGGGCGTGATGTCACGCAAATCGACGTTCAGATTCGGCACGTCATCGGGCGGCGCGCGGAAATCACACTCGTCGTAGTAACCTGCATCGAGGCCGACCACTTCGTGCCCCGCTTGGCGCAACACGGGCACCATCTCGACTCCGATGTAACCGCGATGACCCGTGACGAGGACTTTCATTTTTCGGCCCTTTGAGTTTTAGCGAAGCTCTTCTATCAGCTCGCAATTCTCGGCACAACAGCGCGTGGGCTTTGGCCAGTACCGCTTCGGGTCACCGCAAAAGTTCCGACCTCGAGTGCTCGGTTTTGCTTCAGTCGGATTTCGCACCGATAGACCGCGCGCGATTCCGAAAAATGTCTGCGAGTAGCGGTTCGAGCAGTGTCGCGCCTTCGGTGGTGAGGTGTTCGTCGTCGAAGTACAAAGCCTTGCCGGCTGCGGCGACCCGGCACGTGCCCCGAGCGTTGGCGAGCAGCGCGGTCGGATCGAGCAGCCTCACTGAGCCGCTCCTCGATTCATTAAGTAGCGCATCGATCGTCGAATTGTCAGTTCGATGTTGCAACGGACAAGCCGAGGCTCGAGATGTCGCGACCATGCTCGACATACGCACCGAGCACGCGCGGGACGTTGAACTCTTGCATTGGCACTTGTTTCATGATCCACACTCGCGCACCTGTCTCTCGTAGCGCGTCGATCGTTTGCTTTAGGAGCGCACGAAAGTGCACTCGCTCGGTCTCGGATGATTGTGTGGAGAGATAGCCGGTCCATTCCGCAGCGAGCAGCACGTTGGAATGTGGTTTTGCTTCACGAATGCGACGACCGCGGCGTTGTACGGCGCGATCTCTGCGCGCAACGAAAAGCGGTAGTCGCTCGTGTAGCCGAGCAAGGGCGGTGTCGCCGAATGAGTGGCAGCCGCGCACCGGTTGCCCGCCTGGGTGCACAGCGCGTCGATTGCGTGCAGGATGGCCATGGCGTGGCTGTCCCCCCACACGAACAACTCGAGCGCCCGATCGGTTCCCTTCTCGCCGAGGGGGATGAAGTGACCGGCGATGGCGTCGGCTGACGTAAGCTCCGTTCGAAAGCCTTGTCGTTGCTCGCATCGATGTAAGCGAGCGCGTCCGGCCGAAAACGCGCAGGCAGGCCATCTTGGCGGTGAATCACTCGTCCAACGCTGAAAAAGACGAGCAACGCGAGCGTAGCCGAGCCCAAAAGCAGAGGGCGCCGCGCAAGCACGCGGCGCCGTCGAAATGGCGTTTCGACAAAGCGCCAAGTTCCCAGCGCGAGCACGAGGCTCAATGCCGCGAGCGCAATGCCCTCGGTTTTCGAAAGCGCAACCGGGCTCCAATATTTCGCGAAAATCAATACAGGCCAGTGCCATAGATACAGCGCGTAAGAGCATAGCCCGAGAAGCACGAAGGGCCGTAGCGATAAAACTTTGCCGAGCGAAGTCTGCGCAGGGAAATTGCTCCAAATAATCAGTGCCGCGCCAAGGCAGGGCGGGAGCGCTGCAGCGCCTGGGAAGCGCGTTTCTGAATCGTAATGCAGCGACGCCGCGAGAATCAGCGTCGCGCCGAGCCAACCGAGGATTTCGCGAATCCAAGCTCGCGCTCGAACTGGACCGCTCATCGCGAGCACCGCGCCAACGAGTAGTTCCCACGCGCGCGCCGGCAGCAGATAAAACGCATCGACGGGGTGCCGTACGGTCGCTCTAAGGCTCCACGCGAACGAAGCACACGCGATCAAACCGAGCCAGACTCGCAAACGCGCTCGGCCCAGGCGCGTGAGCGCCATAAGTAGCACCGGAAAGAGCAAGTAGAATTGCTCCTCCACTGCGAGCGACCAAGTGTGAAGCAATGGCTGAGTGTCGCTCGATCCGAAGTAGTTCGTCGTCTTCCAAAAGAAGACGTTCGAAAGCAACAATGACTCGTAAGTTAGCGAACGACCGAAGGCATCGAAGTCGGCCGGCACGAGCATGAACCACGAGACGACCGTCGTTAGCGTGAGCACCAGGAGCAACGCCGGTGCGATGCGGCGGACTCGGCGCTCCCAAAATTGAGCCAACCCAAATTCGCCGGCCGCAATGTCGGCGACGACGAGTGTGGTGATCAAAAAGCCAGAGATGACGAAGAACACGTCCACACCGACGTAACCGCCCGGCACACCGAGCCCCAAGTGATAGAGCAAAACTACGCCGACCGCGATCGCTCGAAGACCGTCGATCTCCGGGCGATAGCTCAGCTTTGCCATGGATCGCGCTTAGAGCGTCGACTTGCTGACGTAAAAAGCTTCGGCGCGCCCTTCCGCAGCGTTGCACTCGACGCCGCGAATGCTCATCAAGCCGTGGAAGGTGTCCGCTTGAAACCATGCGCGCTTTGCCTGGGACCGAAAGTGGCGGTGTAGGAGTTCGACTTTCCGCTCGGCGATTGCGCGCGCGATGGGAACGAATACGTTTGGCTGACCGAGGTCTCCCTCGTACTTTGCAATCTCGTATTCGAAGATGAGGTGATTGCGGAACGTGTTCCAGGCTAGTTCCGACACCAGGCGATGATCTTGATGCAGATCGGCGCGGCGATGACAAAACACCAAATCGGGCGTCGCAGCTTTCAAGGTTTCGAAGAACTCCTTGATCTCGACGGCCACGTACGGAAAATAACTTTCGCGAAAGTCTTTCACCGTTACGTTGCGAACGCCCGCGTCGACCAAAAAGTCCGCCGCGCTTGCTCGTGCCTCGAGCTCGCGCTCTGGGGTGGCGGAGAGTACTACCCAATCGACGGTCGAGTGAGGATGTTCGCGCAAGAGTCGAAGCATGCTGGCACCGCATCCAATTTCGATGTCGTCACTGTGCGCGCCAAGGCACAGGAAACGAAGCGGTGCTCCCGGTTTCGACCCAAGCGCGATCGGGAACATCAGAGCACCGTCGCTTCTGGGATCGGCACGATGAATTTTGCGCCCCAATTTCGCGCGTGTGAAAGTTGCGCCAGGATTTCGTCCTTGAAATTCCAAGGCAAGATGAAGATGTAGTCGGGCCGCGCTTCCTCGATTTTTGCGGGCTCGAGGATCGGGATGTGCGTGCCGGGCAGAAATTTGCCTTGCTTGTATGGATTGCGGTCAACGGTGAATTCGATGAAATCCGTGCGTATGCCGCAGTAGTTGAGGAGCGTGTTGCCTTTGCCTGGCGCGCCATAGCCCGCAATGCGCTTGCCCTGCCGTTTGGCGGCGATCAGCAGCTCGAGCAGCTTGCGCTTGGTCTCGCGTACTTGCTCTTCGAAGCGCGTGTAAGTCTCGATTTGGCGATAACCGGCGGCTTCTTCGCGTTCGCGCAATGCGTTCAGACGCGCGGTCACCGGTCGCGAGCCATCGCTGCTCGGCCGCGCGTAGATGCGCAGTGAGCCGCCGTGTGTCCAGAGCTCTTCTACGTCGAACACGGTGAGGCCGTGGCGCGCGAAGATCTTCTCCACCGTGATGAGCGAGAAATACGAGTAATGCTCGTGATAAATCGTGTCGAACTGATTGCCCTCGAAGAGCCGCATCAAGTGCGGAAATTCGAAAGTGACCGTGCCGGTCGGTTTCAGCACTTCTGGGATGCCTGCGACGAACGAGTTCACGTCCGGCACTTGTGCGAGCACGTTGTTGCCGAGCACGAGATCCGCTTGGCGTCCCTCTCGCGCGAGCGACTGCGCGAGCTCCTTGCCAAAAAAAGCGACCCGCGTTTCGACGCCGCGTTCGACCGCCGCTTTCGCGACGTTCGCCGCCGGTTCGATGCCGAGGCAGGGCACGCCGCGCTTGACGAAATACTGCAGCAGATAGCCGTCGTTGCTTGCGAGCTCGATCACGAGGCTCTTCGGCCCGAGCGACAGCCGATCGCTGATCATCTCGACGTAGTCCTCGGCGTGCTTGAGCCACGAGCTCGAGAAGGAGGAGAAATAGGCGTACTCGCTAAAAATCTCCTCGGCCCGTACGTACTCGCCGACCTGCACCAGAAAACAATTTCGGCAGACCTTCACGTGCAGCGGATAGAAAGACTCTCCGCGATCGAGCTGATCTAGAGCGAGATAACTCTCGCACAACGGCGACATGCCGAGATCGACGACGGTGTCCTTGAGCGGAGTTTCGCAGAAGCGGCAGCGTTGTTCGGTCATCGCGCGCAGCATACCGATCGCGCGGAAGGCCAGCAAGGGCTGCCCCGCCGCGCGCCGTCGATACGCACGCGAACCGATCGACCGAAGTCACCAGAGGACGCGCCAGAAAATCAAAATGCATCCAGCCGCTGACAGCGCGATTTGCCACGCGAGTAGTCGTCGCTGATCCTGCTTCGGAAAACGGGCGAATAGCGTGCCGAGCACGAACGGCGCGATGTAATAGCGTGGCTCGACGATCACGGTAGTCGCGAGCATCGAGAGCGTGAGCACGACAACTAGCCAAAGTTCGAAACTTCGGGCTTTGAGCAGGTACACAAGCAGCGCGCACAAGCCAATCAGCGCCGCGAAAATCAAGATTGGCCGCGAGAGTGTCACGCGACCCATCAAGCGTAGCGGCCAGTTTCTTACGAAGCCGTGCTCATGGTTCCAGCGGTGCGGATTTCGGAAGTAAATCGACGAAACCACCCAGACCGCGGATA
>DATATR010000303.1:0-6965 GCA_036268695.1 Polyangiaceae bacterium | reverse complement strand
GGAAGCGGGTGAACCGCCGGATCAACGCATCATCCAAAGCATGGGTGCACTGGTACAGGAGAGCCTGAAAAATGGCGTGTTCCTCAACGGCGCCGGGCTCCACGCGAGCGCGAAACGCAAGCGACTCACTCGTTCGAACAGCGGCTGGACGGAGCAGGGCGGTCCTTACGAAGGTCAAAACGAACTCGTTTCATCGTTCGTGATGATCCGCGACGAATCTTTGGAAGATGCCGTACTGCACGCGCGAAGTTACGCCGAGGCTTGTGGAGACTCTGCGATCGAAATTGGTCCCGTGGTCGAGCCTTGGGATTTGGGGGTAATGACGAAACCGAGCGGCCCTGTGCCACAGCGATTTCTGCTGCTTTCGAAGGCCGACGGCGCGTTCGAACGCGGCGAAACGAACCTGCAAAAGCGCAACGCGGCCCTGGCCGAATTGAAACGCGCGCTCGAGCCCGACGGCGCCGTGTTCGTCGCGGACACGCTGGCACCGAGCGCGAAGGCCGCGCGCTCCGCGCCGAGCTCGCACGGCAAGCGCACTTGGGTGGACGGCCCATTCGCCGAATCGAAAGAGCTGATCGCCGGCTTCTCGCTGCTCGAGCTGCCGTCACGCGCGGATGCGATCGCGTGGGCCGATCGCTACGCCGCGATCCTCGTCGATTCGGAAGTGGACGTGCGCGAGCTGCTGCAAAACTGAACTCGCGCGCGTGGCCTCAAATCGGCGCGTGTCGCCAGTGATCGAGATTGGCTATGCCCGTGCGGCTCAAGTCGGATCTTTGTGCCCGTAGGTCCCGCGGTTCCAAACGTGCACGAGCACGCCTTGTTCGAAGCGCGCGAACTCGATGAAACGATTGCTGCCGAAGTCGTAAGTCCATTTGTCGACTTCGATTTCGATCGTCTCGGGCACGACCGCGTCGCACATGCGGTGTCCGCACGGTACGAGGATGTGCCGCTCGATGACGCGCGTTTCGATGGTGTGCTCCGCGTCGTCCGGGTCGCCGCAGGTGGCGGCGACTTCGTAGCGCGAGCTGCCGGTCGAAGCGAGCCGATCGCCGCAGCGTAAGCCCTCGGCGCGCGCATGCAGGGCGATACCGATCAGCGCCATGCCCAACAAGACTCCCGTGATTCGAAACTGCGTCATCGAGATCTCCTTCAGACGGCTTGCATCGTCACCACGTCGACATACGGCGAGTCGAGATTAGCACGGGGCGGTGCCGGTGAGCAGCACGAACACTGGCCCGCAAAAATGCGTGATCCAGCGCGTGAGGAACAGCGGCACCGGGGTCGCCGCGAGGTTGGTCGGACTCGACTGCGAAACGACGAAAAAATCACGCGCGTGGTCGAGCACCATGAGCAGTCGCGTCAGCGCACTTCCTCGCAAAAATGCTAGTGAGCTCGCGATGTCTGCCGAGGTTCTACCGACGAACGAGCCCAATTCCGGGCGGGCACGCATCGTTTTTCCGGCGGAGCTTCCGATTTCGCTGCGCGTTCCGGATATCGCCGCTGCGGTGAACGAACATCAAGTCGTGATCGTGGCCGGCGCGACGGGCTCGGGCAAGACCACGCAGCTGCCGAAAATCTTGCTCGACATGGGTCGCGGCACCGCAGGCTTCATCGGCGTGACGCAGCCGCGGCGCATCGCCGCGACGAGCGTGGCTGCGCGCGTCGCGAGCGAGCTACGCTGCGAGCTCGGACGCGAAGTCGGCTACCAAATTCGCTTCGAGGATCGCACGCGGCCCGAGACGTACGTGAAATTCATGACGGATGGCATCTTGCTCGCCGAAATCCAAGGCGATCGCTTGCTCCGTCGTTATGACACGCTGATCATCGACGAAGCGCACGAACGCAACCTGACGATCGACTTCTTGCTCGGTTGGTTGAAGCGCATTTTGCCAGAGCGACCCGAGCTGAAACTCTTGATCAGCTCGGCCACGATCGAGACCGAGCGCTTCTCCGAATTTTTCGGCGGCGCGCCGGTGATTCAAGTCGAGGGTCGCACTTTTCCCGTCGAAATTTTGTATGAGCCTCCGGACCCGGAGCTCGATCTGGCCGAAGCGCTGGCGAACGCGGTCGAAAATGTGACTTCGCTCGATCCACGCGGGGATATTTTGGTTTTTTTGCCTGGCGAGCGCGAGATCCGCGAGGCCGAGCGCCAATTGCAAACTCGCAATTTGCGGCACACCGTGATTCAGCCGCTCTATTCGCGGCTCTCGTCGGGCGAGCAGCGCAAAGTATTTCAAAGCATCCCTGAGCGCCGCGTGATCCTCGCCACCAACGTCGCCGAAACGTCGCTGACGATTCCGGGCATCGTCTATGTGATCGATAGCGGCGTGGCGCGTCTCTCGCGTTATGAGCCGCGCACCGGAACCACCAGTCTACAAATCGAAGCGATCTCACGAGCGAGCGCCGATCAGCGCAAAGGGCGCTCGGGTCGTGTGCGCGAAGGCATTTGCGTGCGGCTCTACGACGAAGAAAACTTCGCCGCGCGCCCTGCATTCACCGACCCGGAGCTCAAGCGCAGCGGCCTCTCTGGCGTGATTTTACGCATGAAATCGCTCGGCCTCGGTGAGATCGAAACATTTCCGTTTCTCGATCCGCCGGACGGACGCGCGATCGCCGAAGGCTACCGCGTGCTGCAAGAGCTCGGCGCGCTCGACGACGAACGCGCGCTGACTCCGCTCGGCGCGCGCCTCGCGCGCTTTCCCGTCGATCCGCGCGTCGGGCGCATGATCCTCGCGGGCGTCGCCGAAGGTTGTTTGGCCGAGGTGTTGATCTTGGCGGCTGCGCTCAACATTCAGGATCCGCGCGAACGTCCGCGTGGACTCGAGCAAAAAGCCGATCAGCTGCAGCAACGCTTTCGCGACGAGCGGTCGGACTTTTTGGGTCTGCTCAAATTGTGGGAGTTCGTGCGCGAGGCGCAGGAAAAGAGCACGAGCGAGCTGCGCCGCGTCTGCAAGGCGAATTTCCTGTCGTTCTTGCGCATTCGCGAGTGGAGCGAAGTGCATCGTCAGCTCGAAGACGTGGCGCGTGAGCTCGACGCAGCCGAAAAACCGCGCCGTCAGCTCGAGCGCCGCGACCCCAAGAAACACGCGCAAGGGGAGCTCGAGCTACGCGTGCATCGCGCGCTGCTCACGGGGTTGCTCTCGAAAATCGGGCAGTGGAATCCCGAAGCGCGCGTTTACCTTGGCGCGAAGCAGACGCGCTTTTTGCTGCACCCGTCTTCGGCGCTGGCAAGAAAACCACCCCAGTGGGTGATGGCGTTCGAGCTCGTGCAGACGAGTCAGCTCTTCGCGCGCACGGCGGCGAAGCTCGATCCCGAGTGGCTCGACGAAGTGGGGCAACATTTACTCAAGCGAAGTTACTCGGATCCGCATTGGTCGGAGAAATCCGCGCGCGCGTCGATTCGGGAAAACGCGACGCTGTTCGGCTTGCCGGTGTTCCGCGGTCGAAGCGTCGACTACGCCAAGATCTCGCCGGTTCGCGCCCGACTCATGTTTCTCGAGCACGCGCTCGTGCGCGGCGAATATCGCTCAACCGGTGCGTTTCAGGAAACGAACCGCGCGCTCTTGGCCGAAGTCGCGCGACAGCGCGACAAGGCACGCCAAAGCCAGCTCCTGGCCGACGATGAAGCGTTGCTCGCATTCTTCGAACAGCGCGTGCCCGAGCAGGTGCACGACGGCAAATCGTTCGAAACTTGGCGCAAAACAGCAGAAGCCAAGCAGCCAGAGCTGCTTTGTCTCGCGCTCAAAGACGTCCTCCGCGCCGAAGAGCAGATCTCGGCCGAGCTCTATCCGGATTCGATCACGCTGCACGGCGCCGAAATTCCGCTGAGCTACCGCTTCGATCCTTCCGCGGAAGACGACGGCATCACGTTGCTCTTGCCGCTGCCACTCGTGCTTCAGCTCGATCCGCGCGAGCTCGATTGGACGATTCCCGGTTGGCACGAGCAGAAGATCACGGCGCTACTCAGCGAAGTCCCGCGCGCGCTCCGGCGTGAGCTCGGTTCGATCCCAGAGCTTGCCGCGCGCGTCGCTCGGCGTCTCACGCCATTTCAGGGGCCGATGCTGCCCGAGCTGTCGCGCGTCGCATCCGAAGAGGCGGGGATCGAGCTGCCGGAAAGCGCGTTTCGCTTGGATGCCGTGCCGCCGTATCTGCGCCTCACGTGCCGATTGGTTGGAGAGGGTGGGCGCACGGTGGCACAGAGTCGGGATCTGGTCGGACTCTTCGAGCAACACGGCGCTGCCGCGCGCACTCTGTTCGCGCGGAGCGCGCCATCGGCTACGTGGGAGCGCGCGGGCATCACGAGTTGGGATTTCGGCGAATTGCCCGAATTCATCGTGCGCCGTGTCGGGGGCGCAGAGCTCCGCGCGTATCCCGCGCTCATAGACCGAGAAAAATCGGTGGATTTGTGTTTGCTCGAATCGGCCCAAGCGGCAGCGGCGGCGACGCGGCTCGGCGTACGTCGGCTATTCGCGCTCGCTCTACGCCACGCGCTTTCGACTTTCGCCGCGCGCTGCCCAGCGCCGTTCGCGCGTCAGGCCGGGCTGCCAGCGTCGCGCGCCGAGAAAGAGGCGTTTCGCGGCGTGTTCCTCGCGCGTGTGCTCGACGAAGCTTTTGCCTGCTCCGACGGTGCGCGCGTGCTGCGCAACAAAACCGAATTCGACGCCGCACTCGCGCTGGGTGTGCCGCGCATGGCGCCGGCATGCACGCGCGTCGAACGCGCGGTCGTCGCGGCGTCCGCCGAACTGCAAAATACGTTGCGCGCGCTCGCTGCTGCCGCGAACCAGCCGAGCGGCACGGCGGCACGCGCCGAGATCAGCGCGCAGATCGAGCTGCTTTTCCCGCCTGATCTGCTGTCCGAGGTCGAGCTCGCGCGGCTCGAGCAGTTTCCGCGTTACCTGCGTGCCGCGCAAGCCCGGCTCGCCCGCGCGATCACCGATCCGCGCAAAGACGCCGACAAGCTCAAGCCCTTCGCGCCGCTCTGGCAAAAGTTCCTACTCGCCCGCGCGCCCGCACGCGATCGCGACGCAGAGTGCGCGCTGCGCTGGTCGTTCGAAGAGCTGCGCGTTGCGATCTTTGCGCCCGAACTGAAGCCCGCGCTGCCGGTCACTGTCGGCAGTGTCGCGCTCGCGCTCGAAGCGTTGCGCTGAGCAACCCAACAAATAAAAACCGATGACCATCGTCACCTTGCGAATCGAGCCGGAGTTTTGCGGCCCGTTCAGCGTGGGCACGGTCGTGGTGGTGAAACTCGTCGCGCGCTATTTCGGTTTGGGCCTAAAAGACGCGCTCAATGCCGTCGATCGCGCGGTGTTCGACGCGGAGACGGTCGAGCTCGCCGCGCCTTCGCTCGAAGCGGCGCAAGGTTTCGTAGCCGAGATCCGCGCGTTGCCGGCTGCGCCACGAGTGAGCGCGGAGTTCTGCGCGTAGCAGATGCCGCAGCAGGCCGGCGATGCTATGGCTCGGCGCATGAGCTCGGAAGCTTTGGTGACGCCGCGGTCCGATCGCGCTTTTTTTGCCTTCAACGCCGCCTTGTCGACGATCGCGGTGCTGTTCATCGCGTTCATTTTGTTGCGCGAGCGCGCTGGTTCCGGACCGGATTTGAGCTTCATGCCGGCGGTGAACGCGAGCTTCAATGCGCTGTCGGCGCTGTGTCTGGTCGCGGGTTACATCGCGATTCGGCAGAAGAAGGTTGCCGTGCATCGCGTGTTCATGGTCACTGCGTTCGCCGCTTCGTCGATTTTTTTGGTGGGTTACTTGAGCTACCATTACGTGCACGGCGACACGCACTACAGGGGAGTTGGGCCGATTCGCAGCGCGTATTTCGCGCTTTTGATCAGCCACATTTTGCTGTCCCTGAGCGTCGTGCCGCTCGCGCTCACTTCTTTTTATTTTGCTTTCACACGCTCGTTCGCGCGCCACCGGCGCTTGAATCGCGTGTTTTTGCCGATCTGGCTTTACGTGTCGGTGACTGGCGTCGTGATTTTTTTCATGTTGCGTGGCTAGCGCGCGCTCGGCTCAGTTTCGAAAGCGCGCGCCAGCAGCGCGGCCATTTCAGCGATTTCTGCGCTTGAAACGCGCAGCGAAGGCATGAGCCGCAACACGTTCGGACGCGCTGCGTTCAAGAGCAGCCCATGCTCGAAGCAAGTTTTGACCATCGCTTCGGCGCGCGCTTCCGGCAAAACCAAAGCCCAAAGCAAGCCGCGACCGCGCAGCGAGCACCCGCGCGCGCGGGCCAGTGGTTCGAGGCGCCGTTCGAGCTCGGCGCCCATCGCGCGCACGTGAGCCAGAAACGACTCATTTGCCACGATCGAAAGCACTCGCCGCGCGACCGCAGTCATCAGCGGATTGCCATTGTAGGTTCCGCCTTGATCGCCCGGCACGAAGCAGTTCGCGCGTGGGTTCGCGAGCACGGCCGAGATCGGTACGCCGCCGCCGAGCCCTTTGCCGAGCGTCAGAATGTCCGGGCGCACCAATTCGTGTTCGAACGCGAACAGCTTGCCAGTGCGGCCGATGCCGGTCTGCACTTCATCGCAAATGAGCAGCAGATCGTGCTCGTCGCAGAGCGCGCGGAGTGCGCGCAAGTAGCCATTTTCAGCCGTGACAACGCCAGCTTCGCCTTGAATCGGCTCGACCATGACGGCCACGGTTTGCGGCCGAATTTGCGCGGTTACAGCGCCTGCGTCGCCGAACGGCACTTTGACGAAGCCGGGCATGACGGGCGGAAACAGCGCGTCCCAACCCGGCTTGCCACTCGCCGACATCATCGCGAGCGTGCGACCATGGAAGGCGTTGTGGGTCGTGATCACTTCGTACGCGCCGCCGCGATGGAGCCGGCCCCATTTGCGCGCGAGCTTGATCGCTGCCTCATTTGCCTCGGCACCGCTGTTCGCAAAGCTCACGTTCGACAATCCCGACAAGCGCGTGAGCTCGCGGGCAAGCTCGAGTTGCGGCGCGTTGTGAAACGCCGG
>DATATR010000302.1:0-55251 GCA_036268695.1 Polyangiaceae bacterium | reverse complement strand
CACCTGAATTGGGTACTCACGAGCCAGGAACGTCGGCTCGGGAGACTTCGGTGTTCGGAGGCATGAATGCAAGCACGATGGTCAGCGCTCGCGCTCGGTTTTGCGTCACTCGCGTTCGCTTGTTCGAGTTCGAATTCGGATGACGGCGGCATGGGCTCGCCCGGCGGCGCGTCGAGCAACGGCGGCAGCACGGCGAACGGCGGGAGCACGGCAAACGGCGGCAGCAACGCGAGCACGAGTGGCGGCTCGAACCAAAGCGGAGCGAGCTCGACCGCGGGCGGCAACGCGACGAGCGGCGGCGCGTCGAACAGCGGTGGTTCCACGGCCAACGGCGGCGCGACGAGCGGCGGCACGAGCGCGAGTGCGGGGACTGGACCGACTGCCGGCGCTGGCGGTGGCACGCCGCCACTATCGAGCTGCCCGGCACCGCCCGCGGGTGTGCCGGACAATGCCGTGACCGCGCTGAACGCGGTGAACACCATTCGCCTGGCGATGGGCGTCGAGTGCGCCAACTTGGTGCCGGCGCTCGATCAATCGTCGCAAGCGCATTGCGACTACACCGCGGCCAACGCCAACAACACGATGTGCGAAGGCGGCAACATCAGTGCACACGACGAAGTCACGGGTTGCACCGGTTTCACCGGTGCCGACCCGGGCGCGCGCATCTCCGCGGCAGAATACAAGGGCAACGGTTGGTCGGAAGTGATGGCCTTCAACGATGATCCGAATAAAGCCGTGACTCAGTGGGTGAACAGCGTGTGGCACCGCACGCCGCTCTTGAGCCCGTGGTGGGACGACATGGGCTACGGCAATGCCGCCAAATGCGACGTGATCGATCAAGGCCCGGGCAAACAAATGCCCGCGACGACCAGCGCGATGTATCCCTATGCCGGGCAAACTGGCGTCGCGCGCAGCTTCAACGGCGCGAACGAAGGCCCCGTGCCGCCCGCGCCGCCGACGGGTTGGCCGAGCGGCATCCCAGTCACCCTCTACGTGCAAAAAGCGACGACCGTGAGCCACAGCATCGAGGTAATGGGCTCGAACACGCCGCTCGATCATGAGTGGATCGACTACAAGCAATCCGACAACGACTCCGATCAACTGATCATGTACGCGGACAAGCCGCTCACCGCGAACACGACTTATGAAGTCAATATCCAAGTCACGATCGGCGGTATGCCGAAGACCTTCGATTGGACGTTCACGACCGGATCGTGATGGGCTGAATCAGCCGAGGCGCTCGGCCAGGCGTGAAAGCTCGCGCCGCGTCTGCTCGAGGGATTCGCTTTGATCCGCGTCTTGGCACAGAAAGCGCTCGATTTCGGGCAAGGCCGCGATGGCGCGATCGAGCGCCGGCTCCGAACCTTTGTCATACGCGCCGAGCGTGATCAAATCGCGCTTCTGCTCGTACAGCGCGAGCGCGCGGCGCACGCGGCGCGCCGCTTCGACGTGCGCCGCCGGCACGACTTGCTCCATCACCCGCGAGAGTGACGAAACGGCATCGACCGCCGGATAGTGCCCGCGCGCCGCGATGGTTCGCTCGAGCACGATGTGTCCGTCCAAGATGCCGCGCACTTCGTCGGCGATCGGCTCGTCCATGTCGCCGCCTTCGACCAGCACGGTGTAGACGGCGGTGATCGCGCCCATTTCGCCCTGACCGCTGCGCTCGAGCAAGCGCGGCAAGAACGCGAACACGCTTGGCGGATAACCGCGGCGCGCCGGCGGCTCACCGGCGGCGAGCCCGATTTCGCGCTGCGCGCGCGCCACGCGCGTGACCGAGTCGACGAGCAGCATCACGTGTTTGCCGGCGTCCCGAAAATGTTCGGCGATGGCCGTCGCGACTTGGGCGGCGCGCAGCCGCTCGACGGGCGGCGCGTCGCTGGTCGCGACGACCACGACCGAGCGCGCGCGTCCCGCGGCGCCGAGCGCGCGATCCAAAAATTCCGAAACCTCGCGCCCACGTTCGCCGACGAGCGCGACCACGACGACATCCGCGCTCGTACCGCGCGCGATCGCGCCGAGCAGCGTGCTCTTGCCGACGCCGGAGCCCGCGAACAAACCAATGCGTTGCCCGACGCCGAACGTCATCAAGCCGTCGAGCACGCGCACGCCGGTCTGCACCGCGGTGTTCACCGCGCGCCGTCCGAGCGCTGGCGGAGGTGCGCGGTCGACGGGCACCGATTTGAGCCCGGCCGGTGCCGGCCCGCCATCGATTGGGCGGCCCAGGCCGTCGAGCACGCGGCCGAGCAACGCCTCGCCCGCGCTGACTTCGAGCCCGCTGCCGGTGGACTCCACCAAATCATCCGGACCCACACCGGACAGCTCGCCGAGTGGGACGACCAACGCCTCACCGCCGTCGAAGCCGACGACTTCGGCGTTGAGCGGCGCGCCGCGCCGGTGCACGACGAGCACGTCCCCGACGCGCGCGCCGGGCAGCGTCACGCGCAGCATCAAGCCGGTGACGCCCACCACTTTGCCGACCGGCCTGAGCGCGGACGTGCCGGCGAGCTCGGCGCGCAGCGTGTCGATGTCCACTCCCAAGAGTTTGCCCAAAGCTGGCGAAGGATGGGAGGCTTTTGTGGTGGGTACGATAGAGCCTCGCTTTCGGCGCAAGTTGACGCGCGTGTCCCTGGCCGCGCTCGAGTGCGGCTTCCTCGCGCTGGCGTTATTTTCAACGAGTTGCGAGGCTTCGGTGAACGCGAACGCCTCCGCCAAACACGTGCGCGCGGACTCCGAGGAAGGCCCGGACTTCGATAAGCCGATCGGCGATCAGGCGCTCGCTTCGAGTGCCAACGCCAACGCGAACGGATCGAAGCCAGTCGTGGATACGGCGCTGCTCGGCGCGCGACACGATCTGAGCCTAGTCGGCGAGCACGCCAATGCGATCTGCGCTTGCGTCAAAGTGGGTATCGGCAGCGCTGCTTCCGCCGCGTTTCAGTGGCAGGCCGGCGCGCCGCATTTGAACGACGACACCGAGCTCACGTTCGCGATGACGACCGAGAATCAGCCGTGCGCGAACGAACCGAAGGGCAGCAACGGCGCCTCTTATTGGGGCTATCGCATCGTCGGCAACGACGTGATCGTGTTTCTCGAAGGCGCGCGCGAAGGCCGTCCGCGGACCAGCGCGGCGATCATTCCGAAGCCCGTCGGCAATGGACAAGTCTATGTCGCGCCCGCCAAGCGACGCTTGCCGTACGGACGAGCACTCGACGGCAAAGGCGAGCGTTGTAAAATCGGCGGCGCGCCGGCGAAGCGCACGACTCCATTTTCGCAGACCGAACTCGGCGATTCGTCGGCGCGCGACGCGAACACCGCCCCAGCAATCGACGACGTGGAATAACGCGACGTGGAATAACGCCACGCCTTTATTTCAACTCACATACGGCAACAAAGAAAAACGCGCGCACTGCACAATCTAGTGGATGAAAGCGTCACCGTCGTGTGAGCTAGTCGACGTGGGCGCGGCCGAGGAGCACCCCTCCCCCCACCACCAAGTGCCCTCGGTCGCGTCCCCATTATTGATCTCGCGCAGTCTCGAGCGCGCGCCGTTCGTGCGCGCTTCGCAAAAATGTCGCGCGAGATTGGCCAGCAAATTCCGGGCAATTTCGCGACGCGCTGAGCTGCGCGAAAAGTGATGTTAGCCTTCGCGCGTGTCAACACGACCGATTAAAAGCGTGCGAGCGCTGAGTGCAGTTTTTATTTTGGGGGTGCTCCTGTGCGGCGCGGGCGCGGGCTGTGCCGGACAAACCGCGGCGCGCAGCGACTGCGCGACGCAAGCATGGTCGGGCACCTGCACGCTCCGTTCGCTGACCAAAGTCGAAGATCGCGAGTTGCCGATTCCGTATGTCGTGTACGAAGCGATCTACACGCCGCAAGCGAACCCACAATTCCCGAGCTATACGCCCGCCGAAGCTCGGCAACGCTTCGGCGCGCCCGGCCAATACGAATTTGCCCTGCAGGATCACTTGAAGGCGCAAGCGAGCGTGTCTTGCCAATCTCCGGTCGCGCAAGGCAGCTGCGTGCCCGAAGGCATCGTCGCGAACGTCGTCCCGTTCGACCCGGACAAAGCCCAAGTCGCGGCCGCGCCGCACGCGACGGGCTGCGCCGCGATCGAAGCCGCGAGCGAACAAGATCGCTTGGATCGTTCGCGCAGCACGGTCGTGGTTTTGCCCGAGCGTTTCACGTTCGCGAGCGACTCTTCCGCGCTGAGCCCCGAAGCGACCGCGACCGCGACTGCGATCGCCAAGCAAATGCAAGCCAACCCGTCGCTCGAATGCATCGGCGTGGTCGGGCAAACCGCGCCCGGCGAATCGCCGTCGATTGCCGAAGCGCGCGCTCACGGCGTAAAGGAGCTATTGGTCTCGCTCGGCGTCGACCGCAGCCGCTTGCTCACCATCGCCATGACCGCGAGCGTGTACGGCGCGGGCGCAGCGTCGGAAGAGCACGAAGACACGCGCCGCGTTTCGCTCAAAGTGCTGCTCAAAACCGCGCCCGCCAAGTAACGGATGGCAAGCTTTCATCGCGCGCTCGTGCTGTGCGCGGGGTTCGTCGCGCTCGCTGCCAGCGCCGTGCGTGCCGAGCCGAGCGCGAGTTCCACGCCGCTTCCGGCAGCAACCGCGTCCGCCCCGGCGCCGATACCTGACGACATGCTGCCCGTCCCGGGCGGCGCGTTCACGATGGGCGCCGACGGCGTCGGTGAGCGCGACGAGCAACCCGCGCACACGGTGACCGTGCAAGGATTCTTGCTCGACAAGACCGAAGTCACGAACGAAAAATACCTCGAGTGCGTAGCAGCGCAGGCCTGTAGACCCTATCGCGACAACGTCGCGCGCGGCTTTCACGCCGGGCCCGAATCCGGCTTTCGCGGACCGACGCAGCCCGTCGTCGGCGTCTCTTGGTACGACGCTTCCGCTTACTGCGCGTTTCGTGGCAAGCGCTTGCCGCGTGAAGCCGAGTGGGAGCGGGCCGCGCGCGGCGAAGACAATCGCAAATACGCTTGGGGCGACGCGCCGCCGGATCCGACGAAGCTTGCCTGCTTCGGTCGCAAAGTCGGCGCGAAAGGAGCAACGACGATGCCCGTCGGCTCGTACCCCGATGGTCGCGGGCCATACGGGCACTTCGATTTGACCGGCAACGTCTGGGAATGGACGAACGACATTTACGATCCCATGGCGTACACGAGGCCCGGTGCCGATCGCGGGATCCCCGGCACGTGCGCCGAGGTGCTCGCATCCCTCGCCATGTTGCGCAAGGAGAAACGTCGCGGCTACACCGGCTCCAATCCAATCCCGACCAGTTGCGAGCGCGCGCTGCGCGGCGGCGCGTTCAACTACCCTGCCGGCGGTTTACGCGCGTCGAACCGCGTGCATCACCCTCCAGAGTGGCGCATGTTGGTGGCTGGATTCCGCTGCGCGAAGGACGACTAACTCAGTTACTCGGCATCGAAAATCTGAGTCTCAATCTGAGTACGGCGCGCGTCTCAGGCCTAGATCCACGGCATTTCGCTGGCCGATTTCATGCTTCGGCTAGGTACTGTAGCGGCGCGTGCTAAAAGTATTGGAGTTCGAGTCGTTAGTATTTCAGGTTCTCGAACGTCCACATCCGCCCACCTCGGCGTCGGAATTCGATTGACGACTGGCTCGCGCAAAATTTCGACTCAAGATCGCGTGCTCGACACCGGGCCTGCGCGTTTGATCGTGGTCGCCGGCTCGCAAGCGGGTCGCAAATTCAAAATCGGGGATTTGGCGATCATCGGCCGCGCCAGCGACGCGGCGGTCGCGCTCGAAGATCCCGAAGTCTCGCGCAATCATGCGCGCGTGTCGAAGAGTGAACTCGGCGCGTACCTGCTCGAAGATCTCGGCAGCAAGAACGGGACACAGGTGAACGGCTTGCCGATCAACCGGCACCTGCTCTCGTTCGGCGACAAGATCCAAGTCGGGCCGCATGTGATGCTGTTGTTCGCGCCGTTCGATCCGGTCGAGGACCAGCTGCTGCAGCGACAACGGCTGGAAGCGCTCGGCCGCGTCGGCGCTGGAGTCGCGCACGACCTGAACAATATGCTCGGCGCAATTGGCGCGAGCGTCGATTATCTCGGGAAATTGCCGCAAGATCGCCCGCTCCGGGATGACGAAGTGCGCGAGTGCCTAGCCGACGTTCAGCTCGCGGCCGCACAAGCTTCCGAGCTCACGCGTGGAATTCTGAAATTCGCGCGCGGTCGCGCCCAAGCGCATTCACACGTCGATCTGACCAGCTTGTGCAACGACGTGATGCGCCTCATCCGCCACACCTTCGACCGCGCGATTCAAATCGACACCACGATTCATCCCGGCTTGTCCGTCCGCGGCGACCAGGCCGAATTGCACCAAGTGCTGATGAATCTCTGCCTCAACGCGCGCGATGCCATGTCGCACGGCGGCGTGCTCAGCGTGAGAGCACGCGAGGTCAGCTCGCAGAACCAAGCGCTGCCGAGCGATCTGAATCCGGCTCAGCCGTATGTCCTGCTGTCGGTCGAAGACACCGGTGTCGGCATGGACGAAAAAACACGCGCTCGCGTATTCGAGCCATTTTTCACGACCAAGCGCGAAGGAGCTGGCTTCGGGCTCGGGCTCGCGACGGTCAAAGACGTGGTCGCCTTTCACGGCGGGCAAATTCAAATCGACAGCGCGGAGGGCAAAGGGACCCGCTTTTTGGTGTACCTGCCGCTGCACCGCGCGCGCCAAGAATCGAGTCACATCACCGCTGGCCACGAAGTTGCCGCGCCGAGCCCACGCGGCCTGATCCTGCTCGTCGACGACGAAGAAGTCGTGCGACGCAGCTTCGCGCGCCTTTTGCGTCAAGCCGGCCACCAAGTGGTCGAGGCGCAAGACGGCGTGCGCGCGATCGATCTCTACGCGCGCATGGCGCCGCGACCAAACCTGGTGATCTTGGATTTGGACATGCCGGTCTTGACCGGCGAAGATACGCAAGATCGCTTGCTCGCGGTCGATCAGAACGCGCGCATCTTGTTCGTGTCGGGGCACGACGAGCCGGCGCGCGAACGCGCGGTTCACGCGCGCGGTGCGCTCGGGTTTTTGCGCAAGCCTTGCCAAGTGCAAGCGCTGCTCGGCGCAGTCGCGGATTCGCTCGGCCGTTCGTTCTCGCTCGGTGAACCGGACGAACGCACGCGACCGATGTAATCATCCGGCGACCGTCCGCGACGCCGAAGGCTGAGTGCGGCTTTGCCGTGGCGCGTGACCATCAAAAATCATTCGAAATTATCGCCTGAACGGCCGTTGCAGAAATGCAACGGTGATTCTGCAAATTCCCCGCTAGCCTGCGGCTTGCCGAGTCCGCAGACTCGCATTGCGCTCGTGTTCACGAGTCGTTTTAGAGGAGTTGAAGCATGTCCAATCAATGGCTGGTCGATGGATCTCACTCGAATGCGCATTTCAGCGTGCGCCACATGATGATCACCAACGTGCGCGGTGAATTCCAAAAAGTCGAAGGCAAAGTCACTTGGGATCCCGCGAAGCCCGAAGCGACACAAATCGAAGCCAGCGTGGACGTGGGTTCGCTGAACACGCGCGACGCGCAGCGCGACGGTCATCTCAAGAGCGCGGATTTCTTCGACGTGGAAAAGTTCCCGAAGCTCACCTTCAAATCCAAGTCGGTCAAAGCAAAAGGTAAGGAAAATCTGACCGTTGTCGGCGATTTGACGATCCACGGCGTGACCAAAGAAGTCACGCTCGATGTGGAAGGACCGAGCCCGGCGTCGGTCGATCCGTTCGGCAACACGCGCGTCGGCGCGACCGCGAGCACGAAAATCAAGCGCGACGAGTTCGGCATGGTCTGGAACGCGGCGCTCGAAGCGGGCGGCGTTTTGGTCGGCAACGACGTCAACGTGACCATCGATATTTCACTGATTCAGCAGAAGTAACCGTGATCGCGAGCTCCGGAGGCGCGCGCTTTCGAAGCGCCGCGCCGCTCGGAGTACACTGCCGGCATGCCGGAATTGGATCTCAACGACGTCGCAGCGTTCGTGCGTGTCGTTGAAAATAGCGGCTTCGCGAAGGCGGCGCGCGAGCTCGGAGTGCCGACCTCGACCGTGAGCCGCGCCGTCGCGCGTTTGGAAGAAGCCGTCGGAGTGCGGCTGCTACATCGTACGACGCGTAACCTGAGTGCTACGAGTGAAGGGCACGCGTTTCATCGTCGTGTCGCGCCGCTGGTGTCTTCTCTGCGCGACGCCGGACGCACGCTTCGCTCGGGCAGCAAAGAACCCGAAGGACTTTTACGCGTGACCGCGCCGAACGACATCGGTTCCGCGTTTTTGTCCGAAGAAATCGTGCGTTTTTGCGAGCGTTATCCGCTTTTGCACGTCGAGCTGATGCTCACGAATCGCAAGTTGAATTTGGTTTCGGAAGGGCTCGATTTGGCGGTGCGCGCTGGGAAATTGGAGGCTTCATCACTCGTGGCCCGCAAAATCGGCACGCTGCAAGTCGAGCTGTATGCTTCGCCCGCGTACGCCGAACACGCGCGCTTGCCGAGCACTTTGAGCGAGCTCGGGCGGCACAAGATCGTCGCCTTCGGCGCGCGCGATGGCAAGATCAGCTGGGAGCTCGAAGGCCCGCGCGGCAAAGAAAGCGTCGAGCTCGAATCTCGAATCGGTTGCGACGACTACGGCTTCGTGCGCGCGACGTTGCTCGCGGGCGGCGGAATCGGCCTGATTCCGCGCATGATCGCGGCCTCCGAAGTCGCGACCGGGCGGCTCGTGCGCGTGCTGCCGGAGTATGGCGTGAGCGGCGCAGCCTTGTACGTGATTTATCCGACCGCGCGCCAAGTGCCCACCAAAGTCTCGCTGTTTCGCGATTTCTTGGCCAAGACCTGCGCCGAGACGAGGCGCGAGTGACGCTCGCATCAACTCACGCGCCGCGCGACGCCGGGAATCCCGGCGAACGAAAACGCTTCGCCCGCGACCGTGAAACGCGCCTTGAGTAGCGCTGAGTCGACCGAAGACGGGCCGACCGAGATTTCGAATTCTCCGGGTTCGACTACGCTTCGTTCGTAGGCGTCGACGAGCGCGAGACGCTCGTCCGGAATGGCGAAGCTGACCGTCCGCTTTTCGCCGGGCGCGAGCGTGACGCGTGCGAACGCGACCAAGCTCTTGTTCACCCAGGTGACCGAAGTCACCAAATCCGAAAGATACACTTGCGCGATCTCGGTGCCTTCGCGCTCACCGACGTTCGCGATCTCGAGCGAGATATTCGGTCCTTCGCCTTTTTCGAGCAGCGCTTTTTCGACGCGCAAATTCGAATATTCGAAGCGCGTGTAACTCAGGCCGAAGCCGAAGGGAAAGCGCGGTGTTTGGTCCAAATCCGCGTAGACGCGCCCGTGCTGACCGCGCACTTGACTGTAAAAGACCGGCTGTTGACCGACGTGCTTCGGAAACGAGATCGTGAGTTTGCCGGACGGGTTGAGATCGCCGAACAGCATTTCGGCGAACGCCGTGCCGCCCTGCATCCCCGGATTGAAGCATTGACGATCGCGCGCGCACCTTCGGTCGAGGCCGGCAGCACGAGCGGTTTGCTGTTGATCAGCGTGAGCACGACCGGCCTGCCGAGCGCCATCACCGCGTCGACCAGCGCGCGCTGGCCGCCTTGGAGTTCGAGCGTCGCGGTGCAGTGGCATTCGCCGACGAATTTGATTTCGTCGCCGATTGCCAGCACGATCACGTCCGCGTCCGCGCAGGCCGCGAGCGCGGCGGGAATTTGCGCCTCATCCTCGTCGCGAATCGAGCAGCCGGCGGCGTGAGCCACGCTGACACTCGCCGGAACACGCGCGCGAATTCCGTCGAGCAACGTGACGGTGCACTCGCGTGGATGCGTGCCTTTTTCGGCTCCATATTGACTCGTGCCCAGGGACCAATCGCCGAGCTGAGCGAGCGGGCTGTCCGCGTTCGGGCCAATTACCGCGATTTTTCGGATTTTCTCCGCCGAGAGTGGCAACAGATTTTCGTTCTTGAGCAAGACCAGCGACTCGCGCGCGGCCCGCAGGTTCGTCGTGCGGTGTTCTTCGGTCGCGATCACGCGCGCTTGCTTTTCGCGACTCGGGCGGCGCGGATTTTCGAACAAGCCCATGCGGAACTTGAGCGTCAGGATGCGACGCACGATGGCGTCGATCTCGCTTTCGTCGAGCAAACCTTCCTTCACCGCGGCTTGTGCGGCCTCGTAGAAGTCGGGCACGGTCATGATCAAGTCGTTGCCGCAACGCACCGCGACGACCGCAGCCTCTTTCGGACCCGGCACGATGAATTGATCTTTGTAGAGCGCGCTCACGCACGCCCAATCGGTCACCAGGATGCCCTGAAATCCCCACTCCTCTTTGAGCACGGTGGTGAGCAGCCAGTGATTCGCCGTCGAAGGCAAACCATCCATCGACTGGTAACCAGTCATGAAGGTCATGCAGCCGGAGCGCGCCGCGCGCTCGAATGGAGGCAAGAAGAACGAGCGCAATTTTCGCCTGGAAATGTCGGCTTCAGAGGCGTCGCGGCCGCCCAAGGTTTCGGAGTAACCGGCGTAGTGCTTGGCGCACGCGAGCACTCCCTCGGGATCGTCCAGGCCATTGCCTTGATACCCGCGGATCATCGCCGCGCCGAACTCCGCAATCAAAAATGGATCCTCGCCGAACGTTTCACCGACGCGACCCCAACGTAAATCGCGCGTCAAACACAGCACGGGCGAGAATGTCCAGTGCGCGCCCGTGGTCGCCATCTCGCGCGCAGTCACGCGCGCACACGCTTCGATCGTGTCGACGCTCCACGAACAAGCCAGACCGAGCTGCGACGGGAAAATCGTCGCGCCGGCGTGGAACGAGTGGCCGTGAATGCCGTCTTCGCCGATCAAGAGCGGAATGCCGAGGCGAGTTTCGGCCGCGGCGTCCATCGCGGTCGCGAGCTCGTCGTTCAAAATGTGGAGCAGCGAGCCCGGCTGGGTCTTTTTCACGATGCCAACCGGGTCGTGCTGCCCGTTGAGCTGCATCATTTGTCCGACCTTCTCGGCCAGTGTCATGCGCGCGAGTAAATCGGCGACGCGGCGTTCGAGCGGTGCTTTGGAATCGCGGTAGAGCGGCGTTTCGGTCATGGGACTCGGCCGAAGCTAGCGGAAAAACGCAGCGCCCGATCGGAGCCGCGCGGATGAAACCAGTAAAACCCCAAAATACCAGCGAATTTCCTAGCTGGAACCGATTCCACAATGCGCCGATCTGCGCGCCTCGAAACGCGATGGTAGCCTTCGCGCCGGTCCCATGAGCCTGCGCCGAAACTTTACTCTCGTGCTCGCGCTCCTGCTCGCGGAAATCGCCGGGTGCCACGGCACGGCGGCAGAGAGCGCGGCGGGCATCGGCGCGAACGGTCGCACCAACGCGCGACGCGGCGAAGTGCAGAGTAACATCGCGCGCGCGGACTACGCCGGATCCGAGGCATGCAAGCCGTGCCACGTTCGCGAGTACGCGGCTTGGCTCGATTCACCGATGCATCGCATGACGCGCGATTTGCATCACACGCAAATCGCGGCACCGTTCGCGGGCGCGAAATTCGACTTTCGCAACGACTCGGTGAAGCTCGAAGAAATCAGCGGCGAACGCTTCATGCGTTTGCACTACGAAAGCGGCAAAGAAGACTTGTTCCGCGTCACCAAAGTGATCGGCGGGCGTTACCGCGAAGACTTCGTCGGGGCACAAGTCGATCAAAGCGCGCCGCTCGGCGCGCTGCTCGACGCCGAGCGGATCTTGCCCGTGTCTTACCTGTCGTTCAACGGCGATTGGCGCTACAAAGGTTATTCGGTGATGGTGCGCGAGCGACCCGCGCTCGAGCCCGGCGTGGTCTGGAAAACGGGCTGCATTTTCTGCCACAACACCGCACCGTCGCTCTCGCTCTTGCTCGACGACATTTACGGACCGGGCGCGCACTCGTATCAAGGCTCGGTCAGCGTCGATTTGCCGGACGACAAGCGCCCGCGTTACGTCGTCACGGACGAAGGCGGATTGAAGGCCGCGCTCGGCGCCGAGCTCGCGTTTCTCGGTCGGCCGCGCGACACGTCGAACTACGACTCGAAGCGCGCACTCACCGCCAGCATCGACGCGACGCGGGACAACTTCGACGAGAAGAATCTGGTCGAGCTCGGCATCGGCTGCGAAGCCTGTCACGGCGGATCACGCGAGCACGTGCAGGATCCGCTGCACGTGCGGCCGTCACTCGCGCTGCGCAGTGATTTCCTCAAAGTGACCACGCCGAGCGGCACCGAGCCCACGCACGCCGAAGACGTGAATCGCACCTGCTCGAAGTGTCACACCGTGCTCTTTTCGCGTTATCCGTACACTTGGGAAGGACGCGATCGCCGGCGCGGCCCGGGCGGAAGCAGCATCAACTCCGGCGAGGCGCGCGATTTTTTGCTCGGCGATTGCAACAAGCAACTCAGCTGCACGCATTGCCACGATCCGCACACCGAAGATCCGAAGGCCGCGCTCGCCGCGCTCGAAGGGCCGAAAGGCGACGCGCTGTGCGAGAGCTGCCATCAGAATCTGCGCGGCGACGAAGCGCTTCGCGCGCACACCCATCACGCGCCGAGCAGCGCCGGCAGCCGCTGTTTGAATTGCCACATGCCGAAGAAGAACATGGGGCTCGCCTACGAGCTCACGCGCTACCATCGCATCGGCTCGCCGACGGATCGCGAACGAGTCGAAGGCGATCGACCACTCGAGTGCGCGCTCTGCCACACCGACAAGAGTGTGGAGACGCTGGTCACGACGATGGAACGGTTCTGGGGCAAAAAATACGACCGCGACGCGCTGTACAAACTCTACGGTCGCGATTTGTCGGTGAATGCGCTCGAGGCCACGTTGAAGTTCGGTAAGCCACACGAGAAGGGCACCGCGGTCGCCGTCGCCGGGCGCGATCGGCGGCAGGATTTGGTTCCGCTCGTGGTCGCGACGCTCGACAATGAATATCCGCTGGTGCGTTTCTTTGCGCGCCACGCGCTCGAGCAAATCACCGGCGCGCCCTTGCCGATCGACTTGAACGCGCCGGGCGCCGAAGTCGTAAAGAGCGCAGAGCAATATTTGGCCGCACACTCGGGCGCCGCGCCCGCGCAGGGTAACCCCCAAACCCAAGCACGAAAATGAGCCTTCACACCGCCGAGCAGCTCGCGTTTTTGCGCCAATCCGAAATTCGCAACATGTCGATCGAGTGCGCGAAGGTTAGCGGCATCAACCTCGCCCAAGGCGTCTGCGACACCGAAGTGCCCGAGCCCGTGCGGCTCGGCGGGGCCCAAGCGATGGCCGACGGCTTCAACATCTACACCCGCTACGACGGCTTGCCGGCGCTGCGCGAAGCGATCGCGCGCAAGGTCCAGCGAGACAGCGGCATGGTCGTCGATCCAGAAAAAGAGGTCGTGGTCACGAGCGGGACGACTGGCGCATTTTTCGCCACTTGCATGACGCTGTTCGATCCGGGCGACGCGGTCGTGCTGTTCGAACCGTATTACGGCTATCACCTCGACACGTTGCGCGCGCTGTCACTCGGTCCGAGCTTCGTGCCGCTCGAGCTACCGAATTGGAGCTTCGACGTCGCAGCGTTGCGCGCCGCGATCGGGCCAAAAACTCGTGCGATCGTGCTCAATACTCCGGGCAATCCGTCGGGCAAGGTGTTTTCGCGCGCGGAGCTCGAGCTCGTCGCCCAAGTCGCGCGCGAGTTCGACTTGTTCGTGATCACGGACGAGATTTACGAATATTTCGTGTACGACAATCGCGAGCACATCTCGTTTGCGACGTTGCCCGGCATGCGACAACGCACGATCACGATTGCCGGTTTCAGCAAGACATTTTCAATCACTGGCTGGCGCGTGGGTTACTTTTTGGCGACGGCCGAGCTCTGCCACAAGATCGGACACGCGCACGATCTCGTGTACGTGTGCGCGCCCGCGCCATTGCAAATCGGCGTCGCGCGCGGACTCGATGAACTCGAGCCGAGCTTCTACGAAGACTTGAAGCGCGAGTACACACGCAAGCGGGAGAAGCTGTGTTCGGCGCTCGAACACGCCGGCATTTCGCCGCACGTGCCAAGCGGCGCGTACTACGTGCTCGCGGATTCGCGGCGCATCCCCGGTTCGAGCGCGAAGGAACGCGCGCTCTCGCTGCTCGGGCGCGCGGGCGTCGCGGCAGTGCCGGGCAGCGCATTTTTCCAGGGCGGTCGCGGCGATGACCTACTACGCTTCAGCTACGCCAAGCGCGAAGCGGAGCTCGACGAAGCGTGCCGGCGTTTGGACTCGTTTCGACCCTAATTTCCCGAGCGCACGAGGAACCATGACCGATAACAGTTCCAAAACATTCGTGCCGCCGAGCGGCGTCGAACGCGGCGAGACGCACGGCCTGGCGAGCGTACGCGTGCAAACCGCAGCAGCGACTGGGCTCGTGTACTTGCAAGGCGCGCACGTCGCCGAGTGGACGCCGCAAGGTCAAAGTCCGGTTTTGTGGCTGAGCGAAAAAACCAACTATCAGCCGGGTAAGGCGCTGCGTGGCGGCATCCCGATTTGTTTCCCGTGGTTCGGTCCGCACCGCACGCACCAGGAATATCCGCAGCACGGCTTCGCGCGCACGATGGACTTCGAGTACGTCGGTGCGCGGCTCGATCGCGAGGGCCGCGCCGAGCTCGAGTTCGTGCTCGGCGAAAACGCAAAGACTCGCGGATTTTTCCCACACGCGTTCGAAGCGCGGTTGCGCGTGGCGTTCGGCCAATCGCTCGCGCTCGCGTTTTCGGTGACGAACCGCGACTCGACTGCGTTCGACTACGAAGAAGCGCTGCACAGCTATTTTCACGTCGCGGACGTGCGGAAGATCGCGGTCAGCGGGCTGTGCGGCGCGAAGTATTTGGACAAGGTGCGCGGCATGGCCGAGTTCACCGAGAGCGCGGACGAGCTCGCCTTGAGCGGCGAAACCGATCGCGTCTACGACAGCGCCGCTAGCTGCACGATCGCGGATTCGCTCGGTCAGCGCTCGCTTCGAATCGAAAAGGCGCACTCGCGAAACACCGTCGTGTGGAACCCTTGGGCGGAGAAGGCCGCGCAGATGGCTGATTTCGAGGCCAGCGCATGGCCGACAATGCTGTGCGTCGAGAGCGCCAACGTCGGACCCGCGCGGGTTTCACTCGCTCCCGGCGAAACGCACACGCTCGAAGTCGAGGTTAGGGTTTCCAGCGCTCGCCCGTGAGCGTCGCGGGCGGATTCATGCCGTTGCCGTTGCGGCCACCCCAAAGCACGAACTCGTCTCCCGTCCAAACTGCCACGCCGTAATCGTGTGTCTCCGCTGACGGCCACGAAGCCTCGGTCGACCATTTCGCGCCGGCCACGTCGTAAGTCGAGCCACCCGTGCTGAAGGTGCCTTGCCCGGTCAACGACGTCTCGCCACCGAAGATCGCGATCTGAGCTGGCGAGGTTTCGAAGATCCAGCCGTGACGACGTGGCAGCGCCATGCGCGCGCTCGGCGCGTTCACGGTGCTGAGCGCGGTCCACGTGGCGCCGGTTCGATATTTGCCGTCGTTGCGCAGACCAGTGCCGTCACGACCGCCCCAAATCAAAAAATGCGATCCATCCCAAACGCCGAACGCATTCGAGCGCGCGGACAAGCTCTTCGGCAGCGCTGCCCAAGTATCGATGGCGCTCGTGTACGTGAAGACGCCATCTTTGTACGCACCGGCGAGCTGTCCACCCTGAAGGTAGAGCGAAGTTCCGTCCCATGCCGCCGCGGGACTCGAGAGCGCGCCAGGATCACCCGTGAGGGTGGAGGCGCTCCAAGTCATGAGATCGAAGCGATCGGCGCCGGCAACGGCCGCGCCCGCTGCACCGATGCCGCCCCAAAACAGCGCGCTCGTGCCGTCCCAATAGCCGAGCGGCATGCTGTGCGCCGTGGCCGCCTGCGGAATCGCGCTCCAGGCATCTTGGGCTGGATCGTAGATCGCGCCGTCTTTGTAGGCCGTCGCGCCGGTCGCGTCGCTGCCGCCGAATACGATCACCACGCTGCCGGTCCAGACCGCGCTCGCGAACACGCGCGCGGTCGGCGTATTCGCGTCTTTCGCGATCGTGGTCCAGGTGTCGCTTTGCGGCGAGTAGATCGCGCCGCTGTCGAGCACCGCGCCCGTGCTGTCGGAGCCACCCCAAATGAACACCGATTTGCCCATCGCCACGGCTGCCGCGCGCCAGCGCGCCGCAAACCCGGTTGGCGGCGCCGCCATGCTCACCCAACCTGAAGTGCAGTCGCTCGCCATGCATGAGCGCCCTGCGTTGCACAACGTGCCGCAGCTGCCGCAGTTTTGAAAATCGCGCGTGGTGTCGACGCAAGTCGAGCCACAACAGGTGTTGGAGCAAGGCCCGCAACTCGAACCGCCGCTGCTTCCCGAAGCGCCGCTCATTCCGCCACTGCCAGCGCCGCTCGAACCCGAAGCGCCGGATGAGCTCGAGTCACCAGCGCTGCCGCTCGAGCCCGCTTGAGCTTGCCCGGCTTCGCCGCCCGCGCTGGTCGCGCCGGCTTCGCCGAGTCCCGCGCTGCCAGCTCCGCCCGCTGAATTTCCGCTATTTCCAGCGTTCGCGTTGCCGCCGTTCGCGCTCCCAGCTTGACTCGAAACCGCGCCCGCCGCGCTGCCTGCGAGTCCGCTCGAACCCGAGTCGGAGCCGCCGAGCGAGCCCGCGACACCGCCCTCGTTGCCCTCGCCGCCAGTGTCGTCCGAGAGCAACGAGTAGTGATCGCTGAGTGGACAACCGGTGAGAAAAAAACTCAAACCGAGCCACGGCAAAAAAGCGAGCCGCGGAGCCATGCGAAAACGCATCATAGCTTGCCCCCAATCTGAAGCCCGCCGGGCCACACTCGGAGCGACACCTGCTCGCGCTTCGAATCACCGAGCGTGAGCAGCACCACACCCGCCCCAGCCGCGGCGATGCCGACGCCGTAGCTCAACCACGAGATCGTGCGATTGCTGCGAAAGCCGCTCAAGTCGCCCGCCGAAGACTCGGGGCAGCCGGGATGACACACGCTGTCGAGCTCGGACTTGTGATGCAGCGCCACGAGCCCGGTGTACGTGCCCAATCCCAAACCCACTGCACCAACCCCAACGCCGACATAACCGAGGACGCGAGTCGTCGAGCTCGAAGTCGTGGTTGATTTTTTTGGGTTGGGGGCAACCTGCGCGGCAACTGCCGGCGCAGAGTCTGGCTTGATTTCTGCTGGTTTCGCCGGTTCGGCGGGCGAAACCGGCGGCGGCGTCGCATCCAGCTCGAGGCTCAAGCTCTGGCCCTCTTCGAGCGCGAAATCGCGCGACGCACGCGTGTGTCCGGACACGACGAGCGCGACGTGATGCGCGCCGGGATTCATCGGTCGCTCGACGCCGAGCAGCGCCACGGGCGACGGCTTGTCGTCGATCGTGACTTCAGTAGCTTCGCTCGCGCTCGCGTTGGCCAGCGTGATCTTCACGCGCGGCACGCGCCGCCGCACGTCCTCGACTTCGCTGCGCGCCGCCGCAACGGCTTTGACGTACGCTTCCGGCGCGCCCGCGGTAAGCTTGGTGCGGAACGTCTGCTCATAGACGTCGATCGCTTCCACCAGCTGACCGAGCTTCGCCAAACTGCGCGCACGCATCAACCCAATCGACGGCGCGTGCACGAGCTCGTAGGCGCGCAAAAAGAAATCGGCGGCTTTTTCGTAGTGCCCCGCGTCGAACGCTTGCCCACCTTGGGTCGCGAGCTCGCGCGCGGCGGTGCGCATTTCGGCATCTTCGGCGTGCGCGGGCGCGCTATGAAACAGCAAGAAACTAGCGCAAATAGCGACGCTCGCGACGCGACCCGGACCGCTTCGCGCCAGCTCAGAAGCCGAAATCATAAGCATGTTTTCCGGCACCCGCGGCGCGGCTCGCCGGCGCGGCGTGTGCTGGGGCAGAGCGCGGCACGACCTTGACCGGTGTTGCGCGCGAAGCTGAAGGAAGTATCGGTGCACTCGGCGCCGATTCAATCGCTGGAACCGTGGGCGCCGAGCTCGGTGTCGTTTGCGGCGCGGGTGCGTTCGCCGCAACTCGCGCGTCTGCGACCGACGGAGTCGCGGTCGACACGGCCGACGCTGCGGCTTCGGGCGCGTGATTCGCGCGCAACATCAAACCCGCGCCGACACCCAACCCCAGTGCCAACACGACCAGCGCGATCCACGGCCAGCGAGCGCGCGCTGGCGCAGTCACGACCGGAGCGAGCGCTGGCTCGGGCGTCGCAATGAGTCCACTCGCAGTCTCGAAGCGCGGGCGTTCGGTCGACGGCATGCGCGCGGCCGGAGCGCGCGGCGCGAGCTCCGAACCACTGCTCAGCGCTTTGCGCGGCGACAGCGAGCTCAAATCCATGCGCACGCCGGAGAGCGACCCGTCGAGCCAAACCGCGCGCAGCGAGTTCGCGGAGATATCCTCTTTTACGCCGTGTTCGTAGAGCCAGAGCGCGAGCGCTTCACCGAGCTCGGTCATCGACGACCAGCGGTCGTCGGGATTTTTTTGCAGCCCGCGCGCGATCACGCGCCACAAATCCGAATCGCCGGCAGAAAATTGCGTCGTTGGCGCGGCGGGCTCGTGAATGATCGCCTGCATCAGCGCGTTGTAGTTCGGCTTGTCCCACGGCAATTGCCCGGTAATGGACTCGTACAACACGACGCAGAGCGCCCACACGTCGGTGCGATGATCGATGTCTTCGCGGCCCAGCGCTTGCTCCGGCGACATGTACTCGGGGCTGCCGAGCACGACGCCGATTTGCGTCAGCTTGCGATCTTCGGCGGCGTGATGGTCGACCTTGGCGATGCCGAAATCCAAGAGTTTCGGCTGCTGGCGCCCGAACTCGTCGCGCGCGATCAAGATGTTGTCCGGCTTGATGTCGCGGTGAACGATGCCCTTGTCGTGCGCGGTGCGCAGGCCGTCCGCGAGTGGCAATAGCGTTTGCACGGCTTGAATCGCCGGCATGCGCACGTCCCGCCGCAGCGCCGCGCCGAGGCTCTCGCCGAGCACGAGCTCCATCACCAAAAAAGGATCGCCCTTGCTGGTCCAACCGAAGTCGAACACGCGCACCATCGCAGGGTGACCGAGGCGCGCCGCGGCGTGTGCCTCGCGCGCCATGCGCGTGGCGCCGGTCGAGCCCGCGACGTCCGAGTGAATCAACTTGAGCGCGACATCGACGCCGAGCACGAGCGAATGCGCAACCCAAACCACGCCCATGCCGCCTGCGCCGAGCGGTCGCACGAGCTTGTAGCGATCGGCGATCACGGCGCCTGCGAGATATTCGCTGCGCGGGCCCGTCGAGCGCGCGGCTTTGCGCCCCGTATCGAGCGGCACTCGTTCGCTCGCGCCGATGGTTTCTGGCACTGCCTTGATCGGAGTCGGCACCGGCGAGAGTCGAGCCGCCATGCTTAAACCGTCACCGCTCGAACCACAGAAGAGGCGAACAAAGCCGAGATCTCCTCACCTTTGAACGGCGCGATCAACGACGAATTAACCCCACCTACAGCCGCGCTTTGCCGCGCACAGCGCCATACGAAAGCTCCTTGCGAAGCTTTTCGATCGGGTTGTTCATTTGGGCCACAAACGCCGAAGGCGCCAGAACGATCTTTTCGTCGTGACGCCTCGCGTAGTCGACCGAGCGACTCCATCCCTCGGGTTTATTTTTTTGGTTTGCCTAGTCTCACGTGCCGGTCGGCGCGGGTGCGGCCGAGCCAGCCGCGGGCGGAGCGCTCGCGCCGTCACCATGGTGATGGCCATGATGCCCGTGGCGCGGGAAGGTCAAGGTGCCGTTCTCGAACGCGGTGCGAATCTCCGCTTCGGTCACCGCGCCGTTGCCATCCGCGTCGGCCTTGCTCAGCCAGGCCCAGCGCTTGTCGCCGACTTCGTCTTTGGTCAGGGCACCGTCGCCGTTCTTGTCGGCTTTCTGGAAGCGCTTCTCGGCGAACTGCTCGAACGCTGCTTTGCGTTCTTCGGGGCTCACCACGCCGTCGTGGTTGGTGTCGGCCTTGGCGATGAACTCCGCGCGCAGCTTGTCTTCGCCCGCCTTGAGCTCGTCGACCGTGAGCACGCCGTCACCATTGGTGTCGGCCTTGCCCATGAATTTTTGCATCCGCTCCGGCAGCTCGCTCACTTGCAAGACACCGTCGCCGTTCTTGTCGAAGCGCTTCACGATCGCAGCCGGGTCGGGCATGTGACGACCGTGGTGTTCAGCCATCGCGACGCTGGCCGTCGGAGCGGGCGCAGCCGGCGCGGTCAATCCCGCCGTCTCCGCGGCCGCGCTCTGATCGACCGGCTCGTTGTTCGCGGCGGAACAAGCAGCCAGCGACAAGGCAATAAAACCAGAAGCGACACAGGTCAGGATCGAAGTGCGCATGATGTTTTGGTCTCCTTCACTTTCAATCCATCCGACGGAGCGGCACCCGGGGACCCTACGAACGGCCCGAATTTTTTTGGATCTTGACGCATTTACCTTGGAATTGCCGCACGTTAGTGAAAAGGCGGGTTTCTGGACCGAGCTCGCGCGGACAAAAATGCGGGCGCGCGTAGGAAGAGGGCCGGAACCGGCGTCGAACCACGTAAGAAGAGGAAACGTGAAGGTCGCGGAGAGAGCCATTGGACACACTCGAGAAGGCCGTCGATCGAGTCCTGAGCGGGGACCACTTGGCCTTTCAACAAATCGTGGACGCAACGAGCGTCCGGCTCGTTCGACTGAGCGCTAGGATCATGGGCAATCAAGCAGACGCCGAGGACGTGGTGCAGGAAGCTTACATCAAAGCTTTTCGCGCGCTCTGCGCGGGCGAATTCGATCGCCGCTCGAGCACTGCGACCTGGCTCTACCGCATCGTCGTCAACGGCGCGATCGACGCCAAGCGCGGGCGCCAGCGGCGCGGCGAAGCAAGCGATGTGCAGATCGATCCGAGCTGGGACGGCGCAGCCTTCGCCGAGGCGCGGCTCGCGCTCTCGGAGCTCGACGATTGGCTCCGAGATTTACCCGAGGATCAACGCGCGGCGCTCGTGCTGCAGAGCTTCGAAGGCTTGAACAACGGCGAAATCGCCGAAGTGATGGGCGTGAGCGAAGGCGCCGTGGAGCAACGCTTGGTGCGCGCGCGCGCCGCGCTGCGCCAGAGGAGACAACAGCCGTGACCGACTACGAAGACATCGATCAACGTTTGGCTCGGCTCGCGCGTAGTACCGAAGCGCTCCGTCCGAGCGCGGGCTTCTCCGCGCGCGTGATGCAGGCAGTGAACGAAGAGGCCGCGCCGAGCTTGCTCGAAGGCGCCTGGTTTTCAGCGCGCAGGCTGGTACCAATCGCGGCGATCGCGGCGGCTTTGGCCGTGGTTTGGGCCGTCCAAGTCGATCGCTCCGTGGACGACGAGATCGCGACTTCGTACGCGTCCGTGGAGCTCGAGTGATGGATCGCGCTCGAGTCAAGGGCCTCGGCGCCTTGTTGCTCGTGTTCGTGCTCGGGCTTTTGATCGGCGGCGCAGGCTCGCGCGCCATGTTGCAGCGGCGCTACGCGGGCCTTTTTCGCGATCGCTATTCGGTGTTCGAACACCGCCGCATCAATGCGCTGTCCCATCGCTTGGGTTTGGACGACGCACAAAGCGACCAAGTCCGTGCGATCGTCAGCAAGTACAGCCCCGAGCGGCGCAAGCTCGCGCGGGAAATGCTCGATCGCTGCGGCGACCCACTGCGCGCCCAAAAGGCGCGCATGGACGTCGAGATTCGCGGCGCGCTCCGCCCGGATCAACGAACGCGCTACGACG
This sequence comes from Polyangiaceae bacterium, assembly GCA_036268695.1. GTDB lineage: Bacteria > Myxococcota_A > Polyangia > Polyangiales > Polyangiaceae > PMG-095. The sequence goes on along the minus strand of DATATR010000302.1, from coordinate 33,450 downwards.
CGCTGATCAAAGAGAGCGATAGCCGCGCGCCCACGAGCGGCCCGCTCGAGCCATTGCCCTGAGCCGGACGCCCGTGCGACGCTCGGCGCGTGCCCCTGCTCGCGGCCGCGTCCATGCTTTTCTTCGCGCTCGGCGAGGACACGACGGCGCTCAGAATCGAGTACGATGCGCCCGCGTCGTGCCCGAGTGAAGCGGAGCTCTACGACGCGATCCGCGCGCGCACCGATCACGCGCGCCGCGCCGCGGGCGACGAGCCCGCGGTCGACGTGAACGTGCGGCTCACGCGCGGCGAGCGCGGCTTCACCGGCGAAGTCCGCGAGACGGTAAATCACAACGAAAGTTCCGCACGCAGCGTCGAAGGCGCCACCTGCAAAGAAGTGGTGGAAGCGCTTTCATTGACGATCGCGCTCTCGGTCGATCCGAACGCGCATGCGCCGCGCGAAACGCCAGCGCCGAAGCCCGCGCCGGAAGCGGTCGTCTGTCCGCCGGCGCCCGAGCCGCGCACGGTGATCGTCGAACGTGCGCCCGAGTTGCACGTCGAACTCGGGCTCGACACGGTTGCCACCGAAGCGCTGAGCTCCGAGCTTGGCACCGGAGGCGCGCTGTCCGCGACGTTCGTGCGCGACATCGGCGAGAGCTACGATTCGTCACTCGAGCTTTCGTTGCTATTCGCCGATTCGGGGCTCGTCAGTGAGCCGAGCGACCATCGCTCCGAATTCGTGGCGCTCGCGCTCGACGCCTGTCCAGTCGGGTTTCGCTTCGGCGGCATCGAGCTCGCGCCCTGCGCGCTCGGACTCGGCGGCGTGCTCGGCGCGACCGGGCGTGGCATCGCCGAACCCGCGACGGTCTCGCGCGGCTGGTGGAGTGCGGGCTTGGACTTCAAACTCTCGGTCCTGCTCGGCCGAGGTTTCGTGTTCGAGAGCGCGCTCGGCGCCAGCGCGGCGCTCGAAAAGCGCCGCTTCTACGAGACTGCTCCCACGCGAATCATCGCCGAAACGCCGGTTATTTCGCCGATCTTACGTTTGGGTTTGGGTTACCGCTTCTAGACGAATCACGCGCTTCGGACAGCGTGATCAGTTTGTTCGGCTGCGGGAATATTCGGTTCAGGATCGCTCCTGCCAATGGTAGCCAATTCGCCCACACCGGCACTGTGGTTGCCAGCCCAGCTGTCGATCGCTACGTTTCGAAGCGTGAGCCGCGCGAGCGAACGCGAGACGCGCCTGCGCGCCATGGTCGATCGGTACATCGATTTCGTCGCGCGTGTGTTGCGAAATGCGGGCACGCCAGAGGCCGAAATCGACGACGACGTGCAACGCACGTTCATCGCGGTTTCGAATCGCCTGGATGACGTGCGGCCCGAAGCCGAAAAGAGCTTTTTGCTGCAAACCGCGCTGCGCATGGCCGCGCACGCTCGGCGCACCGTCGCGCGGCGCCGCGAAGTGCACGATTCGGACGCGGAGCTTCGCGTCCAAGTGCCGATGCAAACCGAGCAGCTACTCGATCAAAAGCGCGCCCGTGAGCTGCTCGACCAGGTGCTCGCCACCATGGCAGCGGATTTGCGCATGGTGTTCGTGCTGTACGAGCTGGAAGAGCTCAGCATGATCGAGATTGCGCACGCGCTCGAGATTCCGCAGGGCACCGTCGCATCACGCCTCAGACGAGCGCGCGCGGATTTCCGCGATCGCGTGCGCGCGCTGTCGTCGTTCCCCCACGCGGAGGTCGGATCATGAACGAGCCGACGCGACTTTACGATGAACCGGAGAGCGAGCTCGAGCGCTCGCTTTTACGCGCAGGTCGTTCGTACACCGCGCCCACTTCGAGTCGATCGAAAGCTTTGGCTGCGCTCGGCATCGTGGGTGTGACCGCATCGTCGACCACAGCGGCATCCGCGGTGACGAAAGCCACAATCGTCAAATGGGCAGCGGCGACGGCGCTGATCGTCGGCGGCGTGGTGCCCGCAGTGCAATACTTGCGACATCGCGCCGCGCCTCCGGCTGCACCGAGTGCAGTCGCTATCGCGACGACGAACGCGGCTCCAAGCGCCGTCGCGCCAGAGAGCACGGTAGTAAACGATACCGCTCCCGAACCAACGCCGAGCGCGGAGTCAACCGCCGAATCAGCATCGAACAGCGCTAGCGCAGTCGCGCATGCCGAAGCCAAGCCGAGCTCTGCTTCGGCACTTTCAGCCGAGCTCAACGCGCTCGATACGGCGCGCTCGGCACTTGCTGGCGGCAACCCGAGCGCCGCGCTGAGTGATCTGGATCAATACGCGCATCAATTTCCGCACGGGAAATTGGGCCTCGAAGCCGAAGTAGTGCGCATCGAGGCGCTGGCGAAGAGCGGGCAAACTGCGACAGCGAAGAAACGCGCACAAGCCTTCATGAAGCGTCACCCCGACAGTCTTCTCGCGTCGCGCGTGCGCGCTTACGCAGAGCAATGAACGGCGCTCTTGTGCGGCCACGCGCGCGATTCTGCCGCGCCGCGTTTGCCATGGGTTTGCTCATCGCACTCGGCGGCTGCACGAGCACGCTCGACTCGCTCGGCACGGATCCCGAAGCAGTGGGCACCATCGATGGCGGACCGAGCACGCTCACGCCGCTGGTCGGGCCGGCGAGTTACGGCAATGCGTTCCGCGATCTCGCCGGCAAGAGCGACGCGGACATCTCCGCCAAGCTCGCGGCCGCGTTCGCACAGCTCTTTCACGGCGATCCGTCGACGCAGGCCATTTACGTCCAAGTCGGCACTGATCAAGCCAAAATCACGGACGTTCTGCACGGCGACGTGCGCAGCGAAGGCATCGGCACGTGCATGATCGTGGCGGTCGAGCTCGACAAGCGAGACGAATTCGATCGGCTGTGGGCGTATGCCAAAGCTTCGCTCGAGCAGACGAGCGGCCCGGGCCAAGGCTATTTCAATTCGGTGTGCGACGACACGACGCCGTGCCTCGATCCCTACGGCATGGAACAATTCGTGACCGCGTTGATCTTCGCGCACGATCGCTGGGATCCGAGCGGCGCGACTTCGTACGCGAGCGAAGCGCTCGCGCTACTCGATTTACTGCAAAACAAACAACAAGAAAACGGCGGCGCGAGCTCGAGCATCATCAGTGTGTTCGACCCGACGACGGCGCTCGTGCGCGAACAACCAACGCCGGCAAACGCCGGCTACACGCGCTCCGCCCTGGAAATTCCGCCATTTTATGAACTCTGGGCAGAGGCGACGGGGAACGCTTTTTGGACCAGCGCAGCGGCCGCCGCGCGCGCGCACCTGGCCGCCACCGCAAACGCGAGCACCGGGCTTTGGCCGATGCGCAGTTACTTCGATGGCTCGCCGGTGCCGAACTTCGACACGTTTCTACCGCAAGGCTATCGCACCGAGCTCAACCTCGCGCTCGACGCTTTGTGGGGCAAAGCACCGAGCACGGAAGGCATGGAAGCCGATCGCGTGCTCGGCTTCTTCACGATTCAAGGCATCAACAGTACGGGCAAGACCTACGAGCTCGACGGCACGGTCGTCGACGCGACGCACGAGTTCGGGCTCACCGCCACGAATGGCGCGCTCGCGGTCGCGTCTTCACGCACGAATCGCGCCGACTTCGTCAATTCAGTTTGGAACATGGCGATCCCGAGCGGCGATCCGCGTTACTACGACGGCATTCTCTATCTCGTGAGCTTGCTCGTCCTGAGCGGGCAGTATCGCGTCTACTGAGCTCCGCCGAAACCGTAACGCGCGCTGCGAACGCTGGGGCCATGGCGACGACTCGGCCGCAGCTTTTTACTTTTTTTGGGGGGTGCTCCTGTGCGTCACGCCGTCGGCGACGGATCAGGCAAATGCTGCACGGGGAGCGTGGATTTACCGGTAATTCGCCCCTTGATTCGATCGGCCACGACGTAAAACGAAGGCACCACCAGCAAGCTCAAGAGCGTCGACAGCGTGAGCCCGCCGAGCACGGCGATCGCCATCGGCCCACGCGTTTCGGAACCCGCGCCGAGCCCAAGCGCGGACGGCACTGCCGCCATCATCGTCGCGATCGTGGTCATCAAAATCGGTCGTAAGCGAATCGGTCCGGCCTCGAGCATCGCGCTCGTCGCATCGACGCGTTTGTCGGCGCGCACGGCATTGGCGTAATCCACCAAAATGATCGAATTTTTCTTGGTGATGCCCATGAGCAGTAAGATACCGATCATGCTGTAGATGCTGAGCGTCTTGTGCCCGGCGAACAAGCCGAGGAACGCGCCGGCGACCGAGAGCGGCAAAATCGTGAGCACCGTGATCGGGTGCAAGAACGAGTTGAACTGCGCGGCGAGGATCATGTACGCAACCGCGATGCCGAACATGAGCGCGAAACCCAGGCTCTGCATCGAATCCTGAAAGTCGCTGCTCTGGCCGCCGAGCACCGCGTGGTAGCCGGCAGGGAAATTCTTGGTCAATGAATCGACGACCGAGAGCGCTTCGGACTGCGAATGCCCCGGCGCGACGTTCGCCGTCACCGACACCGAGCGCTCGCGATCGATGCGATTGATCGACTGCAGCACCGGCTTTTCGTCGACCGTGACCATGGTCGAAATCGGCACCATTTTGCCGCTGGCCGAGCGCACGTTGATGTCGCCGATGTCTTCGGGCGTGAGCCGTTGCGAGAGCAACATGCGCATACGCACGTCGAGCCGGCGCCCGCCCGAAGAATATTTGCCGACCACGACGCCGCCGACGAGCGCATTGATCGTACTAGCCAAGTCCTGAATGCTGACGCCGAGATCCGCGGTGCGCGCGCGATCCGGCGTGACCATCACTTCCGGCAAACCGAGCTGATAGTCCGTGTCCGTGTCGGTCGCGACTCCGCTGTGCTCGAGATCATCGCGCAGTTTCAACGCCGTGGTGACGAGTTGATTCCAATCCGAGCCGCGCACCGATACTTGCACCGGCGAACCGTGCGAGCTGCCGATGCCCTGCTGCGACGGATCTTGAATCGACACGCGCGAACCCGGAATCACGAACTGCTTGCGCATCTGCGCGGCAAACTCTTGCTGCGTCAGCTTGCGCTGGTCGGGTGGCACGAGCTTGACGGTGAGCTGCGCCGAGCCAGGGCTCACGTTCGCCATCACGCTCGACACTTCGGCGTGCTTGTTGAGCGCGGTCTCGAGCTTCGTCGCCTCGCGATCCGACTCTTCGACGTCACTGCCGGTCGGTGCGGTGACGCGCACGTTGAAGCTCGATTGGTCCTGCGGCGGCGTAAATTCACTGGGTAAACTGAGGCCAATCGCGAACGAGCCCGCGGTCACGGCCATGGAAATGCCGAGCACCTTCCAGGGATGGCTAAGCGCGAGCGAGAGCATGCGGTGATAGAAATTGGCGAGCCGCGAAAACAGCCGATCGACGGTCTGTGCGATCTTGCTCGGTTCACCGTGGTGCGCGAGCAAGCGCGCGCAGCGGGCCGGCGCGAGTGTCACGGCTTCGACGTACGAAATCGCGACCGCGACGGACAGCGTCACGCCGAACTGGAAGAAATATTTACCGACCACGCCGGTCATGAAAATCACGGGCAAGAAAATCGCGATCACGGCGGCCGTCGCGGCCAGCGCGGCGAAGGTGATTTCGCCGGTGCCGTCGAGCGCGGCCTTGAAGCCGTCTTTGCCCATCTCGCCGTGACGGTAAATGTTTTCCATCACCATCACCGCGTCGTCGACCACGAGACCAATGGCGAGCGATAGGCCGAGCAACGTGAACGTGTTCAGCGTGAAGCCCGCCGTCCAGATCACTGCAATCGTGCCGAAGAGCGACATCGGAATCGCCAAGAGCACGTTCAACGTCGCGGAAAATGAGCCCAAAAACAGCCAACAAACCAGCGAAGTGAGCCCGACCGCGAGCACCAGCTCGGTTTCGATCTCGTGCACCGACTCCTTGATGAAGTCGGTCGTGTCGAACAAAACGTCGATTTCCATGCCCGGGGGCAGAGTCTTTCTGAGCTCGTCGACCGCGGCGCGCACGTCGGAGGCGACCGTCACCGCGTTCGACCCGTGCTGCTTCAAGATGCTCATCGCTTGCAGCGGCACTCCGTCGATGCGCGCGATCGTGCGCGCGTCCTCGAAGCCGTCTTCGATCAGCGCGACGTCTTGCAAATAGATCGGCGCGCCGTTCTTGTCGCTGATCACGATGTGCTTGAAAGTGTCGAGGTCGAGCGCTTCGCCGAGCACTTGCACCGTGATGTCTTGGCCCGGTGTTTCGAGCTGGCCGCCGGGCACCACCACGTGCTGCTTGGTGAGCGCGCTATTGATGTCCGAAACCGTCACGTTTCGCTCGATCAGCTTGTTCGCGTCGACCCAAATGCGGATGTTGCGATCCAAGTAACCTGCCGTCGTCACTTGACCGACGCCCGGGATCGTCTGCAATTTCTGTTCGACTTGATAGCGCGCGTAGTCGGACAAGACCTGGCGCGCGAACGCGCCGCGCAGCCCGACCGTGAGCAGCGGTGTGTCGTCCGGATTGCTCTTCGAGACGGTGGGCTGCTGCACGTCAGTCGGCAGACTGCGCTGCGCCTGCGAAACTTTGGCCTGCACGTCTTGCAACGCGAGGTCGATGTTGCGATTGAGCGCGAAGACCGCGGTCAGCCGGGCGCTGCCGAGCCGCGCCGTCGCCTGAATGCTCTGCACGCCTTCGACTTGTGCGAGTGACTCTTCGAGCGGCTCGATGATGCCGCTTTCGACTTCTTCGGGACTCGCGCCTGGCCAACTCAGCGAGACGGTGACGTTCGGCGAATCCACGTCCGGCATTTGGCTCACGCCGATCCGCGACGCCGAGACCAAGCCGAACAAGATCGTGCCCGCCATGAGCATCCAGGCGAGCACGGGCCGGCGAATGCAGACTTCGGTAAAATTCACGGCTCACCCGCCGCGACCGGCGAAGACGGCGCGCCACCGTCGCGGTGTTTGTGGGGTTTTTGGCCATCGGCGGCACCGCTAGCCGCGGGCACGGAGCTACCCGCGGGTGCCGCGCTGGCGGCGCCCGGCAGAGCGCCCGCGTCGCCCGCCGGCTCGCTGTACGTGCCGGGCGGCATCGAGGTCACGATTTTGACTTTCGCGCCGTCGCTCAAAGCTTCGACGCCGCGCGTGACCAGCATGTCGCCCGCGTTCAGCCCGGTCTTGACTTCGACCATGCCGTCCGGCGTGTGCAAGCCGAGCTCGAGCGTGTGCTCGTGCGCGACATCGCCCGTGACGACGTAAGCCAAAAATCCGCGCTCGCTCGGGCGCGCCGCGGTCTGCGGGATCATCGGGAACGATTTCGTCGAGGGCAGCTTCACTTCGACTTGCGCGAACGATCCCGGGCGCAGCCAAAATTGATGATTCGCCGGTGTATCGATCTGCGCGGTCATCGGCACGAGGCGCGAATCTGCGTCCGCCGAGCCGCCGACGAGCGTGATTTTTCCGGTGTACTTTTGCTGGCTGTCCTTCAGCGTGAAATCGACCGGCATGTCGACTTTGAGCCGCGGCGCCTCCGACGTGGTCACGTTGAAGTGCAAGAGCATCGGATCGCGCTGGAGCAGCGTCGCGACCACGGTGCCGGCTTGGACGTACTGGCCGGTCTCCACGCTGCGCGTTTGCACGGTACCGGCGACCGGCGTCTTCAGGCTCGAGTCATCGAGGTTGAGCTGCGCGAGTTTGAGCGCCTCTTTGGCTTGATCGACGCTGGCTTGCGCCGTGCGCAGTTTGGTTTGATAGGTCTCGACTTCTTCGGCCGCGATCACGCCGGGATTCGCCTGACTCGCGCCGGTGCGGCGATCGAGCGCGGCTTGCGCGTCGGCTTGGGCGGCTTCGGCGCCTTCGACTGCGGCCTTGGCCGAGGTCACGCTGAGCGCGTAGCGACGGCTGTCGATGTAAGCCATCACTTGACCGACTTTGACGTCTTGGCCTTCGACGAACGTCACTTTGTCGACCACGCCGGCGACGCGCGCGGTGATTTGCACGTGTTCGAACGCGTCCACCACGCCCGGCGCTTGCACATCGACGACGTGCGGGTCGGCCGTGACTTTGCTCACTTCGACTGGGAACGCGAGGCCTTTGCCGCCTCCGCGTTTGCCGCCCGCGGGCGCCTCCGTCGCCTGCTTTTTCGAGCACGCGCTGAGCAAGGCAAACCCAACCAAACACACGACCAGCGATGAAGAACGGCGAATCATTGCACTCCGTCGAGAGGAAAAAGGCCGAGCGAGGCGCGCAAATCGAGCTCCGCTTGGCGCACGCTGAGCTCGGCCGCGGCGACCGTGACTTCGGCGTCGAACTTGGTCGAGTTGCCATCCACGAGCTCGATCGCCTTGGCCAGGCCTTGTTTGTAGAGCACCGCGGTTTCCGCTGCACTGCGATCGGCGGCGTCTTCACCTTGCTGCGCGGCGACGAGCGAGTTGCGCGCCGCGCTCAGCTCGGCGAGCGACGTGCGCACGTCGATTTCGACTTTGCGCGCGAGTGAGCGCAGCTGAAGCTCCGCTTGCACGCGCTGGGCGCCGCGCGATTGGCTGTCCGCGCTGCGCGAGCCGCCATCCCAAATCGTCCAATTGAAGTTGATCCCGAGCGTCGTGTCGTAATAGCGAGTCGCGGCGATCGGTTGATCCGCGGCGCGCGCTTGCGCGGTCGCGCTCAAGGTCGGCACGAAGCGCAAATCCGGTTCATCGGCGGCGTCTGCAGCGGACACGGCCGCCTCGCGCAGCGATGCCAAATCCGGTCGCGTCGCGATCGCCAAGTTGACGAGGCCAGCCAACCTCAGATCCGCCGGGGCGAGGCTCTGGCTCGGGCCCGTGAGATCGGTTTGAATCTCGGTTGGCGTCGCGATCAAAAATTCCAAACCGAGCCGCGCAGCCTCCAGCGAATCGTCCGCGTTGATCGAGCTCTGATCGGCCGAAGCGCGATCGATCTCTGCGCGCGTCACGTCATTGCTACTGGTGAGGCCTGCGCCGGCGCGCACGCGGGTGTCGTCGAGCGTGGCGTTCGCCAAATCGAGCCGGCTCTGGGCGGCCTTCAGCACGCGCTGCTGCGCGATCACGGCGAAGAACGCGCGCGCCGCGTCGAACGCCAGCTGTCGTCGCTGGTCGAGGTGGGTGTAACGCGCGGCCTCGTAGTTGTGCTTCGCGCTCGCGTAGAGCGGAAACGAAGTCGCGTTGAACAGCGATTGCGAGAGCGTGAGCGAAGCCGTGCCCGCGTTGTCTCGCACGACCGTGCGGCCGTTTTGAGTGAGCGCTTGCGGGCGCAATGTTTCGCCCGCAGCCATGCTCAGCGTCGGGAGAAACGCGGCGCGCGCCTTGATCACGCCCGCGTCCGCGATCACCACCGATTGCGCGGCGATTTCCGCCCGCTCATTGCGGGTAAGCGCGATTTTCACCACCGTCTCGAGCGAGAGTTCCTGTGCCGAGGACGAGACCGTGACAAGGGTCGCCGAGCCCCACGCCAGGCAAAATAGCCACGAACGCATTGGGCAAGATGTTCGCCGCCCTCGGCGAATCAGGCAATCCGGAAGCAATGACCAGTGCTGAACTACACAAACTTACACAGTTCGCCTAAGCTGCCACACTCATTCAGGCGTCTTTCGCTACCAGCCGAGATCTTTGGCTGAGCGCTGCTTCGAGCACGCCTCGCCAATGATCGCACGCGTTGCTCCATTCGGATGACCGCTGCTCAACCATCCGCCGGCGGGCTGTCGAACACGAATAGCGCGAGGTTCTCGTCTCCGTGTCGAACGTGATCGGCCCGACTTCGACGATGCCGTTGCTCGCCTCTGCGACGCGAAAGCGTGAGCGTGTCCGCGTTGCCGCTCCGCGTTGCTCGTCCCGCTGCGATTCGACGAGTTCGTGCCGTCAATGCCGACCGGCTTGTCCGCGGATGCCGCCGCTGCCTGTGAATGGGCTTGCTCCGGCCGGCACGCCACCCATTGCGAAGCTGTTTCCGAGGGCTGAACTCTGCTTACCACCGTCGGACCGAGAGCCGGAACACACGACCGCGAGCGTCACGACGAGCGAACCGGCAGCGAATCTCACGCTGAATATCGCGAGCCACACACGCAATCGATCAGCGAATTTCCACGAATCTCGCATGAACGCCACAAATTGCGTCTCAGCGGGGCGGGCACACAAACGCATACCGTCGAACGCGCTGCCTCGGCTATGTTTCCCGCCATGAGTAGCGAGAGCTATCACGAGCCCCTCGAGCTTCTATCCGAAGGAACCAAGAACACGCATCGTGCGATCGTTTCGCTCAAGGAAGAGCTCGAGGCGATCGATTGGTATCAGCAGCGCGCGGAAGCCTGCAGCGACGACGAACTCCGCGCGATCCTCCTTCACAACAAGAACGAGGAAATCGAGCACGCAATGATGACGCTCGAGTGGCTGCGGCGCACGAACCCGAATTTTTCCGCGAACATCGACATGTATCTCCAGTCGACCGGGCCGGTCACCGAGGTCGAGGAGAAAATGACTTCGGGTGGCGGCGAGGCATCGACCGGTTCGGCGAGTGGCAACTCACCTTCGCTCGGCATCGGTAGCTTGAAAGGAATGAAGTGATGGATCTGCTCAAGCGTCAGAAAGCTCCCATCGTCGACGAAGCGTGGCAGCAGATCGACGAAGAAGCTCGGCGCGTGCTCAAGCTGCACCTCGCCGCTCGCAAGCTCGTCGATTTCTCCGGTCCACACGGCTGGCAATACGGCGGCGTGAACACCGGTCGCTTGAGGCACATCGAGAAAGGCCCCGTCGAAAATGTGGCCCACGCGATCCGCGAAGTGAAGCCGCTCGTGGAGCTGCGCGCACCGATCACGCTACCGATTCTCGAGCTCGATTATGCGGGGCGTGGCGCCAATGATCTCGACTTGGATCCGGTGATCTTCGCCGCCGAGCGCATCGCGCGCGCTGAAGACGACGCGATCTTCCACGGTTTCCCGGACGGAAAAATCACCGGCATCATCGAAGCCAGCCCGCACACGCCGGTCGAAGTGCGCTCGGCGCAAGCCTGGCCTGTCGCGGTCAGCGCCGCAAAGCGCGTGCTGCGCATGGCCGGCGTGAACGGCCCGTACGCGCTCGCCCTCGGGCCAGAAGCCTACGACGAGCTCACCGCGGACGGCGATGACGGCTATCCGATCCGCAAACGCCTCGACGAGCGCGTCGAAGAGGGGTCGTTGATTTGGGCGCCTGCGCTGAAAGAAGGCGCTGTCTTGCTCTCGACCCGCGGCGGCGATTACGAAATCAGCGTGGGCCAGGATTTCTCGATCGGCTACACCGCACACGATCGCACGAACGTCGAACTTTACCTGACCGAAAGCTTTACCTTTCGCATCTTGGAAGAGAAAGCCGCGATTTTGCTGCGGCGCATCCGCGCGTGATTCGCGCTGGCTCTGCTCGCGAATTTGTCGGGTAGGCTCGGCCGCGCATGGTAAGGCCGCTCGATCTTCCGCCACCGCCGCGCGGCCTCAAAGGGCGCGCGATCGAACTCGATACGCTCTCGAGGACGATCGAACAGACGGCGCCGGCGCGGCTCGCATTGGTCGGCTCGGGCGGCAGCGGCAAATCGATGCTCGCGAGCGCGCTCGCCCACCGCTTGGCGAATTTCTTCGAGCGACGCGTGTCCTGGTTTCGCGTCGGCGCGTGGGACTACTACACGCTGACGGAGATGCTCGCGCTTCGCTTCGGCGTACCCGGCGGGGACGAGCGCGTCGAGCGGCTGAATGCGTTCTTCGAGCGCGAGGGCTCGCGCCTGATCGTACTCGACAACCACGAAGACGATCGCGCCATGTCACGCCTGCTCGATGCATTTGCGGACGCGCCCGTAACGTTCGTGATTACTGCGCGGCGCTGCTTGCTTGCAGGCGTCTTGATTTATCCGGTCGTAGCGCCGCTCGTGACCGCGGGCCAGAGCGCATTTCCTCGTGTTTCGAAGCTCACGCGCAGGCTGCGCTGGAACCCGCTAGCGCTGGACATCGCCGACGGCATCGTCGCTTCACACGCCGCTTCAGTAGCGGAGCTCGCTGATTTTTTGGAGCAGCGCGGGGTCGGCCGTGTGCGCGCAATCGCCCACGAAGACGACTTGCCGGAGATCGCATTTCTGGTCGAGTGGGCCTGGCAGCGACTCGGCACGTCGAGTCGCCGCATCCTCGGAGTGCTCGCGCACATCGAAGGCGATCACGTCGATCGGGCGTCGCTCGGCAAACTGGCCGGTATCCGCGGCAAGCTCGAACCCGCGCTCGAGCCGCTGCTTGCTTGGCGGCTCGTGCAAGAACCGGTCAAGGATCGCTTCACGTTGCACGCGGTCGTGCGCTATGCGCTCACGCCTCGCACCGAACTTTCGCCCGAAGTCGTGTTCGAACACTACATGAGCTTGCTCGAGAATTCGCCGGAAAGGCTCGAGCTCGAGCAGACGCATTTGTTCGCCGCGATGGACTACGCGCACCGCACCAGCAACTTCAACGCGATTTTGCGCGTCGAAGCGCTGGCGCGGCGCCTAGCCGGGTTCGACTGATTCCCGCTACAGCGAATTCAGGAACGCGAGTAGCTGCGTGTTTTGCGTGCTGCTCAGGTTGTTGAAGCGTGTCGCGGCCGCGTTCGCTTGGCCGCGATGGCGCGCGATCGCCTCCGAGATGGAGATTGCGTTGCCGCCGTGCAAGAAGGTCGAGATCCCGCGCAGGCCCCAGAGCGGCGCGGTGCGCATCTCGGTCGTCGTCGCGCGACCCATCGCGCCGATGCCGTCACCCGAAGTGCCCATGTCGTGGAGCAAGAAATCGGAATACGGGTGATATGTCTTGTTGGCCAGCGCGGCAATCGGGCTCGCGCCGGACGTGAGCGTCCCGACGTGACAATTCGCGCAACCGATGCTGTTGAACACGGCTTCGCCCGCGGTGACCGTCGCGTTGATGGTGCCGCGCGGCGGTGCCGCGAGCATGCGCATGAAATCGTTGAACGCCGTGACGTCACCGCCGTCGTCGTTCAAATCGGGTCTGGGGTTGCACGCGGCCATCAGCGAACAGTCGCCGTTCGGGCAATTCTCGACCGGGAATTGTGGGCTGGTGACGCCCATCTCGTTCAGATACGCGTCGCCCGAGAACTGGAACAGCGTCGGCACCTGGGATTTCCAGCCAAATCGACCCACGACGGTCGCACCGGTGCTGAGGTTCGTAACCAAGTTCACGCGCCCCGCAGTCGAAGGACTACTCGCCGCTTCGGACGCGGCCAGGTTTTGAAACGTCGAGTCCGGCGTCGCGTCGACCAAGCCCAATCCGAACAGCGGCGTCGTGCGACGTTGCGCGAGCGTGTTGGCGTTGGCCGGCACCGAGTCGAAACCGATCCAAGAGCAGGTTGCGTTGCCGATGCTGTGATCTTGAATCAAAGATCCGCCCTTGGCGGTCAGCGGATCGAACACGCCGTTCACGGTATTGCCGAAGCGCGTCTCCACACGCGTGCTGCCGCCGCCCGGTCCGCCCACGCCGTGACACGTCGCGCAGGACGCTTCGTTGAAGATCGGGCCGAGTCCGTCCTCGGGCCCTTCGACTTCGGTGAAGACAGCGAGGCCGGCGTTGAAACGAGCGAGCTCGGCCGCGCTCAGCCCGGCGATTGGGTTGCTGAAGCTGACGTTCACGACGGCTTCGCTCGTACTGCTTGCGCCGTCTTCACCCTGGGAAGTCGCCGAGCAACCCAAACTGGGGAGCATGACGAGTCCCAGCGCGCCGAGCGGAAGCGCGCACCGAGCCGTGAATTGGAACGATTGACCGAGTTTCATGGATGCTCCTGTTATTGTGGAAAACGCCGTGTTTCCGCTGGTTGAACTAGGCGCGGGCGATGCGCGCGCGCACGAACGCGATCCGGCGCTTGGCGGTCGTGACCGAACAAGCACAAGTCCGCGCGACCTCGGGCAAGCCGAGACCTTCCATACAGTGCAAGATCCAGGGCCTCTGAACGTCGCTGGGCAGACTCTCCAGGATGCTCGCGACCCAAGTCAGTCGCAGGTGCTCCTCCGGATCGAAACCACTCGCCGGCACTTGCTCGTACTCGTCGCTCTCGGCATTGATCGAGAGCAGCACGCGACTCCGTAGTTTTTTCCGCGCCAAGCGCAAAGTCACGACCGTGAGCCAGGCGCGAATCGATTGTTGATCGCGCAGTCGATCGAGACCGCGGATCGCGTCCAAGAAAACCTCCTGCACCACGTCATCGACGTCGTCTTTCTGACGCAGCACGCGGTAAGCCATCGCCGCGACGTAACGCCCGTAGAGGCGGAACGCTTCGGCCGCGGCAGTCTGCTCCGTCTTCGCCGAGCGCAAAGGCTCGCCGTCGTGCGGATGGCAGCGCACACGAATTGGTGCGAACCCATTCACGTAGAATCTGTGTTGGGGAACCCATGGCCCGGCTCAACGATTCGTTAAAAAAGCATGTTCAAAAATATTCATTTCGCTACCAATGAGACGAATTTGCCCCTCCGCGCGCGAATTTTCTGACAGGCACGGAGCGCACGATCGCTCGACACCCCTTCTCGTCAAATTCGATACCTCGTGAGAGTGCGCACTGTGCAAACTGCGTTGCACGCATTGAGTTCGATGGCGCTCACATGACGAACGACGATGTGTCGGCGCGCGCAGAGCGCCCAGCTTTGTCGCTAAATAACGCGCTCAGCTGGAATGTTGAATTCCTCTGAACTCGCGCGCACGCGGGTGTCGGACTTCGCCTCTTGCTTACGCGCAATAGCGATCTCGCTCACAGGCCGTATGCGCTCAAACCAATCGACTTCGCACTTCCCCTAACAATGATGCGGGTCACGCGCGTTCGCTTCGCGCAGCGAGGGACGAAAGCTGAAGAATGAATAGAACTAGCCATAAAAAATAGCGAATCGCGCAATTCATGCGAGCAAATTCGAACACGAGCAGCGCGGGCTCGAACAACACGAGCGGCGCCGGAGGTGCGAACGGAAGTGCTGGAAACATGGGCACCGCCGGCAGCAGCAGTGGCGGTGCCGGTAGCTGCCCCGCAGTGGATCCACTCAAAACCGGCAAGACGAAACAAGACACCTACGATTGCGAGATCCTTGCGGTGTGCACCAAATACGGCATGCCGGATCCGATGATCGTCAAATCGCAAATCCAGCAGGAATCGAGCTTCAATGTGCTCGCGATCAGCGGCGACAGCCCGTGCGGTGATCCGCAAGGATGGACGGACATGGAGTCGAAGTCGTTCGGCTTGATTCAAACTACGCCGGCCTGCGGCGAAGCCACGGCCGCCCTGCTCGCCAACGGTCACCCTAATCTCGATCAAGACATGACGTCGGCTCTGTGGGCGACTTCCGTGTTCAACCCGACGATCAACTTGGACGCCGGTGTGCAAACCGACACCGACAGCCTCAAGGCATTGCAAAAGAAGTATCCGGGTTGCACCGCGGCCCAATACAACATGATGGCGGCCGGCGCGTTCAACTCGGGGAACGACGCCGTGCTCGGCTGCGGCATGTACAACGCGCGCGCGCAAATGTACGTGGACGCGATCACGTCGCACTACGCCACGTTCTCGATGCAATCGGGCTGGCCCGACCCGTATTGATCCGGCGCGAAATCAGCTTGCTGCAGGCACGCGCGTTTTCAAGCTGTCGACGGCGTGCACCGGCGGCGCGTCGCCCTTCATCAAGTGCGCGATCGCGCCGTACACCATGCGCTGACTCTCGAGCATGCCCTTGCCGGCGAACGCGCTCGACACGACCTCAATCGTGAAATGCCCGCCGCCGCCACTCACATTGGCTTGGCTACCCGGAATTTCGCGTTCGATCGCTTCACGCAGAGCGTCGATGACCGAGCCCTGAAAGTTCGTTGGATGCGCTGACATGCTGTTCGCTTCTAACGTTCGACTGAATCGAAATCAATAACGCGGCACGCTCGGATCGACCGTCTCGGCCCAGGCGTGGATGCCGCCTTTGACGTTGTGGACGTTGCGGAAACCCTCGCCGAGCACTTGTTCGGCTGCATTTTGGCTGCGCATGCCGTGGTGGCACAAGAACGCAATCGGCGCGCCGCGGTCGAGCGAGAGTAGGTATTTTTGGCCAGCTTCGTCGAGTGCGCGCGCGGCGGGAATGCTGGCGAGCGCGCGTTCGAACTCGGGCCGCACATCGAACAGCTCGAGCGCGTTGCGATCGAGCAGCGCTTTTGCTTCCGCGGGCGTGAGCTGCTTCACCGTCGGCGGCTGATTTGGGTTGTCGAGCTTGAAGCCGGCATTTTCGCCGTCGATGAAATCGATGCGCAAGCCATTCGCGCGGCGTGCGCTCGCGCGCTCGAGATACAGCGTGATGCCGCCGCTCTCGACCGCGATCGTGTTCGGTTCCCGTGCGCCGAAGTACAAGTCGTTCTGAAAGGTACTATCGATTTTCAGGTGCAGGACTTCGCCGTCGGCGTCGCCGAGCGCCGATTTGAAGGCGTTCAACGCCGCTTCGCTGATGCGGATCTCGGGAACCTCGACTGGAGCTGCCGGAGCATGCGGCGCGGTCAGCATTTGCTCGAGCTCGCCGGACTCACGCAACGCGGTCACGATGTCGCAGCCACCGACGAACTGGCCGTTGATGAACAGCTGCGGAATCGTCGGCCAGTTCGAAAACTCTTTGATCCCGTCGCGGAGCTCGGGGCTCGAGAGCACGTCGACGGTTTCGTACTCGCGCAACACCCCATCCAAAATCTGCACGACTTTCGCCGAAAAACCGCATTGCGGCGCGCGGCGCGTGCCCTTCATGAACAAGACCACGGGGTGGTCGCTGACGACACCGGAAATTTGCGCGCGCACGGCCTCACTCGACATCGTGGCGTGCTTTAGCACGGCGCGCCGAGCGGCGTCGAAGTTCGCCCGCGCAGCAATCGGCGCGCCCGTGAAAGCGGCACTTTTTCGCGAGTATAATCGAGCGGATGCCGGAAACCGCGGACGATTGGGCGCTCTACGCCGGACATCGCGCGCATTTCACGCGCGCGCTTTTGTCGTGCGCGCGTGGCCCAGGCGCCAGGTTGTGCGTTCTCGGCGCGGGTCAATGTAACGATATCGACCTCGAGCAACTCGCCGAAGCATTTTCCGAAATCCATTTGGTCGATCTCGATCCGAGCGCGCTCGCGGCCGGCGTGTCACGTCAAAGCGTCGCGATTCGCCCGCGCATTTTTCCGCACTCACCGCTCGATCTTTCGCCGCTCACGCCCAAGCGCGCCGGCAAATGGCAACGCAAAGCGCCCACGCGCGCCGAGCTCGAAGCCGCCGAAACCGCGACGCTCGCGACGCTGCGCGCGCGCCTGCCCGGGCCGTTCGACGTCGTGGCTTCGGCGTGCGTGCTCACGCAAATGGCGTTTGCGCTGCGTCAGGCGATCGGCGAACGCCACGCTGCGCTCGGCGCGATTCGCGCGTCGATCATCGCGACGCATCTGCGCACCTTGGTCGAGCTCACGAAGCTCGGCGGCAGCTGCCTCTTCACGAGCGATCTCGTCTCGTCCACGACTTATCCGCTCGATTCATTGTCGCCCGATCGCTCACTCAACGAGCTGATGCACGAGATCGTGCGCGAAGGCGCGAGCTACCACGCGGCCAACCCCAAATTAATCCGCGAAATGCTGCACCACGATTTGATCCTCGCCGAGCATGCAGGCGAACCCGAAGAGCTCGATCCATGGCTTTGGACCGGACCACTCGGGCGCACCTATCTCGTCTACGCGCTACGGCTCGCGCGAATCTGAGGCGTCAGTTCATGCCGGCGGCTTCTGGCGCTTGTGACCGAGCTTGCCGTCCGCGAACGCTTGCTGCATTTCGGCAAACGAAATCTTGCCGTCCTTGTTCGAGTCCGCGACTTGAATGTGCGTCCAGCGTTTGTCGCCCACTTCGTCTTGGGTCAGAAAGCCGTCGCCATTTTTGTCCGCTTTCTTGAAGCGTTCTTCGGCGTGCGCTTGCCAATCGCCACCGGATTGCTTGCCTGCACCCGAACATTGCGGGCGCGCGTCGCCGGTTTCCGCGAGCGCGAGCGAGCTCACTCCGCCCAATAGCGCGAGCACCGCGATGCCAACTCCCACGCGCGACTTGATGCTTTTCATGTTCGAACTCCTTCAGCCATTCCGACGCACGCGCCCCGGAACTGCCTACGAAAAAAAAGCGCGCGCTGAAAACGGCACAAAGATTCCCAGAACAGTTCGTGGGGCCTTTTTTTGGGGGGTTGGGGCGGCGCTTGGAACCATCGGCCCTCCGGGCTGTGCGCCGCGTGGCGTCCGCACTCTGTCCCGGCCGGGTTCGACCGCCATGCTAAATCACTGAACCACCATGCAGCAGCCGCCCGACAGCGAGCCGTACGACTTCGTGGTCGTGGGCAGTGGCTTCGGCGGCAGCGTGAGCGCGATGCGGCTCGCGCAAAAAGGCTATCGCGTCGCCCTGATCGAAGCCGGCAAGCGCTGGACGGAGCACGATTTCCCGAAGAGCAACTGGAACGCCTTCAAATACTTGTGGGCGCCGAAGCTGCGCTGCTTCGGCATTCAAAACATCACGTTGCTCAAAGGCGTGATGGTGCTGCACGGCTCCGGCGTCGGCGGCGGCAGCTTGGTCTACGCCAACACACTGATGCGCCCGAGCGCCGCGGTGTTCGAAGATCCGACTTGGAGCCGCGCCGTCAATTGGGAAACCGAGCTCGCGCCGCATTTCGAGACCGCGCAGCGCATGCTCGGCGTGACTAAAAACCGCGCGTTGATGGAGGGCGAACGCACGCTCGAACGCGTCAGCGCACGCATGAACAGCGCGTCTAGCTTCCATGCCGCCGAGGTCGGCGTATTTTTCGGCGAGCCCAACCGCAGCGTGCCTGATCCGTATTTCAGCGGCGCGGGCCCGGAGCGCAGCGGCTGCACGCTGTGCGGTGGCTGCATGGTCGGCTGTCGCTTCAACGCGAAGAATACGCTCGACAAAAATTATCTCTATTTCGCCGAACGCTGGGGCACGCGCGTGTTTCCCGAATTGAAAGTGACGCGCATCATCCCCAAGCATGATGGCTATGAGCTCGAAACGCGCTCCACGACCGCGCTCTTCGCGAGCTCGGGACCGCGATTTTCGGCCAAACGCGTGATCCTCGCCGCCGGCGTGCTCGGCACGGTCGAGCTCTTGCTGAAAAATCGTGACCAATACCGCACGCTGCCGAACGTCTCGCCGCGGCTCGGGGATTTCGTGCGCACCAACGGCGAAAGCCTGCTCGGCGCGACGAGCTTCGACGCGCATCGCGATCTCGCGCGCGGCATCGCAATCGGCGCCGCGTTTCACCCGAACTCACTGACGAAGATCGAGGGCGTGCGCTACCCGAGCGGCTCGGGCGCGATGCGTTTGCTCGGTGTGCCGCTCACGCCGAACGGCTCCGCGTTCACGCGGCCACTCAAAATGATCGCGCGCATTTTTTCGCGCCTGCCGCGCATGTTCAAACTGTGGCGCGTGCGCGATTGGGCCAAGAGCACGGTGATCCTGCTCGTGATGCAATCGGTCGATCAGCACTTGCGCTTGCGGCTCCGGCGCTCACCGTTCGCGTTGAAGCTCGCGGATACTTCGCGCGCTCAAAGCGTACCGAGTTATCTGCCGATCGCTCAAGAAGCCGCCGAGATCCTGGCCGAAGAGCTCGAGGGCGAGCCGCAAAACGTGATCTCGGAGGTCTTGTTGCGAACGCCCGCAACGGCGCACATCTTGGGCGGCTGCTGCATCGGCAAAAGCGCAGCGAACGGCGTGATCGACGAGCACCACGAAGTGTTCGGCTATCCCGGACTCTACGTGTGTGACGGCAGCGTGATCCCCGGCAACTTGGCCGTGAACCCGAGCCTCACCATCACCGCGCTCGCCGAGCGTTTCGCCGCCTTCTTCGCGCGAGCTCCCGGGCTCAGCGAGGCCGAACTCGCGGGCCGCGCAATTCGTTTCGGCGCGCAAAATTCGGAAACCTGACGAACGAAAAGTGCCTGCTTTGGCCCGGACCAGCCCGGCAATTTATTCGCGCGCCGCTGGATGAACGAGTCGGAGCGAGTTGCAAGCTGGCCGCTCTGAAGCGCGGCCGTGCTCGCGGCGAAGAACTTTTCAGCCGCATGAACCTCCGCGCCAAGGCGCCCGTCTTTTTTTCAAACGATTTTTCACGCGAACGAACACTAGAGAGACGTGAGCGTCGCGTTCATTTGCGGGACCAATGCCGGGCGGGAAGACCGGGCCCCGCTCGTTGGTTCTGAGGGCATGCGGCCGCACTCAAGAGTCGCCCAGGTCGAACCGTATGGGCGGGAGCACGGGCACGCGCGGTGGCGTCATGCTGATTGAATCGACCGAGCACTTTCACGCCGAGGGTGGCGTCGCGATTCAACGCGGACCGAACGAAGTCACCGAGAGCGACTACGAGCGCCTGCCGGCCGCCACACGCACGAAGCTCCGCATCTTGCAAGAGCACGGCGTCGTCCGCGTGCACCCGGCGCCCGAAGCGCCGGAACGCGAGCGCAAGGCTTAACCAAAAAAAGAACCCGCCGCGCGCTTTCCTGCGGAACCAACGCGCCGCAACGTACTCGATTCGCGGAAGCGTCGCGATCGTTTGGTCGCTGCTGTCCTTTCGCTCGCCTTCGGGCATGCTGGTCGCGCGGTCCAAACGAAGCGCGAGGAGACAGGGATGTCAGGCAGCCAAGAACTCAGCGGTCCGGATTTGAGCGCGGGCGTTTCGTCGAGCGAGCTCGGCGAAGGGCAAATGTTGGTCGGGCACGCGGGCGGCGAAGCGGTGTTGCTCGCGCGCTCGGCAGAAAAAGTGTTCGCGGTCGGCGCGCACTGCACGCATTACGGCGGTCCGCTCGCCGACGGCATTTTGATCGGCGAGACCGTGCGCTGTCCCTGGCATCACGCCTGCTTTTCGCTCGAGACCGGCGCGGCGGAGCGCGCACCCGCGCGCGATCCCATTGCCTGTTTCGACGTCGAAGAGCGCGGCGGCAAGCTGTATGTGCTCGGCAAGCGCGAACCGAAAGCGCCGGCTCGGAACCCGCGCGAACCAAGCTCGATCGTGATCGTCGGCGCGGGTCCGGCGGGTAACTCGGCCGCGGAGAAATTGCGCCGCGCGGGCTATGCGGGAAAAATTACGCTGCTCGGCGCCGAAGATTCGCCGCCCGTCGATCGCCCGAATTTGTCGAAGGATTATTTGGCGGGCAATGCGCCCGAAGAGTGGATTCCGCTTCGGCCCGCGGAGTTCTACGCGGAGCAAAAGATCGAGCTTCGTAAAGGCACGCGCGCCGTACGCGTCGACACGAAAGCAAAAACGGTCGAGCTCGCTGACGGGCAGAAGATCGGCTACGACGCGCTCTTGCTCGCGACTGGCGCGACGCCGATCGCGCCGAGCATTCCGGGCGCCGATCTGCCGCATGTCTTCACGCTGCGTACGCTTGCGGATAGCCGGCGGATCATCGAACAGAGCGCGGGTGCGAAGCGTGCGCTGGTGATCGGCGCGGGTTTCATCGGGCTCGAAGTGGCGGCGTCGCTGCGCGCGCGTCAAGTCGAAGTCACGGTTGTTGCGCCGGATTCGGTGCCACTCGGGCGCGTGCTCGGCGAAGCGCTCGGTCGCAGGGTGCAGAAGCTGCACGAATCGCGCGGCGTCGTGTTTCGCTTGGGCACGCGGCCGGCGGCGATCAGCGCGCACGCGGTTCGGCTCGAAGACGGCACTGAGCTCGAAGCCGACTTGGTCGTGTTCGGAATTGGCGTGCGGCCCGCGCTGGAGCTCGCGGAAGCTTCGGGCATTGCAGTCGATCGCGGCATCAGTGTCGATCGGTTCTTACGCACGAACGCGCCGGACGTATTCGCGGCCGGTGACGTCGCGCGCTTCCCGGATGCGGAGAGCGGCGAAAAAATCCGCGTCGAGCATTGGGTCGTCGCCACGCGCCAAGGCGAGACTGCGGCGCTCAACATGCTCGGGCACGAGCAGCCCTTCGACGCGGTGCCGTTCTTCTGGAGCGCGCACTACGACACGACCATTTCGTACCTCGGCCACGCTGAAGCTTGGGATCGCATCGACGTCGCGGGCAACATCGACGAGCTCGACTGCGCGGTCGCGTTTCGCAAAGGCGAGCGCACACTCGCGTTCGCGACGATTGGCCGTGACCACGCGAGCCTCGAAGCCGAACACGCGCTGGAGCAGCGCGACGAAGCGACGCTCCAGCGACTCGCTCCGAAGCACTAGGCTAACCCCAAAAAAACTAGGGCGATTTCAGAGTCGCCGCGACGCGACTCGCGAGGGATGCGAGCGCGGGTTCGTAACCGAAGTTCGGATCCGTCGTCGCGCCGAGCGTCTTCGGGCAAACCGAAGCCGGCGCCGCGCGGTCTCCGAGCATTTGCGCGAGCGTGAGTTCGCGGATGCCGGGGTAGCTCTTGGCGTAGTATTGCGTCGTGCTCGCGGCGCCGCCGCCGGGCGGTTGGCAGGTCGGACTATTGGCTGCCGTGACCGCGCTCGCGTCGCCGCTGTTCGACGCCGAGCAACTGCATTCGACGTCACCGTTCGCGCACACGCTCGGCGTGGCGAGTTGGAAGATGCAGGCGTATTGCAGATCGTCGTTGTCGGGGATGTTCTGTTCGTGGCCGTTGATCGGGTTCGCTTGCGGATTCTGCGAAGTCGCGGGCGCGATCGAGGCGTTGGCGATCGAGTTCATGCCCGAGCGCGGCGCGATCGACTCGATCATGAACGGATCGCTCGGAGGCGTGTAGTTCTCGGGGTCGCCGATCACGACTGGCCAGCGCTGTTTGGTCGCGAGATCCGCGCCGGACATGAAGCTGAGCGCGGTGGCGCTCAGGCTGTCAGCGGTCGCCAAATCTTGCCACGGCACACCGACGATCACAGATAGGCTGATCAAGCTCGCTGAGCGGCCCGTCAAGAGCGGATTGGGCACGAGCGCGCCCGCGCGATTGGTCAGCATTGGGTTGGTCAGGCCGACCGCGTAGCGATTGATCGGATAGAGCAAGTCGAAACCGAAGCGCTGCTTTTGATCGAAGCAGCGCAAGTTGAGGGAATCGTGCGCTTGGTCCCAGGTCGCGAAGGAACCTGCCGGAGCTCCTTCGCAGTTCGCGTCGAACGCGAGCGAGCTACATCCGGCCGGAGGCGCGGCCTCGTTTTGCGCGCAAGACCGGCAGCACGCGCTGTTCGGATCCGTATCGCACGCGCTCGTCGCGCGCGGCATACGCGCCGACGCCTGGGCGACGAACCAACCGAGACCGAGGTCGCTGATCGAGCAATCGTTTTCGTCCGTCAAAATCACGATCGCGACCGCGGAGTCCGGCCGCAAAAACGCGCTGCGCTGCGCGAGCAAGGTGCTGTTCACTCCAGTCGACATACTGGTGTTTTGCGAGTTCACGATCGCGATCGGCGGCTCTGGATCGATCAAGAAGCGATACATCGCTTCGAGCGGCGCTTCGAAACCACAGCCGTTCTCGCCCGCGGCCGTGATCATCGTGGAGAGCTCGCCGCCGACCTGCGCGGCGTCGGTTTCGCCCGCTTTGCCGGTGGAGTCATAAGCGAGAAAGCCGGAGTTCATGTAACTCGTGAGGCCACTGCGCTTGCTCGGCAAGAGCTGAGCCTGATCGTCGAGTTCGGGCGCGTCGACCGATGGCGTGCAGATCGTGCCGCCGTGGTTGCCGAGGCTGGTCGTGATCACACCGAGGTGAATGTCGCTGCTCGTCTTGGCGAGTGTGCTCACGAATGAAGGCACCGACGACGCGAGGATCGCTTGCTTCTGAGCCATGCCGACCGAGTTATCGACCACGAACAGCACGTCCAGCTTGTTCGCTTGCTGCTGTGGCCCCACGTCCGAGAGTGGCTGACCTCCCGCGCCTGCACTCGAGCTGCCAGCTGCACCCGCGGAGCTCGTGCCCCCGCTCGAAGTTCCCGCGGAGCCGAGCGTGCCAGCGCTGCCCGCTGCTCCGGCGCCCGATCCGCCCGAGTTTCCGCCGCTTCCCGCACTCGAGCTGACGCCGAACCCCGCCGCCCCGGCCTGATTCCCTGACCCCGAATTCGACGGTCCACAGGCGGCAAACAACCAACAAAACAGCGGCAATCCGCGACCAAGCTTCGTTTCAAAGCGCATGACTCAACTCCCCGACGAAAGCCCAACCTCTCGAACGACCATGTCTAGCATGCGTGTTACGCGCGGCGCACGGCCTACATCCCCCGCGGCGGTGCGAATCAGAGCACGAGCGTCGAAAACAGGCCGCTCGAGACCGCGTGACGAAAGCAAGTCGAGACGAGCGCGGCGGCTTCTTCCTCGCTGCGATCGGCGAGCAAGGTTTGCACGCCTTCGAGCGCCGCGCCGAGCGTCGCGCCGTCGACCAGCGCTTGAACGAGGGTAACGAGCGCAGGATCGAGCTCGAGGCGCCACACGCTTTTGCCGGTTCGATATACGGCCACGACGTTCTTCCCCGGCTCGGGCGCGAGCGCGGGTCGAGCGTCGCGAAAGCTCTGCAGGTAAGCGTTGACCGGATAGTTAAGACTCAAAACCGAAAGCGACGGATTGGCTTCGAAGCGCGCCCCGGGCCAGCGTTCCGGCGGCACTTGCGCCAAATCTTCGAAGCCCAAGGCGGGCGCGGTCGGCGCATGAATGCCGAGCACGATCGCCCACTCGAGCGTGGCCAGATCGGCGCAAAAAGCGGGCAAGGATGAATCCGCGCGGCAGAGCTCGGCCATGTGCCGTCCGAAGTAATTGAGACTCGGCCCGCGCGAAGGATGGCGCGCGATGTACGTCCGGCACAAGGCTTCGAACGCTCCCTCGCCGAGCGTGTGCGCCAAGACCGGATAATCGTCGGTCAGGCACTCGATCAAGCGCGCGTGATAACCCCTGCGGTATATCTCGATGCGCTCGAGTGAGCTCAGCGTTTTGCTGGGCGAGACCAAGCGCGACGCGGAAGCGTCGTCGATCGGCGCGGCTTCGGACTCCGGCGCGCTGACGACGGCCGCGAACCACTCTTGTTGCGCGCGTAGCGTGAGCTCGCCGCGTGTCCATTCTGGCGCGGCGCCGTGCTTCGCGACGCGTTCCGCGCCTTCGCGCGCGGGTGTCGCGCTGGCGCGCTCGTGCAAGCCGAGCGAGTCCGCAGTGATTTGGCGCTCTACGTCGCTCACGAAGGTTCCCCGATGAACGCTCGTGCACGCAAAGCCTCCGCGTGCGTTTCGGCGAAGCTCGGGATTTCGGCGTCCCACTCGAGCAGCACGGAGACACCGCCGGCGCGCCGATGCGCCTCGCCCAAGAGCTTCCACACCGGATCGATTACGGGCCCAATGTGCGAATCGATGATGTGCGTGCCGTGATCCGTGTGCCCGGCGACATGACACTGCACGACGCGATCGAACGGGACGCGGCGCAAGTAGTCGAGCGGATCGAAGCCGTGATTTCGGCTCGAAACGTAGACGTTATTCACGTCGAGGAGCAGCGCGCAGTCGGCCTCTTCCGCGAGCCGACCGAGAAATTCCCACTCGGGCATGCTGTCCGTGGCGAACTGCGCGTAGCTCGAAGGATTCTCGAGCGCGAGCGGGGCACCCAAAAAATCTTGCACCGCGCGAGTGCGTTCGATCACGTGCGCGAGCGCTTCCTCGGTGTACGGTAGCGGCAAAAGATCGTGCGTGTTTTTGCCGCTCACGCCCGTCCAGCACAAATGGTCGGACAGCCAGCGCGCTTTCGTGCGCTCGCGCAGCGCACGAAGCTCGCCCAAGTATTGGCGATCGAGCGGATCGGTCGAACCGATCGAGAGCGACACGCCGTGCATCACGACCGGATAGCGCTCGGCAATCGCGTCCAAAAAATCGAGCGGACGGCCCTCCGTGCGCATGTAGTTTTCGCTCAGGATCTCGAACCAATCCACCTTCGGCTGCGCTTGGAGGATGCTCGAGTAGTGCACCGTCCGTAGCCCGACGCCGATTCCGAGATTGGGAAGCCCGAAGCGATTCGACATCCGATCAAAAGTGCAGAGGCGCTACGCTCGCAGTCAATGCAAGCGTAGCGCGCTGCGGTCAAAGGCTCAGCCTTTGCAACCGCCCTTACCCTTGCAATCGTTCTGGCCTTTGCAGCCGTGCGAGTCGGTCTTGCAACCGCCTTGGCCCTTGCACGCGTTCTTGCCTTTGCAGTCGTGCTTCGCGCCCGCGGCGTCCGCGGTGTCGCCAGCCGGAGCCGCGGCACCTGCCGCATCAGCGGCCGGAGCAGCCGGCGCAGCCGCCGAATCCGGCGCAGCCGCCGGGGGCGTCGATCCGCCACAGGCCACCGTCGCGCCCGCCATGATGCCAGTAACCGCAGCAGCCATCAGAGTGTTCGTGAGATTCATTGCTATTCCCTCGTGAAGTTAGCGAATCCGAATGCGCCAGGCGCACGCGGCCTCGTAGTCCGCGGCGTTTCACGGCCGAGGCGCTGCGAGTGGCACGGATACTTCCGCTAACCCGCAACTCCGGTCAACCGTGAGCACCGACAAGGCTACGACTGTCTTCCGTATTCAGATCGAACCAAACGGTTACCATCGATCGCTCGATCGTCCGGATTCGGTCAACGGGCCGTGATGGATCGGCGAATTTTTGCGAGCGGTGCGCTGTCGTCGAAACTGAGTACCCCTTGCGCGAGACGCACGCCGAGTCGCGCGAACAGCTCGGAAAGATTCACCGTTCCCGGTTTTTCTGCCAGCGACTGGTAGAGCTCGCGCAGCACCTCGGTTCCGGTTGCCTGCTGCCCCGCGGCGATGAATCGCTGCATTTCCCAGTGCACGTCGTCGACATCGCCGGTGCTTCCGATCCAACGAATCACGTCGTCGAGCGAGCGCGTGTTACTCGTGCGCTCCCGAATCGTCACATCCGCGAGCAAGCAAAAGAGCGCGCCGCCCCAGTACGTGCGGCCCCACGTGTGCGTGTTCTCGAGGCCCTGATCGCCGGCTTCGGGCAAACCTTGCGGCAAGCCTTCGACCAAATCGCGCCAGAATTTTTGATCATCGACTTGGCCGATGCGAGCGCGCGCGATCGGCTCGACGTACGTCGCGAGGCCTTCGCTCAGCCACGCGTGCTGCCGGCCCAAATCCGGAAAATTGGCGTGAAGCAGCTCGTGCACGACGATCCAATCGTCGCGCGTCGTGTTCGCGTTGACCGAATCGGACGCGCGTACCATCACCGCGGGCCCTCCGCCGCCGAGCGTCTCGCCACGCGTCGAACTGCCCGACCCGCTCATGATCACGACCAGCGTGTGCCGCGCCGGCAGATGACCGAGATAATAGTGCGCGACGGCGCCCGCGGATGCGCTGAGCCACGCTTCGGCGTCGGCCTCCGTCAGTGCCAGACCTTTGGGCGCGACGGCGAGTCGCACCGTCGTGTCGCCGGCGGGAACTTCGGCGACGTGAATCGCGCCGAGCGCGGTGAAGCTCGAGTCGTCGAGCGCGCCCGCGGGCAGCAGATACGTATCCGGCGCGCTGTTTTCCGCGCGCCGAAAGCCGCTCGCAAAATGGCCATTTGCGCCGGGATCGACGTGAAATTGCAGCAAGCCGCCCGGCGGCGGATCGAGTGGCGACAAGAGCCAGGTCGATGGCGGTGCCATCAACGCGTCGTCGGAAGCAATCGCGGTATCGATGTCGTGCAAAGCGTTTGCGGCTTCGGCGAGCGCGAAGCGGTAGCGCACGCGGCAGCCTGCGCGGCAAGGCACGTGAAAACCCGATCCTTGCGGCGCTGCAGCAACGAAGTTTGCGCCGTCCGCGATTTGCACTTTTTGCACGAAGCGCGCGGCGGCTTCGTCCACGGCAAAGACTTCATCGTTGGTCGCGTCGAAGCTCGCGTCGACGGCGAGCTCACGGCCGGACTCGAGCCGCACGTCGTAACGCCACGCTGGATTCGAGCTGGCATTCGCAACGGTAACCGCGGACGCCGGCGCGCGTACTCTTGGCAGAACCGCGACCGCGGGCGAGTGCGGCGCGCAGCCCAGCGCGCAAAACGCACAAGCAAGTAGACCGAGCACCGAAAAGGGTGTGAGAGTAGGAATCAAATGGCAAACGATGCTTTGGCGAAATACCGTGCGCTCGCGCTCCGGCCGTTCGAACGCGCGCAATGGCTCGCGCCGTTGCTCGGCCGTCTGGCGGTCGGGCTTCTGTTTTTGTCGACAGGGTGGGGCAAGGTGCACAGCCTGGACAAGGTAACTCAATTTTTCGTCAAGCTCGGCATTCCTGCGCCGGGGCTGAATGCGGTCGTCGTGGGCTACAGCGAATTGATTTGTGGCAGCTTGCTGGTGATCGGCTTGTGCACGCGGCTTGCAACCTTGCCGTTGATCGTCAGCATGATTGTGGCGATCTTGACCGCGAAGCTATCCGACATTCACGGCATATTCGACTTGGTAGGTGCAGATGAGTTCACGTACTTGTGTGTGCTCGTCATGCTGCTCGTGATCGGACCGGGCATGGTCTCGTTGGACGAGATTTTGGCGCGCCGCGTTTTCGGAGCGAGCGATCGAGCGTAGTTACGGCGCGCATTGTCGCAGCACCCGGTGGCAAACCTTGACGCGTCGCCGAAGGCTCTGCCGGCCAGCGCCGTATTTCGTGACCATCAATCAAACAAGAAGCAACGATCCGGTGAAGCGCGGTTGCGGGGCCACGCGAACGCGACGGTGACGGACGCGATGCATTCGGTCGAGATGCGCGAGATCATCGCGGCGCGGGTGGTTCGGTAATCGCGCGCTTGTCCGCGAGTTCGGGTCGATCTGCGCCGAGCTCTGGATCGGAGTCGAGCTCGGACGTCCAAGTGATGACGCGGTTGCGTCCGCTGCGCTTGGCTCGGTAGAGCGCGCGATCGGCGCGTTCGACCAGCTCCTTCGGCGTGAGCGGCACGCCTTTGCCGTCGATCAAAGCGACGCCGATGCTCGCGGTGCGCTTGACCGAGCGCCCTTCGTACACGTGTTCGAATTGCTCGAGCGTGTGACGCAAGCGCTCCGTCACTTCGGCGACGCCTTGAGCGGTCGTCTGCGTGAACACGATCGCGACTTCCTCGCCGCCGTAGCGCGCGGCACAATCCGTCACGCGCACGCCCGCGGTCACGAGCCGAGCGACGTTGCGCAGCACTTCGTCGCCCATGGGGTGGCCGAAGCTGTCGTTCACGTATTTGAAATGATCGATATCGATCAGCGCGACGCCAATCGGAGTCTTGTAGCGCGCGGTGCGTTGCAGCTCGCGCAACAAGAGCGCGTCGAAGTAA
This sequence comes from Polyangiaceae bacterium, assembly GCA_036268695.1. Classification (GTDB taxonomy): domain Bacteria; phylum Myxococcota_A; class Polyangia; order Polyangiales; family Polyangiaceae; genus PMG-095. Next base: position 4,291 of record DATATR010000302.1, on the reverse strand, counting down.
CGACGGTTGTACAAGCCGGTGAGTCCGTCGGTATCGGCCAGCGCTTCCAGGCGCCGGTTCGCTTCACGCAATTCATCTTGCAGGATCTTGAGTCGATAGTGCACGCGAACGCGCGCCATCAGCTCTTCGTCATCGAAGGGCTTGGTCACGTAGTCGGAAGCGCCGAGCTCGAAGACTTCGACTTTGCGCGACGCTTCACCCTCGGCAGTGAGCATGATCACGGGGATGTTGGCGAGCTCTGGTCGGGTCGCGCGCAAAGCCAAGAATTTCAAACCGTCGAAGCCCGGCATGATCAAATCGCAAACGACCAAATCCGGTTTGCGATCGACGAGCAGCTTGAAGGCTTGCAGGCCATCGGCGGCCTCCAAAAAATCCTGCACGCCTTCGAGCTCTTGCAGCTCCTTGAGCCCGGCGCGGATCTGCCGACGAATGGCCGCGCTGTCGTCGACCACGAGGATCAGTGCGCCCATTTTCTGCCATCGTAGCGTGCTCCCTGGCGCTCACAACGGGCGTTTCGCCGCGCCCGCAACGAGCCAGAGTCTCGATTGGGTCCGGCGCCCAGTTCCGAGCGGGCGCCGGCGCTTTCTCCCGGAGAATGCCGAGGGGCATGCGGGTGCGCTCGGAAAATTCCGAAGGATGCGCGATCTTTTTGGTTCCTTCGCCTGTTTTCAGCGGACTTCCGCGCTGCGTACACCAACTCTCGGTGATCGACGCGCGAGAATTCGCCCACTTAACTGCAGGGCCGAGCGCTTCCCGGACTCGGCCGCATCGCTGCCCCCGCCGTGCACATTCGATGAAACCGCTGCTCCTCTGGCTCGTCGCGCTGATCGCGCTTTGCGCGAGCCGGCCGGCGGTAGCGCACAAAAATGGCGTCGCCGCGCAAGGCTGCAGTGGCTGTCACACCGGCGGCAAGCCGGCGACCGTCAACATCACGCTCGACAAACCGACGATCAACCCAGGCGATCTGGTCACGCTGACGATCGCGATCTCGCAAACCAACGGTCCAGTCGCGGGCTTCTATTTGCAAACGAACGGCTTCGGCAAACTCAACATCGTCGATTCGGGCACGAAGTTGATCGGGCAAGGCGTGACGCACACCCAGCCACGCACGGGCAGCAACGGATTTACGACGTTCAAAGTCGGTTGGACCGCGCCGAGCACGCCGGGCGGCGTGGATTTTTACGTTTGGGCAAACTCCGCCGACGGCGACGGAACGGATCACGGAGACGGCGAAGGCGATGGATTTTTCAGCACCGCGTACGGCTGCGCCGGCACCAAATATTATCACGACTACGACGGAGACGGCGTCGGCTCGGCCGCTTCGGGTTACACGATCAACTGCGCTCAGCCACAGTACTTCTCCGCGCTCGGCACCGACTGCAACGACAACGACGCGAAAGTGAGTCCGAACGCGCCCGAGATCTGCGACGGCAAGGACAACAACTGCAACGGCCAGATCGACGAAGGCTTACCGATCATGCAGTACTGCACCGACGCGGACGGCGACGGTCACGGCGTGAGCGGCGCGCAAACCATGTCCGGCTGCGGGCCGAGCAAAGGCTTCGGTTTGTGCGACAACGATTGCAACGACCAAGACCCCACGATCTATCCGGGTGCGCCGGAGCTCTGCAACAACCGGGACGACAACTGCAACGATCAGATCGACGAAAACGCGCGCCTCGTGTGCGGCATCGGTTGGTGCGCGAAGTACGCCGAGGGTTGCACCTCGATCTGCACGCCAGGAGCGCCGCGCGCCGAACAATGCAACGACTTCGACGACGATTGCGACGGCGTGATCGACAACGGCACGGATCTCGAGCTGTGCGGCAAGCCGGGGCTCGCTTGCCGCAACGGCGAATGCGTGGTCGACCCGGACGCGGGTGCACTGCCCGGCCAGCTCCAGCCGCTCGACGGCAGTGACACTTCCGATAACACCCCCACGCCGCAAACCGTGGGTTATTGCGCGCTGGGTTTCGGCACCGCGCGCGGTCCCTTTGCTTTCGCGGGCTTGCTCGCAAGCTTCGCGTTCGGCCTGCGCCGTATTCGGCGTCGGCAGCGCGCTCGAGCTCGAAGTTGAATCGTGTGTGGCAGAAGAGCCGGTTGCAACGAGCGACGGGATCTGCTCGGCTCTGCCACACACCGACCATGACTAAAGCAACCTCCCCCATCCAACGCTCTTCCCTATTTCTGGTGCTCGGTCTCGGGCTCGCGATTTTGCCGGCCTGTGGTGGCAGTGAGCCGCCGCCTGCGCCGCCGCCGCCGCCGCCAGTTGCGACCACGCCGCCGCCTGCGCCGCCGCCCCCGCCGCCCGCGGACACGACTCCGCCGCCCGCCGCCGAAGCCGCGCCGCCACCCGCGCCGAAGCATCATCATGGCCATGGCATGGAAGCGTTGCTCATGACGAGCCTCGACTCACTCGATCTCAAGCCGGAGCAGAAGACGGCGATCGACAGCATCGAGAGCGACATGGAGAAGACCGGCGACGCGGCGAAAGACTCGCGCGCGAAGCTCGAAACCGACGTGGCCGACGGCGTCGCCGCCGGCAAACTCGACAAGAAGAAGACCGACGCCGACATCAAAGCGATGGCGGACGCAGTCGCTGGCGCCGAGCCGCAAATGCAAGACGCAATGAACCGTCTGTACAAGACGCTCGACGCGGATCAGCGAAAGAAGCTCGTCGAGACGATGCGCGCCAAGGGCAAGGAAATGAAGGAGCACATGGCCGAGCACGAAGGCAAAGGCCCGGGCGCCGGCAAGGAGCACGAAGGTCACGAGCACGAAGGCATGGGCGAAGGTCCGATGGCCAAGCTCGGCGACGAGCTCGCGCTGACCGACGATCAAAAGACCAAGCTCCACACCAAGCTCGAAGCGCAAATGAAGGCGAATCACGCCGCGATGAAGACCAAGATGGAAGCCGCGGAAAAGCACATGGACGCGATCGGCACCGCGTTCGAGGGCGACAAGTTCGACGCCAAAAAAGCCGGCGTCGGCGGGCAAGCGCCAGAGATGGTGAAAGCCATGGCGACGGCGCGCTTGCAGTTCGTGGAAACGGTGCTCCCCGTGCTCACGCCCGATCAACGCGCGAAGTTCGCGCAGCATCTGAAAGACCACGCGAACGACATGGAAGAAGCGGCGGACTGAGCCCCCCGATCGTGATTGGGTGAGCCGGTGCGGCAGCGCGCACTTCGGCGACGACGCCGGCATCACCCAATTCGCGGGCTTGAAATCGGCCGGTAGTCTCCGCGGCGCGAAGCGCTAGGCTGAGCTCGACATGAATCGCGCCGTCAAAACCACATTGCAAATCGTCGGAGCTTCGATCGCGGTGCTCGTGCTCGCGATCTTCGGCGTCTTTTACTCGGCGTTTGGCGGCAATGCGCCAATCGTGGACGGCGCGGAGCCCGCGCCGGGCGTGCGCATCCTCAAAGACGGCGTGGTCAGCATCGGCGTGATCGACGCGGGCAACGATAAGCTCCTCTTGATCGACGCCGGCAATGACGCAAGCGGCAAACCCTTGCTCGCCGAGCTCGCGCGCCGAAAGCTCACGAGCGACGCAGTGAGCGCGATCTTCCTCACGCACGGCCATCCCGATCATACCGCCGGCGTGCACTTGTTCCCGAAAGCCGACGTGTACGCGCTTGAACCCGACGTCGCGCTCGCCGAAGGTCGCGCGGGCTCGCATGGTCCGGTCACGCAGCTGTTCTCGCCGCATTCGAACGGCACCAAAATCACGCACCCACTTCACGATGGCGACGCGATCTCCGTCGGCGACGCGACCGTGCGCGTGTTCGGCGTGCCCGGCCACACCGCAGGCAGCGCGGCGTACCTCGTGCGCAACGTACTCTTCCTCGGCGACAGCGCGGGCCTAAAAACCAGCGGCAAACTCGCGGGCGCGCCCTGGGCCTTCTCCGACGACAGCGCACAAAATCACGCTTCGCTCAAAGCCCTCGCCGATCGGCTCCGCCCCGAACAAATTCACATCGTCGCGATCGCGCCGGCGCACACCGCGACCGGCACCTTCGATCCGCTCGCGCAATACACACCGTAGCCGTCGCGCACCAGCTCCGAATTTTTTTGAGTTGCCCCTCGCCGATCGCGTCACAGCGCGGCCGGCGTGCTCGCTCCGCTGCGCGCGCCGGGGTCCCCAAGCGTCGGCGTCCCGCCGCCGCGGGCACCCATCCCCTCTGACGTGAGGGCAGAGCGACACCGTGCGAAGCCGAAATGCTAGTTGCATTTGCAACTGACTTCGCGCCTCGGCGTCGCGAAGGGTGACCCTGCGAAGCATCTGGGATCC
>DATATR010000301.1:0-10312 GCA_036268695.1 Polyangiaceae bacterium | reverse complement strand
GCGAGCGTGCGCTCAGCGTCGCGGAGGCGCGGGACGAGGCCGAGTTGCTGTTGGTTGGTGATTTGGCGAAAGCGGTCGGGAAGACGGTTCGCGCCATCCACCTTTATGAAGAGCTCGGGCTGGTGCGCGCGCACGAACGTTCGAAGGGACGCTATCGCCTGTTCACCCAGGACGCGCTGGTGCGGGTGCGTTGGATCATCAAGCTGCAGAGCCTCGGGCTTTCGCTTTCGGACATCCAAGCGCTCGTGCGCGGGCAGACGGACGCGGCGTCCGCGCAATTCGCGGCTTCGCGTTTGCGAGACGTGTACGTCGCGAAGCTCGCCGAAACGCGCGCCAAGCTGTCCGAGCTCAACGCGCTCGAGACCGAGCTGGTGCAGAGCCTCGAATTTCTATCCACCTGTCACAGCGCGTGTGAATCCGAAGTCACGGTGCACTCGTGCCCGACTTGCGCGCGCCACCCCGAACAACCCAATCCCCCCGAACTCGTCGTCGGCAGCCGCGTGAACTGAAGCCGAAAGATCGAAGGTCAAATGGCACTCAAGTTTCCGATTTACATGGACAACCACGCAACGACACCGCTCGATGAGCGCGTGCTCGCCGCGATGTTGCCGTATTTCACGCAGGATTTCGGCAACGCCGCGAGTCGCACGCACGCTTACGGCTGGCACGCGGAAGCCGCGGTCGAAGACGCACGCGAGACGATCGCCGGCTACATCGGCGCCGAATCCGGCAAAGAGATCGTGTTCACTTCCGGCGCGACCGAGAGCGACAACCTCGCGCTCAAAGGTGTCGCCGAATATTATCAAGGCAAGGGTAACCACATCATCACGACGACGATCGAGCACAAAGCCGTGCTGGATTCGTGCAAGCGCCTCGAGAAGCAAGGCTTCACGGTGAGCTACGTGAACGCGGGCAAGGACGGGCTCGTGGATCCCGCCGAGATCGAAAAAGCGATCACGGACAAGACCATCCTCGTCTCGGTGATGCTGGCCAACAACGAAGTCGGCACGATTCAACCGATTGGGGAAATTGGCGCGATCACACGGGCACGCGGCGTGCTCTTTCATTGCGACGCAGTGCAAGGCCTCGGCAAGACGCCGTTCGACGTGAAAAGCATGAACGTGGATCTCGCGTCGCTCACCGCGCACAAGATTTACGGCCCGAAAGGCGTGGGCGCGCTCTACGTGAGGCGCTCGAAGCCACGCGTCCGCTTGGTCGCGCAGATGGACGGCGGTGGACACGAGCGCGGCAATCGTTCGGGCACGTTGAATGTGCCCGGCATCGTCGGGTTCGCCAAAGCCGTCTCGATCTTCAAGCAAGAAGGCGCGGCCGAAGCCGAGCGGATCAAAACGCTCCGCGATCGCCTGCATCGAAAGATCACGAAAGAGCTCGACGCCGTGTACCTCAACGGGCACCCGGAAAAGCGCTTGCCGGGCAACTTGAACCTGTCGTTCTCGTTCGTCGAGGGCGAAGGGTTGATGATGGCGATCAAAGACGTTGCCGTTTCGAGCGGTTCGGCGTGCACCAGCGCGAGCCTCGAACCAAGCTACGTGCTGCGCAGCATGGGCCTCGACGAAGAGCTCGCGCATTCGAGCATCCGCTTCGGGCTCGGTCGCTTCAACACCGAAGAAGAAGTCGATTACGTCGCCGAGCTCGTGATCGGCAAAGTGAAGAAGCTCCGCGAACTCTCCCCACTTTACGAGATGCATCAGCAAGGCATCGACATCAAATCGATTCAATGGGCGGCTCATTGAGCAGCAGCGTCAGCCGAGAAAGAAAAAATCATGGCCTACAGCGATAAAGTCCTCGACCACTACGAAAACCCGCGCAACGTCGGTACGCTCGACAAAGACGATCCGTCGGTCGGCACTGGGCTCGTCGGTGCGCCCGCGTGCGGGGACGTGATGCGTTTACAAATTCGCGTCAACGACGAAGGCGTGATCGAAGACGCGCGCTTCAAGACGTTCGGCTGCGGTTCGGCGATCGCTTCTTCGTCGCTCGCGACCGAGTGGATCAAGGGCAAGAACATCGAAGAAGCGGCGAGCATCAAGAATAGCCAAATCGCCGAAGAATTGAGCTTGCCGCCGGTGAAGATTCACTGCTCGGTTTTGGCCGAAGACGCGATCAAGAGCGCAATCGAAGATTACAAAGCGAAGCGCGCCGCTCGCGCCGCGCTCGGCGCCGATGCGCCGAGCAAAGACGAACCTATGCCGGCTACCGTCTGACTAGGCAACCCAACCCAAAAATTCCAAATGGAAACCCCGACCGCTAGCTCAGCCGCTCCGTCTCAAAGCCAGAGCCAGAGCGAACCCGTGAAGTCGCGTCGCGAAATCACGATTTCGGACAAGGCCGTGGAGTTTGCGAGGAAGAAGCTCGCCGCGCGCGGCACGCCGGATGCGGCGGTGCGTCTCGGCGTGAAAGGCGGCGGCTGTTCGGGGTTTTCGTACGTGATTCAATACGAGGATACGCCGCCGCGCGAGCGCGACACGGTGTACGAAGCGGGCGGCGTGCGGTTTTACGTCGATAAAAAGAGCTTCGTGTACCTAGCCGGCTCGGTGCTCGATTACGAGCAAACGCTGATGTTTCAAGGGTTCAAATTCAAGAACCCGCAAGAAGCGTCGAGCTGCGGTTGCGGGCATTCGTTCACGGTGAAGTAGTGTCGCAGCCGATGAGCAACGATCGTTTTGGGGGTGGGGCCCCAAAACCTGAGCGTGGGGCCCTGTTCGATTCATTCGAGCGGGGCGCGAGCTGCGCTCCCGCTGGACCAAAAGCTAGGGCTCTCGCCGCGAGGCGGCGCCCGGCGAAGCCGGAGGTCCCAGAAGTAATTTTTACTTCTGGGACAGAGCGGTGGTGACTGCGAGCGATCCGTTCGAGGCACTCGGCGTCGAGCCGACGTTCGCCGTCGACATCGCGCTACTCGAGCAACGGCACCGCGACTTGAGTCGCGCGCTGCATCCGGATCGGCACGCGGGCGCCGGTTCCGCGGAGCGGCGGCGCGCGCTCGGTCGCGCGATCGAAGTGAACGAAGCGTTTCGTCAGTTGAAGGATCCGGTGCGTCGCGCGGAGGCTTTGCTCGCGCGCCGCGGCGTTGAAAGCGGTGAGGGCAAAGAGCCGCCCGCGTCGCCGGCGCTGTTGATGGAAGTGATGGAGCGCCGTGAAGCGCTCGCCGAAATTCGCGTGAGCAAAGATCAAGTCGCGCTCGGTCGTTTGATCGCGGACGTGGAGCGAGAAGAGCGTCGCGTCCGCGCCGAACTCGAAAGCCGCTTCGCCGATCCGCGCACGGACTCGGCGGAAATCCTAAAAAAAATAGGCGAACTGCGCTATTTTCGCCGCTTCTTGGACGAGGCGCAGGCGATCGCCGACGACTTGTTCTGATTCCGCATGCTGCTCGATATCTTCGACCCCAAAGCGCCTGCGCAGGCGATCGGCATCGATCTCGGCACCACGAATTCGATCGTCGCGCACGTGCGCGATGGCCGTCCAGTGCCGCTCGTTACGTGTGATGGCACGCCGCTCTTGCCGTCGGTCGTGCATTACGGCGCGGAAGGCTCGGTCGCGGTCGGCCGCAGCGCGCAATCTTACGCCACGCGCGAACCCGAGCGCACCATTGCAAGCGTGAAGCGTTTCATGGGTCGCGGCGCGGGGGACGCCGAGACCACGCGACTCGGCGCGTACAAGTTCGTGCCGGGTGAAGGTTCGGTCGTGCGCTTCGATCTCGGGAAATTCACGCCCAGCGCGGTCGAAGTCAGCGCGGAGATTTTGAAGAGCTTGAAGCAAAGCGCGGTCGATCAATTGCATCACGTCGGCGGGGCCGTCATCACCGTGCCCGCGTATTTCGACGATGCGCAGCGCCAAGCCACGCGCGATGCGGGCCGGCTCGCAGGGCTCGAAGTCTTGCGTTTGCTGAACGAGCCGACCGCGGCCGCCTTGGCTTACGGCCTGGAAAAGCGGCAAAACGGCTTGTTCGCCGTGTACGACCTCGGCGGCGGCACCTTCGACATCACGATCTTGTTGCTCGAAGATGGCGTGTTCCAAGTCAAGAGCACGGGCGGCGACAGCGCGCTCGGCGGCGACGACATGGATCGCGAAATCGCCGAACGCATGCTCACTGCGATGGGCGCGACGGACGCGGGGACGCGCACGCCGGAAGTCGTGAGCATCGCGCTGCAAGCGGCGCGACGAGCGAAGCACGCATTGACTGATTCGGTCGAAGCCAGCGTGGAATTACCGAAGAAGGGCGGAGGCGAGGTTCGCTTCGTCGTCACGCGCTCGGACTTCGACGCTTGGATCTTGCCGTTGCTCGAGCGCACGGGCCGCGCGTGCAAGCGCGCCCTGCGCGACGCGGGCATCGGCGCATCCGCGCTCGATGGCGTGATTTTGGTTGGGGGTTCCACGCGGGTGCCGCGCGTTCGCGGCTATGTGGAAGAGCTGTTCGGCAAAGCGCCGCTCGCGGACATCGATCCGGATCTGGTCGTGGCTTACGGCGCGGCCGTGCAAGCCGACTTGCTCGCGCGTTCGAGTGACGAGGTGCTCTTGCTCGATGTGCTACCGCTCTCGCTCGGCATCGAAACGATGGGCGGCGGAGTCGACAAGATTTTGCCGCGAAATACCACGATCCCCGCGGGCGCCAAGGCGACCTTCACGACGTATGCCGACAATCAGACCGGCTTCGATTTGCACGTCGTGCAGGGCGAGCGCGAATTGGCGCAGGATTGCCGCTCGCTCGCGCGCTTCAACCTCGCTGGGATACCGCCGTTGCCCGCCGGATTTGCGCGGCTCGAGGTGAGCTTTCACGTCGACGAAAACAACTTGCTCAAGGTCGAAGCTCGGGAGCTTTCGACGGGCAAAAGGCAAAGCGTCGAAGTCAAGCCGAGCTACGGCCTCACCGACGAAGAAGTCGAGCAGATGTTGATCGACGCGCTCGACCACGGTGAAGCCGATTTCGAGCTGCGGCGTTTGCGTGACGCGCAAGTCGAAGCGACGCGCATTTTGCTCGCGACGGACAAAGCCTTCGACACGGACGCGGATTTGCTCGAGGCAGGAGAGCGCGCGCGAATCGAGCAAGCCTTGACCGATTTGCGCACGGCCGCGTCCAGCGCGACGCAAGCTTCGCGCATCGAAAACGCGATCAGCGCGCTCGACGACGCCACGCACGACTGGGCTGGCCGGCGCATGAACCGCGCGATTCAAAGCGCGATCGCCGGCAAAAATGTGGGCGCGGTGGCCGAGCGCGTGGCGCACGCCGCGGGCGTCGAAGCGCACCTCGAAAAGCACGGAGCGCGTTGAGTTCGCCATGGCCAAGCTTCGCTACCTCGATCAAAACCTGGAAATCGATGCGCCGGTCGGCACTTCGTTGCTCGAAGCTTCGAAGCGCGCGGGCGCGCCGGAGGGCGACGCGTGCGGCGGCGTGTGCGCCTGTTCGACGTGTCACGTGTACGTCGAGCGAGGCGCGGAATTGCTCTCGCCCGCGGAAGAAGACGAAGAAGACATCTTGGACAAAGCCTTCGATGTGCGCATGAACTCGCGCCTCGGTTGCCAAGCGAAGATTCTGCGCGACGGTGTGATCGAACTCCGCATCTCGAAAGAGAGCCTGGATGCGTATTACAACGAGCACCCGAACGTAAAGCGCCCGGCGTAGCGCGGAAGCCGAAACGCGACGCCGAAGGCTGTGCCGTCACGCGACGTGACGCGTGACCATCAAAACAAAAATCTCAGCTCGAGTTCGAACTTCGAGCGCGCGATTCGAGGAAGGCCTCGACCAATTTACGCGTGAACGAAGTCAAATCGAGCGCTAGCGCTTCGCTCGGTGTGACCCAATAAAGTGCCTGAGCTTCGTCGTTCAGCACGAGCCGCTCGGTTTCGCGGGTGCGCGCCGAGTAGTTGAGCAAAATCATGTGCGCGGGTTTATAGAACTCGGGCGAATCGATCGCGTCTTGCGCGAGCAAGAAGCGAATCTCGAAGATGTCGAGCGCCGTCTCTTCGCGAAATTCGCGGATCAGCGCGGCTTCTTGGGTTTCGCCGTATTCGACTTTGCCGCCGGGCACGCCGAGCCGACCGTGCCACTTGTGCGTGCGCACGAGTAGGATTTTGCCGTCCGCGCGCTCGATCACGGCGCCCACGGTGACGATCGGGCGCTTCCGTTCGCTCATCAGACTTGACCGCGCATGAGCGAGAGCACTTCGCTCCGCGACGCGGGATCGCTCAAAAACGTGCCGCGGAGCGCGCTCGTGATCACCGACGAGCCGGGTTTGCGCACGCCGCGCAAAGTCATGCAGCTGTGCGTCGCATCGACGATCACCGCGACGGCGATCGGCTTGAGCTCATCCATGATCAGGTCGGCGACTTGATCGGTGAGCCGCTCTTGGACTTGCGGGCGCTGCGAATAGACGTCGAGCACGCGCGCGAATTTCGAGAGCCCGAGCACGCGGCCGTTCGGAATGTACGCGACGTGCGCATGGCCGGTGAACGGCAGAAGATGATGCTCGCACATCGAATTGAATGGGATGTCGCGAATCAACACGATGTCGCTATACTTTTCGGTGAAGACGGCTTCCATCAGTTTGCGCGGGTCGCGATCGATGCCGCTGAAGACTTCTTCGCACATGCGCGCGACGCGATCGGGCGTGCCGACGAGCCCTTCGCGATTGGGATTCTCGCCGATGCCTTCGAGATAGAGGCGAATGGCAGCGCGAATTTTGGCTTGATCGATCACCGGGGCTCCTGCTTCTTAGGCTCGCATTTATTGGGCGCGGCGCGCCCCATGTCGAGACACTTTGCTACGTCGAACGCGACTGTTCGACTCGATCTTCGACGAACGCGCCCCGATTCCACGATTTTAGCGGCTGGCCTGCAAATTGCTGAACGTCATAGCTAGAGCAATCTCGTCAGAGCGCAAGCATGCCGGAACAACAGCACATCCCCGACCACGTGAGCGAGAACATCGACGCGGTGCTCGCGTTGCGCGCCAGATCCGAGAAGCGCTTGCGGCGCGATCAACGCGCGGTCGAAGCCGCAACGGGCGTGATCGGTCGGCCGCTCACGCTATACGTGCTGTTTGGCGCGGTCGCGCTCTGGGTCGGCTACAATCTCTCGCCGAGCGCGAACGGCGGACATCCCTTCGACCCGCCGCCGTTTTTTTGGCTACAAGGCGTGATTGCGCTTTATGCAGCGGTGATGACGACCATCATCTTGACCACGCAGAATCGGCAAAACAAAGACGCCGAGCGCCACGCGCACCTCGAATTGCAGGTCAATTTGCAAGCCGAACAACGCACGGCGAAAATCATCGCGCTGCTCGAGGAGCTGCGTCGCGATCTGCCGAACGTGCGCGATCGCGTCGATCCGGTCGCCGAAGCGCTGCAAGAAATCGTGCCGCCGAACGCGGTCGATTCCGCGCTCGATCACACGCTCAATCCGCACAGCGGGCGAAAGAGCCGAGCGCCGGAGCGCGACTCATTGTCCCCGCGCGAAGGTTGACGGCAGCGGCGCGGCGCGGTTCGCGCTCGGTTCCAGCCAAACGATCCGCGCCGCATCACGCATTTCACGCTGTGCGATTCGTCGCCGCTCGCTGGCGCAAGCGCTCCTCGTTCGCGCGCAGCTCGCCCGTCGGATCCGCGGGCGCGAAGTCTTCGGCTTCGAACACACGCCGAATCTCGATCATCTCTTTGCCGCTGTTCGGCACGCGCGAAGCCCAGGCGATCGCGTCGTCCTTCGATTTGACCTGAATCAACCAAAAGCCGCCGACGATCTCGTTCGCTTCGCTGAACGGGCCGTCGCTCACTTTGGCTTTGCCGCCCGGAAAGCGCACGCGCGCGCCGGCTGACGACGAGTGGAATCCTTCGCCACTCAACATCACGCCCGCGTTCACCATCTCTTCGTTGAACTTGCCCATTGCGGCGAGCAACTTCGGATCGGGCAACGCGCCCGTCTCTGCCTCGGGTCCCGGAAACATGATCATTGCAAATCGCATCGGTTTTCTCCTTGAGTCGAGCCGCCCAGCGCGGCCTTCAACCGAGCGACGAACAGCGACGAGTCCGATCGACACCCAGCGGATTTTTTCTTGGTTGCCCCGAGCGAAGACGTCGCATCACGGCCTGGCGTGCTCGCTCCGCTGCGCGCGCCAGGCGCCCCCATGCGCCGGGCTCCGCCCGGACGCGGAGGCGCAACTCGCGACACGCCGCTCGGCGCCTCGATTCTCTGGTGACCAATTGTTTGGTCCGGCCTGCGGCGGCTCACGGCGCGTCGATCCGCATAAATTCGGCTTTTCGACGCGCAACCGTTCGGCGATGTGGGGAGAACGCGCACTCACTTCGACGCAACACCCTTATCTCAACCTGAGACATGCCGTTACCCGCTAAGTTCAGTCACTTTTGGTATGCGCCTTCGACGAATTTCTTCGAGCTTGTGCATGCTTGGCCTGCTGCTTCCGCGCGTGGCGCGGGCCGAGTCCATCCGGTTGCACGGCGAAGCGGCGGCGGCTCACGCCATCAGCGGCTACCAAAAAAATGAGTTTGGCTGGGGTGTTTCCGGCAACGCGGCGGCAGAGCTCCCCTTCAGCAAGCTGCTCGGCATCGAGCTCGAACTGAACTCGATTTGGCTGAGCAAAGGCGACAACCCGAGCGATCCGAAAATCGAACCCGGTGGCAGCGCCACGGCGAACACCGCCGCGTTCGGGCTGCGTTACCGGCCGTTCGGCAACGAGCACCATGGGCAATTTTATAGCCCAGCCGGTTTGTGGTTCGCCGGCAACACCGGCGTGACGCTGACCAATGCACTCACGCGCGGCATGTTCGATCTTCACGTCGGTTACGATTTTCTCGATCACAAAGGACGCCAAGCGATCGGCCCCGTCGTCGCGCTGACGCACGTGTTTCAGCCGGACAGCGCGCTTCGGCCGGAGGACGCGAACATCATCCAGATCGGCGTGCACGTGATGTACGACTTTGGGCCCGGTCTGAACCCGAACAGCGATCGCGATCACGACGGCATCCTCGACGACGTGGACGCCTGCCCGGACGTGCCCGAAGACAAAGACGGCTTCGAAGACACGGACGGCTGCCCCGACGACGACAACGACAAAGACGGCATTCCAGACAAGATCGATCACTGCCCGGACGTCGCCGAAGACAAAGACGGCTTCGAAGACACGGACGGCTGCCCCGACGACGACAACGACAAAGACGGCATCCCCGACAAACTCGACAAGTGTCCGAATGAGCCGGAAGACAAGGACGGCTTCGAAGACGAAGACGGCTGTCCCGACCCAGACAACGACCAGGACGGCATCCCCGACGCGCGCGATCTGTGCCCGAACGAGCCCGAAACCGTGAACGGCTATGCCGATGACGACGGTTGCCCGGACGAAGATCAAGTGCGCGTGGTCGGCGACAAGATCGTGCTCGACGATCGCGTGCACTTTTACGTAAATAGCTTCGTGATCCGCAAGGTGAGCTATCCGCTGCTCGCGCGGCTCGCGAAGCTGATTCAAGATCATCCCGAGTACGTGCACGTGTCCGTCGAAGGCCACGCCGACGAGCGCGGTCCGGCGAACTTCAACCAAAAGCTGAGCGAAGATCGCGCTCGCGCGGTGCTCGAGTTTCTGGTCAAGCAAGGCATCGCAGCGGACCGCCTGAGCTCGATCGGTTACGGCGAGAGTCGCCCGCTCGTCGACAAGACCAGCGAATACGCGTTGCTCTTGAATCGCCGCGTCGAGTTCACCGTCACGCGTCAGCGCAAAGCCGACGGCTCGCCGCTGGTTGGCGCACCGAGCTTGAATCCGACCATCGGCGACGACGGTGCGCCCGTGGACATTCCGCTGCCGACGGCGAAGCCGCCCGCGGCGCCCGCACCAGCTCCCACACCGGCGCCCGCGGGTTCGAGCGGCGGTGACGCGAAAGGCAGCGTAAAATGAGCGCAATGCAGCCGTCGCGCCTTTTGTTTTGGGGTGCGCTGATCGCGCTCGCATTTCCCGCCGCTTGCGGCAGCAGCGGCGTGGTCGGCGGCGAATGCCGGGCGAGTTTCATCGACTGCAACGGGCGCTGCGTCGACGCACAGAACGATCCCGACAACTGCGGCGCGTGCGCCCAAAAGTGCGACGATGGCGTGGCTTGCGAAAACGCGATTTGCGGCGGCTTTCCCGACGCGTCGGCGGGCGCGGCGGGATCATCGTCCAGCGCGGGCAGCGCTGGCATGGCAGGCACGAGCGGCGCTGGCATGGCAGGCACGAGCGGCGCTGCGGGTGAAGCCGGCGAAGGCAACGTCGGCGACGGCGGCCCGAACGGCGGCGGCACGAATGGCGACGCAGGTGATAGCG
>DATATR010000300.1:0-20170 GCA_036268695.1 Polyangiaceae bacterium | reverse complement strand
CGCGCCCGTCGACGGAGTGCTCACCCAAATCAAAGTCAAGAAGGGTCAGACCGCGGCGGTCGGGGACGTGATCGGCTTGCTCGAAGAAGGTGCCGCTGCGCAAACGAGCGCCGCGAAAGCGCCGGAGCCCGCCCAGCCGGCCGCGCCCGCGCCGCAAGCTCAGGCTGCGCCCACGCCGCAACCGGCGACCTCGCCTCAAGAAACGAAGACCGCGCGCCCGACGATTCCGCCGCAAGGCTTTGCCCGTGTGATGCCGTCCGCTCGCCGCGCCATGAAAGAACGTGGTCTCTCGCCCGAAGACGTCGAAGCCACGGGCCCGGGCGGGCGTGTGTTGAAAGAGGACGTGGATCGGCTGAAAGAAAGGCCGTCCGCGCGTCCGCCCTCGCCGGCGACCAGCGATCGCGCCGAGGAAATCGTGGCCATGAGCCCGTTCCGCAAGCGCATTGCCGAGCGTTTGGTGCAATCGCAGCAAACCGCCGCCCTGCTCACGACCTTCAACGAAGTCGACATGACCGAGGTGATGGAGCTGCGCAAAGAGCACCAGGAGGTATTTGTCGAAAAATACGGGATCAAGCTCGGCTTCATGTCGTTCTTCGTCAAAGCCACGATCGAAGCATTGAAGCTGATTCCTTCGGTGAACGCCGAGATTCGCGGCACGGACATCGTTTACAAAAACTATTACGACATCGGCGTGGCGGTGGGCGGTGGCAAGGGCTTGGCCGTGCCCGTGATTCGCAGCGCGGAGCGGCTCAGCTTCGCCGAAATCGAGCAACGCATTGCCGACTTTGGCAAGCGCGCCAAAGACAACAAGCTCGAGCTCCACGAGCTCCAAGGTGGCACTTTCACGATCTCGAACGGCGGCATCTACGGTTCGATGATGTCGACGCCGATCATCAATCCACCGCAGAGCGGCATCCTCGGTCTGCACGCGATTCAAGACCGACCGATCGCCGTCAAAGGCCAAGTCGTGATTCGGCCCATGATGTACATCGCGCTGACCTACGATCACCGCTTGGTCGACGGACGCGAAGCCGTCACGTTCCTGAAACGCATCAAACAGTGCATGGAAGAACCCGCCCGCATCCTGCTCGAAGTCTGAGTCCGTCGACGTGAGCGTTCACTCGATCTCCTTCTCAACTCTTTCGCGCCCAAGCGCGCGAAGAGCCTTCAGTCGGATGCCGAGATTCTCTCGCGCCCAAGCGCGCGTGAAGGGTCTCAGCCGGATGCCGAGATTCTTTCGCGCCCCAGCGCGCGTGAAGGGTCTCAGCCGGATGCCGAGATTCTCTCGCGCCCAAGCGCGCGTGAAGGCTCTCAGTCAGATGCCCGTGCTCTTTCGCGCCCAAGCGCGCGTGAAGGGTCTCAGCCGGATGCCCGGAAATAATACAAAGCTCCAGATTCGCGCGGCTGATCACGGTTTTCTAATGTCAGACGACCTACAAAGAACTGACCGAACAGGCGCCCGCCGCGCTTCCGGAAGCGCGAGCGGTCAAGCGCTCCCACTCGCGCAGGGCAAAAAAATCCCAAGGATCCCACAGAGAGAAAACCATGATCAAACATGATCTAATCATCATCGGCGCAGGCCCCGGCGGCTACGTCGCGGCGATTCGCGCCGCGCAGCTCGGCCTGAACGTCGCCTGCATCGAAGCGGAAGAGGCGCTGGGCGGGACTTGCGTTCGAATCGGCTGCATCCCGAGCAAAGCATTGCTCGAAGCGAGCGAGCGCTTCCACGAAGCCGGGCACACGCTCGGCACCTTCGGCATCAAGGTCGGCGGAGTCGAGCTCGATTTGCCGCGCATGCTCGAGCGTAAAACCAAAGTCGTCGACGCAATGACCGGCGGGGTCGCGTTCTTGTTCAAGAAGAACAAAATCACGCGTTATCGCGGGCACGGGCGCATCGTCGGCCGCGGTCGCGTGAACGTCGAAGGGCCGGACGCCGCCGAGCTCGAAGCGAAACACGTTTTGATCGCGACCGGCAGCGGCGTGGCACCGCTCCGCGGCGTGGAGCTCGACTACGATCGCATCGGCACCAGCACCGAAGGCCTGTCATTTCCCGAAGTGCCGAAGCACTTGGTCGTGATCGGCGCGGGTTACATCGGGCTCGAGCTCGGCTCGGTTTGGAATCGGCTCGGCGCGAAGGTGACCGTGCTCGAATACCTCGAGCGCATTTTGCCGGGCATGGACACGGACATCGCCGAAGAAGCAGAGCGCATCTTCACGCGCCAAGGCATCGAATTCCGACTCGGCTCGAAGGTCACCGGCGCCAAGCGGAGCGGCGATAGCGTCACCGTCACGGTCGAAGGTCAGCCGGACATCGCTTGCGATCGCGTATTGGTCGCGGTCGGCCGCGTGCCGAACACCACGGATTTGGGTTTGAACAGCGTCGGGATCGAGCTCGATCCGCGCGGGCGCATCCCGATCGACGACAACTTCCGCAGCTACGTCGAAGGCTTTTACGCGATCGGGGATGTGGTGCGCGGCCCGATGCTGGCGCACAAAGCAGAAGAAGAAGGCGTCGCGTGCGTCGAGCACATCGTTACGGGCTACGGCCACGTGAACTACGACGCGATCCCCGGCGTGGTCTACACGCACCCCGAGATCGCCAGCGTAGGCAAGACCGAGGACGAGCTTAAAATGCTCAATATTCCCTATAAAAAAGGCGTATTTCCTTATCTCGCGAATGGCCGTGCGCGCGCGCTCAACGCCGCCGAAGGGCGCGTCAAAATCCTCGCACACGCGAGCACGGATCGCATCTTGGGCGTGCACATCATCGGTGCGCGCGCGGGCGACTTGATCGCCGAGTGCGTCGCGGCGATCGAATTCGGCGCCAGTTCGGAAGACATCGCGCGCACTTCGCACGCGCACCCGACGCTCGCCGAAATCGTCAAGGAAGCGGCGCTCGCCGTGGCGGGCCGCGCGATTCACATCTGAGCTTCAGCCCCGGCGACGGCGGCGACCGAGCAGCACGCCGACAGCAGCTAGCGCGAGCGCGCCGAGTGCTCCCGTCGAGCCTTGATTGCCCGCGACTCCGCAGCTGCAGCCGGCGCTCTGATCGCCGGAATTTTTGCCGCTCTCGTTCGTCGCGCCATTGCCGGGAGCTCCGCTGTTGCCTGCGACATTGTTGGTTCCCGCGCTGCCGCCGCCGGCGCCGGTCGGACCCGAACCGATCGCGCCGCCAGTGCCAGTCGCGCTCGTGCCGCCGGTCGCGCTCGTGCCGCCTGTGCCGAAGCTGCCGCCGAAGCCGCCGGGAGTGCCGCTCATGCCCGCCGAGCCGAAGCTGCCGCCGGAATTGCCGAACCCGCCCGCACCCGTTGTGCCGCCGGTCGTGTTGCCCGAGCCGCCGCTGCTTCCGCCACCTGCGCCGCCAGCCGCCGTGCCGCCGCACATCGCGATTTCGGGATCCTGACCGGTTTTGTCCAAGCCGAAGAAGCCAATCACCGAGTTCGAATCGATCGGCGTGGTGTGCCCGCCGCCATTTTGCGTGTGAGCTTCCAGCACGGTGAAGCCGCACGTGTTTTTCCAGGTCTCGGTTTGGTAGGCGCCGCTGGTCGCGTTCGTGTCCGGCGTGGTGTTCAAGCCGAGCACGTTGGTCCACTCCTTAATGGCTTCGCCCATGTTCGGATAGAAGACGGTCATGTCGGCGGTGCCGTGCCAAAGCTGAACGCGCGGGCGATAGCCGCTGTAACCGGGATACATGCCGCGCACGAGATCGCCCCATTGCTGCGCAGTTTGGATGTCTTTGCCGCTCGCGCAAACGCTGCCCCAGTTGCTCTGCGCGGACCACCCATCCGACCAACAGCCCGCGGGCACACCGGAGAACTCTGCGCCCGCTTTGAAAACGTCCGGGTAAACCGCGAGCATGGCTTCGGTCAGCATCGCGCCGGAAGAGGCGCCCATGATGTACACGCGCGCGGGGTCCGCATTTCGCTTGCTGATTTCGTAGCTCACCATCTCGGCGATGGCCTGTGTGTCGCCACCGCCGTTGTGCGTGAGCGACGCTTTCGAACCGACGTCCCAGCAATCCATCGAACTCGCCGGGTTCGTGGTTTGCGGGAAAATCATGACGAAGCCGTATTTGTCCGCGGCCTGCTCGATTGCGGGCATCCCTTGGAAACCGAAAAACGCCATCGCGCTGCCGCCGCAATAGTGCGCCGCGACGACGATCGGCGGCGACGCGGCGAGCTTCGCCGGGATGTATTCGTACATCGAAATGTACGACGGAACTCCCGAGCTCCAACCGGAGACCGGCCCAGTCAGACCTGCGGCGTGAGCCAGCGCCGGCGCGAAAACGCTACAGCCGATGACGGCGGGAGAAACGAGCTTCCAGTGTCGGGACATGTTGCTGCCCGTTCATTCCCGCAATTCATGGAACTGATCTCAGCCGCTCCGCGTTGCGCGCTCGAGTGGTAAGTCATGTTGTCTGTCCTGGTCGAATTACGTCGCGTGCTTCAGTGCGTCGAGCACGCGTGCGTCCAGGCGTGCGGGCGTTTTCGGCAGGCGCGAAAGCGCGAAATGCGGCGTGACTTCGCTCGCGGTCACACGCCCGCCGAGCGCGATGCCCGCACTTTCGCCGGCCCAGGCGACGATCGCGCGTGGATCCGTGCCGCCCGCGCGGAGCTCCGCCAAGCTCAAATCGGCTTCGCGCTTGGCCAAGCGGCGACCCGTTTCGTCCGTGACCAGCGGCACGTGGAACCACGCCGGGTGCGGCAAGCCGAGCGCGTGTTGCACGTGCCACTGCCGCGCGGCGCTCGGCAACAAATCGTCCCCGCGCAGGATTTCAGTGACGCCTTGTGCCGCGTCGTCCACGACGACCGCGAGTTGATATGCGGGCGCCTTGTCGCGCTTGGCAACCAAAAAATCCCCGACCTCTTCAGCGACGTTCCACGCGCTCGTGCCGCTCACGCCGTCTTCGATTTGGATTTTGCCTTCGGGCACGAGCAAGCGCGCGCCGGCGACGCGGCTCGTCTTCGCTTCGGCTTCAGCGAACGAAGCGTACAGACCACGACACGTTCCCGGATAGCGCGGCTCCGCGGAGTCGGCGTGCGGCGCGCTTTGTGCGCGCAAAATGTCGCCGCGCGAGCACACGCACGGATAAGCCTTGCCTTCAGCGATCAGCTTGGAAATGGCTGAATTGAGCCGATCCATGCCGTTCGACTGCAACCACACGGGGCCGTCCCAATCGAGTCCGAGCCATTCGAGATCGTGGAGCGCCGCGTCCGCGAAACGCGCCTCGGCGCGCGGTCCGTCGAGATCTTCCATGCGCATCAAGAGCGTGCCGCCGCGCGAACGGATCTGCCAATACGCGAGCAGGAACGTGCGCGCGTGCCCCAGGTGCAAGAGCCCCGTCGGGCTCGGCGCGAGTCGCCCGATGGGCGGCTTCATTGCCCCGGCGCGGGGCACGTGCAAGCGGCCACGCGCAGAGCCGAGTCGTTCACGATTTTTTTCGCGCGGCTGCAGTGCGAACCGCCGTCGCCATCCATTCGGCAGACCGCGTTTGCTGCGCGCGTGAGCGAGGCAAACGCACGACAGGCGTTGTCGCATTGTGAAGGCGCCGCGGCGGCCGGCGCGGCTGCTCCGCCGGCGCTGCTCGCCGCGCGGTGAGCTGCTTTTTTCTCCGCACCATTCGCCGAACGCCCGAGCTCGGGTTCAGCAAGCGCGAGCCGATCCAAATCCGATTTCGCTTGATTCAAGGCGTGCTCGGCTTCTGCGAGCGAAGAAAACTCGCTGTCCAGCGCGGAGTCGCTCGATTCGCGCTTCGACTGATCGAGCCCTTGCGGCGCGGGCGCGGCCGGCGCGGCCGCGGGTGGCGGCGGTGCTTCTTCCGCGGCCGGAGCTGAAGTCACGACGGCATTGGCCGGGCTCGCAGCGGGCGCGGCGGGTTCTTCACTGCGCTGAGTCGCGCACGCAAAAGGAAGGGAGGCGATCGTCAACCCAAGCACCACCTGCGCGATTTTCATGCGATTTCCGAACCCTTCAGCGAGCGCAGCTCGGCCCGCACAGCTTAGACGTACGAGCTTCGAAAAAGGCTCAAGCGCTCGCCACGATGTACGCAAGCCAGCCGGGTTGATTCTCCGCGCGCGTGGTCGGGCGATAGTCGTCGTAGTCGTCGTCTTTGCTCTTGTCCCAGAACACGCGCACATTCGCGTACCCGGCCTCGGTCAACAGCTCCGTGAGCTCGGGCAACGTCCAATAGCGCCAGACGTAGCTGAACGCCTTTTGCATCTTCGTGCCGTCGGCGAACTCGAAGTGGATGTGATTCAGCACGTCGTGCGTGATGGGATTGAATTGAGCTTGGTCCCAGACGTACACGAAACCGCCCTTGATCTGCCGCGGTTCGAGCATGGTTTCATGGGATTCCCAGCCGCCGTAGGCGTCGATCATGAACATGCCGCCCCGCTTCAGGCCTTTCTTCACGCTCGCGAAGTAGCTCCGCATTTCGTCGCGCGTTTTGAAAATCCAGTAGCTGAAGTTGAACGCGCAGACCACGTCGTGTTTGCCGGCCGAGGGTTTGCGCACGTCTTGCTGCAAGAGCTTGATCCGATTTGCGTCCTCACCGAGCGGCGCGAGATTCTTCGCTTTGCCCCAGGCGAGCACCTTCGGATCGATGTCGATGCCGACGGCGCTGCGCTGCTTCGAGCTCTTCACCCAACCCGCGCAGAGCAGCGCGGTGCCGCAAAAATCTTCGCGCAAGCTGAGCGGCGGATCTTTGTGCGTCGTCTTGTACGCGCGCGTGATGAAATAAACTTCGCTGTCGGCGTCTTGCACCGAGCGTTGATAGAGGTCGTGCTTGTCCGCCGTCTTGGCAGAGAACTTCGACATCTTCTTTTTTTTCTTCGTGGTCTTTTTGGGCATGGGAAAAGAGAGAGCTTACTTTTTTCTCGTGGTTTTTTCGGCACGAGAAATCGTTTTGGGGTTGGGGCCCCAAAACCTGAGGGTGGGGCCCCGCTGAATTCATTTCAGCGGGGCGGGAGCTGCGCTCCCGACGGAGGACGTTTGCAGCGGATGGTCGTGGCGAACGTTTGCCAGTCGGCAACATAGGCTAAAACCGCCGAATTTGAAGCCGCGCCGAATGACACATTGGAAAACCCGCGCGCGTTCGCGACGAGCTCGGCTGGGCCCAATCCGGCCTCGGTAATTTCGGCCAATTCGAGCAGCTCGGGCGCATTCGGATCGGGATTCTCCGGCCGCACGTAAGCGACGTAGGCCGTGCCGCAAAACGTCGCGCTCGCGACCGGCGCGACGTCAATGCCGTTCGGATAGCCGCGCCAGACGGCTTTCGGATCCATGTGCGGTTCCGCGCCGAGCTCGAGCATGACCAAACCAAAGTGACTGATGTCGCGCTCGATCGGCAGAAACGCGCGCACGCCGTACGGCGTCGTGCTCGCGAACACCTCGGACAAAGTTTGCGACGACGCGCCGACCCACATCACCACGTCCGGATCGAGCTCGGCTTTGCCGGCTTTGAAACGCACGCGCCGGCCGTGCAGCGGCGTCATCGCGCTGCGCGCGTCGATATAAACGGCGAATAAATCTTGGCCCGTGCTCGCGCTCGTGACGCTGCTCGCCCCCGCGCCCTCCGGCGAGAGCGAGATCGCGTCCGAGCCTTCGACCCAAAGCTTCGCGCGCGGCGGCGCGTCGTCACTCTTCGGGGTGGTGACGTAGACGGCGTGTGCCGGCGCGCCGGGAATGTCCGCGCCCGTGACCCGCGTGCCGTTCCGCGCGTCGCGCGCGAGGATTTCGAGCGGCGCCCCGCTGTCGAACACGCGTCGCACGAGTTTGCCGTCCATCACCCAATACGCTTTGCCGCGCAACAAAAGCGGTCCGCGCGCGACCGCGAAGTAGTCGTTCGGACCGCCCGAGACGCTGGAAAAACGCGCGCGCTCCGGCTTCGGGCTCGAGCTCAACGCGGCTCGCTTCGCAACCTGCAGCTCGTCGTTGCGGTCGATCATCACGACGCCGTGTTCGTCCGCGCTCATCGGACCGGCGGGCCCAATCACGCTCGGTTCGTCGATGATGACCTTGCTCGGCTTCTCGGGTCCGTTCGCGCTCGCGCTCGGCGCGGCGCTGTCATCCGGCAACTCGGAGATGCTCAATGAGTCGAGCGGATCGCCCTGGGTTGGTTTTGGGGTTGGCGCCTTCGGCGGCGCGTCCGGCGCGGACAAGGCGTGACTCGCCGCGGGCGTTTTCGCAGCCGCGGGCACCGGCCCAGCGCCCTCGATGCTCGAGTGATGATCGCAGCCGAAGAGCAGGCAAAGACAACTGAACAAGTGCGCGCTCGTGCTCAAAATCGAGGCGCGGCGCATGCTTTCTTTCTGCCACAGTCTTTCTCGAGTTCAAACCAAAACGATAACGGCGAAAATCGGTTAAGACTTGGCCAATGCGCGTGCGCCGCTCCTTCCACACGTTCGATTTCGCTCGAGCTCGCGCTAAGGTCATCGGTTCGAGCGCGACGTTGCTGCTCGCGGCCTGCGCTCATCCCGCGCCCGCGAGTGGCGGCGCGAGCTATCCAGTCGCGCCAGGCGCAAACGGCGCCGCCGTCGCGCCAAGCTCCGGCAACGCGGCGCAATCGCTCGGAGCTCCCGCACCGGCCGGCGCCACGCCGAATACGGCGTTCCTGCCGCGTCAGCCCGAAATCATGCTCGATCCCAAAGAGCCGCTGCGCGGCTTGCCCGAGCTCAAAGTCGAAAACATCGGGCTTCACATCGGTGGCGGCCCGAACGACGCTGAGACGAAAGCCCCATTTCAACGCGCGATCGCCGCGCGCTTCCCGGCGTTCCTCGAGTGCTATCGCAAGAACGAAGATCCGGAAAAAGGCGGACGCTTCGGGATCGATTTGCACATCCCGCGCGCAGGCGGACGCGCGAAGCTCGAGCAGCCGCGCACGGCCATGCGCGGCCCCGAGTTTCGCGCCTGCGTGGTATCGGTGTTCGAATCGGTCGAGTTCGAAAAACCGAAGCTCGGCCCGACCACGATCAGCTATTCCTTGCACTTCACGCTCGGTGAGGGCTCTTGAAGAAGCGCGCGTACGGAATCGCGACCGGCGCGTCGTCGAGCGCGACCGCGATCAGGTGATCGAGCAGCGGGAAATCGGCGAGCGCGAAGCGGCCGGCGCGTTCGAGCGCGCCGAACCCCGTGCGCAGCGTCGCCAAGATCTCGAGGCATTCGAGCGTCGCGCCGTTCAGCGCGGCGATGGCGCCGTCGCGCCCGAGTCCTTGCCCTAAAAATCGGCCAAAACGCCCGGTTCTGCCGCCGTTGCAGGTCACGTTGAGATCGCCGGCAAAGGCCAAGCCGGCGACGGTTTGCGCGTCGCCGCCGAGCAGTTGCACGAGCGCTTCGGCTTCGCGAATTGCTTGGGCGTAAAGCGCGGCTTCGCCATTGTGCATCGCGACGCTGCCCGCGCTGCCTCCGTTTCTCTCGTGCACCCCGGCAACGAAGCCGATGCCCATCGCGTACGCGTTTTTGAGCGCGGCGCACACCTCCGTGCCGACGACATCGTCGCTCGTGGACACGTGATAGTAGGGCCCGCGCGCGAGCTCCGCCCACGCCTCGCAGCTCGCGCGATCGCGGCCAGTGAACAGCACGCACGTCTCGACGCGACGCGCCAGCTCACCCGCGATGCACGGCCCAGCGACTGCGACCGGCGCGACGTCGAGCTCATCCCGCAACTCGGCGCTGAGCACGTCCGGCAAAATTCGAAACTCAGGCTCGTTCCAAACCAAGCCCTTCGAAATCATCAGCAAGGGCACGCCCGCGCGCAGATACGGCGCGAGCGCGCGCCCCGCCCAACGCACACCGGCCGAGCTCACGCCGAGCGCAATCGCGTCCGCGCCGGCCAGCGCAGTTCCTAGTTCTGCAGCAAAAAACGGCTGAATCTCAGCCGGAAGCGCGTGGCGCAGCGTGAGGTGCTCCGCGCCGTTCTGGAGCCCCGCGATGATCGCATCGTCGAGCTCGGTGCCGATCAACCGCACTTCGTGGCCGCGATCGACGAGCGGTAACGAAAGTGCGCTGCCCATCATGCCTGCTCCGAGAATCGCGATGCGTGCCATGAAATTCCGTTTTGAATTTGGGTTGGGCGTGGGCTCGGACGTCGCTCGGGTCACCCGGGCGGCGCGGGCAAGCCGAGATTGGGCAACGTAGGCAAAGGCAGTGGCGGCGGCAGCGGCGGGAAGCCAGGCACGGTAGGAAGCCCCGGCACGCCATTTCCGATCGGCATCGCACTCGGCGACCCGAGCCCCGGGATGTTCGACAAATCATTCGGCAGCGCGGGCAAGCTTTGCAGAAATGCTTTCAGAGCTGGCGGCAAAGGCATCAGCTGCTCGAGCTCCGCCAACGTGAGCGGGTGCAGCCCGCAGCCGACGCCGATCGTGCGCTCGAGCTTGGCGGCAGTGAGATTTCGCGTGTCCGCGTTGATCGTGAGCCCAATCGCGACCGAGCCGTTCACCAGCTTTTCCGCGAACTCGCCGGCTTTTACCCCGAGATCGTGGCCCAAAATCTGCGCCACGCGCGAGCCGGCTTCGACCGAGGCGAGCGCGCTGCACGGCAATTCACCCTTGAGCGTGATGTTCGCCTGACAATGATCACTGCCGCGCACGATCAAGCCATTGCCGCGTAACTCGAACGCGCCGGCTTTCAGCTGCACTTCGTCCAAATTGATCCGATCGCGCAGCGGCGGGATCGTAAACTTCGCGTTCGAGTTCGTGGTGTCACCGAAGATGAAGCCGTCCAGCTCGAATGGGTGCGGCGGGATATAACCCTTGAGTGTTATCGAGGTGGTGCCCGAAATGGTCTCGGCAGTGAGCGGGCCGCTGAACGTGAGCGTCGTCTCAGAGCTGACGATCACGCCGGCCACCGGCAGCGCGACGCCGAGCGGCTTTGCCAAGCGCTCGGCCGCGATCGGCGCGAGCATGAATTTCGCGGTCTGTGTCGGCGCGAACGAGACCTCGACGCGAAACGGCGCCTTGCTCAAATCAGTCTCGCCAAAGCCGAACGCAACCGCGGAGCTCTGACGCGTGAAGCTCGCGCCGACCTTGCCCAAATCCACGCCCGAGAATTTGGCGTGTTCCGCGGTGAACACGCCGCCCGTCGCGGTCCGCGTCAGCGTCCCGCCAGTGATGTCGAGCCACGGCGCCATGCCCGCTTGTTCGACGAACGTGATGTGCGCGTTCGCCGCCCCGAGCGGCAGCTGATATGCGTGAGGGTGAGATTTGGTCCAGTCGCTGAGCTCGAGCCCGATGTTGGTGAGCGAGCCGAGCAGCTGGCCCTCGACGTTCGTGAGCTGAATCGAAGTCGGCAGGAGCCCGTCCAAATCGACGTCGATGCGCTCGACCTGTAGCGTGAGCGAACGCACGCCGTCGAGCGTGACGCGAGTTTGCGTGAGCTCGACCCAACCCCAACCAAAATCGATCTCCTTCGGTTCGAGCGTGACGCCTTCGGCCTTGGCCGTGGCCAGCACGCGATCGCGCACGTAGCCGGGCAGCACCAGCCAAATCACGCCGCCGGCCGCGCCGAGGAGCAGCACGAAAAGCAGGCCGAGCAGCAGGAGCCAGCGTTTTCCAGTCACTTTTGCTACGCTACGATCCCTTACTGGCTCAAGGGAACTCCGCTCGGCGTTCCTGCGGGCAAGCGCGAGAATTGTCACCGGATGCCGAACTACCTGACGCCCGAAGGCGCCAAAAAACTCGCCACTGAGCTCAATCAACTGGCCAGCGTGGAGCGCCCGCGCGTCGTGCAAGAAGTTTCGGATGCCGCGGCGCAAGGCGATCGCTCGGAAAACGCGGAGTACATTTACGGCAAGAAGCGCCTGCGCGAGATCGATCGCCGCATTCGCTTTTTGACCAAGCGGCTCGACGGCGCGGTCGTCGTGCAACAACAAGTGAGCGCGCACGTCGAGGTGCGCTTCGGCGCGCGCGTCGAAGTGGTCGACGAGAACGAGAAGCGGAGCGCCTATTTCATCGTCGGCCCGGACGAAGCGAACCCTTCCGAAGGCCGAATCAGCTTCCAATCCCCGCTCGGCAAAGCGCTGATGAAGCGCAAAGTCGGGGACGTCGTGACTGTGACGCGGCCCGCGGGTGAAATCGAGGTCGAGATTTTGGCGATCGAATATTAGAGCTCAACGCGCCTTCGCGCGCATCTCCGCCAGTGTGCGTGCGATGGTCTCGATCACTTGTTCTTGGCCGATCGAATACAGAAATTCTTCGTATTCGGCGAAGCGCTCGCGGATGGCGTTGCCCGCTTCTGAATCTTCGTCGACGAGCCGCGCATCGGCGTCGCTCAAATCGAAGTTGATGAAGCCGCGACAGCGCGGCGCGCCACAGCGGCAGGGATCGCGCTCGGGTTCGTTTTGCGTGCCCCAGCCGTAAAAGATGGTCACTTCCTCGCCGGGCGCGATCGCGCGCATGCATTGAATGCGGCCTTCACGATCGGAGAAGATCGCGGCGTTGGGGTTGCAGCTGTGATTGCACAGCCAACCGCCGGGCACGCTCGTGTCGGGGAGGATCACGGTCCATTTTTCGGAGCGCAGCGTGAGCTTGGTTTCCGCGGCGGCAATGGCTTCCGGATCGTCCACGTCCAGGCGGCGTTGCTTGGGTGCGTAGGGCGTGATCACGTCCCCAGGCTTGAACGGCTTTTTCGCGAATACGCCGCGACCGGCGATGCTCTGCTCGCGAAATTCGACGGGCGAGAGGCTGAATTTGGGTTTGTGCGGCTTCGCCATGGCCGGATTACTGCGCGCGCAAGTGGAGTCGCGCGCGCTCGGCGAGCCCTTGAATTACCGCGTGAAAGCTCGACAACGCTTGCAGTTTTTCCGCGCCGAAACGCGCTTCGAGCGCGTGTTGGATGATCGGTACTTTGGCCGTGCCGCCCGTCGAGCAAACGCGATCGATGTCTTGGGGTGTCAGGTTCGCGCGCGCGAGCACTTCGTCCAGGCGCGCGAGGATGCTGCTCGAGACGCGCGCGCTCGCGACCTCGAAGCGCTCGCGCGTGAAATGCTCGCTGATATCGATGTCAGGGTATTCGAAGCGAAACACGGCTGCGCTTTCGCTCGACAGCGCGCGCTTCTCTTGTTCGATCGCTTCGAAGAGTTGGAAGCCGAGGCCATCTTCGATCAAAGTCGTCAGTTGATCGACGCGCTGTTTGTCGTCTTCGGTGGCCGAGCCGGAGCGCACGCCGCGCAAGAAATCGAGCACGTCGCGCCGCGCGAGCAGACAGATTTCGGCGGGCGAACACAGCTTGTCCATCAGCGGCGCCGGCATTTCGAGCCAGTTCGAGCCGAACGGTACCTGATAGCGCACGCGCGATCCGAAATGCTCGGCGATGCCGTGGCGCATCAAGCAGCCATCGAAAGCATCGCCGGCTTGTGCGACGCCGCCGATCGCGAGCACCTCGAGATAATCTTTCCGGGCCGGGTCGAGCCGCGCGACGGTGTAGTCCGAGGTGCCGCCGCCGAAATCCGCGACCAAGAACGTGTACGCGCCGGGCTTCGTGGCGCCGAAGTCGTAAGCGGCGGCGAGCGGTTCCGGGCAAAAGTGGATCTCTTCGAAGCCGGCGAATTCGGCGGCCGCGCGCAGTCGATTCTCGGCGAGCTGATCGGCTTGGTCGTCGTCGCTGAAGCGGGCAGGGCGGCCGAGCATCACGCGCCGCACATCACGGTTGAAATAGTGGTTCGCTCGCGTGCGCATTTCGCGCACGAACACGCCGATCAATTCTTCGAGCGTGACTTTGCGCGAGCCGATGCGCGTGTCCGAAAAGCTCTTCATCGGTAGAAAACGCTTCACCGAGCGAATGAAACGACCGCGTAAGCCTTCGCTCACGTAATTGGCGAGCGCGCCCGCGCCGAACGACCAAGTCGAGTCTTCGGAGAAGAAGAGGATGCTGCGGAAAACACTGGGATCGAGCGCGCGCTCGTCGAGCGGAATCGGCGGGTGCACGGCTTCGTGATTTGCGGCGGCGAGCAGCGAGTTGCTGGTGCCGAAATCGATCGCGTACATCTCGGGAACGAAATTTGAAGACATGTGCTCTTAGCTCTCTGCCGGAAAACGAGCGCCGCGAAAAAAATTACAAAAATAAATCGGGCAACAGGTCTTCACTCGGCACGTTCGAGTAACGCGAAAAGTCGCTCGTGCCGGCTTCGCGCAGCACGTCTTCGTCGATCGCGAAATGGCCGGAGTATTCGCGGCTCGGTCGAGTCAGGATCGCGTGCGCCGCGTCGGCCACGATTTCGGGGCTGCGCGCGCGCGCCATCGCCGGATCGCCACCGAGCAAGTTTTGGACGGCTGCGGTCGCGATCACGGTGCGCGGCCAGAGCGCGTTGACGGCGATGCCGCGCGGCTTGAGTTCTTCGGCCAAGCCGAGCACGCACAGGCTCATGCCGTATTTGGCGATCGTGTACGCGAGGTGCGGCGCGAACCAGCGCGGGTCGAGGCTGAGCGGCGGCGAGAGCATCAAAATGTGCGGATTTTCGGCTTTCGCGAGCGCCGGCAAGCACGCCTTCGAGCACAAGAAGGTGCCGCGCGTGTTGACTTGATGCATCAAATCGAAGCGCTTCATTTCGGTCGCGAGCGTGCTGGTCAGCGAAATCGCGCTCGCGTTGTTGATCAAGATGTCGATGCCGCCGAACGTCGCGATCGTTTTTTCGACTGCGGCTTCGACTTGATCTTCGAAGCGCACATCGCAAACGCAGGCGATGCCGCGACCGCCCGCGGCTTCGACCTCGGCGACGGTTTCGTGCACCGTGCCGGCGAGCTTCGGGTTCGGCGCGTCGGTTTTGCCGAGCACGGCGACGTTCGCGCCGTCACGCGCGGCGCGCAAAGCGATCGCGCGCCCGATGCCGCGACTCGCACCCGTGATCAGCAACGTTTTTCCGGACAGAGCGAGCATCGCGCGGTTTTACTCGACGATGGAGCAGAGTGCACCTTTGCCGCACAGAGCCGGCGTTTGGAGCCGCCGAGGCTTTTTTCAATACCCTCCCGCTAAGTCACGAGCAACATGTTGAGCGTGATCGCGAGGTCCTTCAGCTCCGCGTCCAGGTCTGGATCAGCCAATAGTTTGTGCTCGACGATGTTCAAATGGCCCGCACGTTCGAACAAGGCGTATGCGGCAGCGTCGTCATGTGCATTGCCGTACGAAATGCCGTCGAGCGAGCGATACGTCGTATAGAAGAAGCGTGCCCACGCTTGCGATGCAGTTCGATCCGCGTCCTTGGTTATCGCTGCGATCGTGCCCGCATGCCATGCGCGGTCGCCGGTGAGGTCGAGCAGTGTCAGGTCCCTCGTTGGTTCAACCACGGCCACGCCGTATCCAGCTGGCTCTATCACGCCGGTGTCTCCGAAGACTTCGATAATGCAACCCTTGAGATTGTCCGCTGCATAGTAAATGCCATGCGCAGGGTCATTGACGGGCGGCGAAATCGCGTCGTGATGATCAAAGCGGCCCCGTGGGCCGTTGTGGTTGTAGTCGCCTGGTCCGAGGTGTTTCGTGCCGTGGATTCTCACGAGAGACTTTCCGGCATGCAGAGTCTTGTATTGGGGAGCTACTGCTCGTGTCGGCGGTGGCAGAACGATTCTAACCACGAGCCCCCGCAGCAGCCCCGACTGCCCGCGCTTCGACCAATACGCGAGCGAGATCTCCGTCTTTGATCGCTTGGAGTGGAGTTCGACCTTCCAACACGCGATTCGGGTGTTGGAACCATCGCGCTTGAGCGACGGGGCCGCCATCGAGCTCTTTCAACACTTCGCTGAAGCCTGGAACGACGCCGTTCGGACCGCTGGCATCGAATTGCCAGTGCGGGAAGCGCAGTGTCCCGCTCTCTTCGATCGCGAGCAAGGTCTTGGCCTTGACTCGATCGTGTGGGGTTTGCCGCGAGGTCCCAAGCAACTTCGCCACCGCTTGTGTAGTGAGACTTCCTTCGAGAAGGTCTTTCCGTTGCGCGAATGCCAATTCGAGCGCTTTGCGGTCGAGTTCTGCGAGCTGCTCGGGCGAGCGTTGCGAAACGAGCTGGGAACGACGCTGCACTGCCACGCCGGCCACCAATAACTTGCTCACGTCTTCCAGCGTCGAGTTCTCGTTCACGTGTCGAGTTAGTTCTTCGATGAACGACGTGGGAACGGTAAACGTGCGAGGGACGAGCTCAAAAACCTTCTGCAGCAACGCTACTGTCAGATGTGGCAGCATCAGGTCGATAAGGACCAGATCGAATGCTTCCTTCCGGACTCGCTGGATCAACCGATCCGGATCGCGTTCGACTTGAACAGCGTCGTAACGCGAGACTGTTAGGGTCTGCTGCGCAGTTCCGATTAGCATTCGTGGGTTACCGCCGAGCATCCCCCAAGCCTGGCGTTAATGTAAGAAATGTCAAGAATGTAAGATATGTCAAAGGCATATAGATCCCAGTAACAGTCTGAAATCACTGGATTTCAACCCGCACGGCAGCCGCTATCGGCCCAACCACCCTTCGAACGTAATCGTGCTCAGTACCCGAAGTCCGGCCCGCTCGGCTTCGACGAACCTCCGCCGCCTTTTTTCGGCGGCGGCGGATGCGCTTTCGGCGGCGGATGGGCGATGCCGGGTTTCGGCGGAACCACACTGAGCTTCGCCGGCGCGTTGTTCGACGCGGTCGGCGGCGCTTCGGTTGTTGCGGGCGCAGTGGCCGTCGCACTCGCGGTGGTCGGCGCGGTCGCGCTGGGTGCAGGTTCGCTGGTCGGCTTTTCGGCGATGGAGGCGCTGGGCGTCGGAGCCGAGCCGCTGTGCATCACTTTCACCGCGGCGAGCGCGCCGCCGCCGAGCACGAGCAAGCCGCCTGCGGCGATGGCAACGACGAGGCCGGTGCTGGTCTTCGGGATTGGGGTGGGGATCTGGCCGTCCGTCTTCGACCAGTTGGCGCCGGTGGCGAGCCCTCGCGCGCCCGCTGCGTTCGCGGTTTGCGCCGATTGCGCGACATTGAACGCCGGCATCGGGCCGGTCACGTCCGCCATCTGCATGCCGCGGCCGGCTTGATAGTCGCGCAAGGCTTGCGCAAACTCGTCACACGTCTGAAAGCGCTGTTCGATTTCGCGCGCCATCGCCTTCAAAATGATCGGCTCGAATGCGGGATCGAGGTTCGGCGCGAGTTGCCGCGGCGGCACCGGATCCGAAAGCACGATCTTGAACAAAAGCTCGTTGAACGTCTTGCCGTCGAAGGGCACGGCGCCCGTCACGCACTCGTACAGGATCACGCCCATGGCGTACAAATCGCTGCGCGCGTCGGCTTCGCGGCTGCCGTTCGCTTGCTCGGGCGACATGTAATACGGCGTGCCCATGACCGAGCCGGTCTTGGTCATCTTCATGCCTTCGTTGCTCAGCTGGCTGAACTTCGAAATGCCGAAGTCGATGATCTTGACGTAGTCCGCCGTGCCCGCCTTCTGTTTGAGCACGAACAAATTCTCGGGCTTCAAATCGCGATGGATGATGCCCGCTTGATGCGCGGCCGCGAGCCCAGCGAGCGCTTGCAAGACGAGCGGAATCACCTGCTCGGGCGTGAGCTGGCGCAGCCGCTCGATGCGCGAGTTCAACGGCTCGCCGTCGAGAAACTCCATCACCATGAAGCGATCGCCGGTCGGCAGGGCGCCGAGGTCGAGCACCTCCAAGATGTGATCGTTGCCGATGCGGCCCGCGGCCTGCGCTTCACGCTCGAAGCGCTGCACGATGTCCGCGTTCAGCGCGGCCTCGCCGAGCAGCACCTTGATCGCGACGCGCCGAGCGATCGAGATGTTCTCGCCCTCGTACACTTCGCCCATGCCGCCTTGCCCGATCATGCGGACGATGCGGTACTTGTCTTGGATGATTTGGCCGGGTTGAAGCATAAGCCCTGGTTTTTCGAGTCTATCGCGCGAGACGCCGCGCGTCCTGATTTGACGCACGAATTTCGTTGAAATCGTGCAGCGAAATGTGCGCGAAAACTCGGCGTTTACTCGGTCATAAACGCCGAGTCATGGGTTTTTGTTGCAAAGGCGCGTGGATCGGCCGTGGCGCGGCGCTGGTTTGCGGCGAGCGAGTTCGAGTTTCTTCGCATAAACTCGCCGCTCATGACGGATCTCGAGCCCACGAGCGAGCGGCGCACGCTGAAGGCCCGTCCGGTCGTCGTGCTCGCGATCCTGATCGGCGGCTGTTACGCCTTGGGCTACACGATCTACCTGCTCTTGAAAGGGATGCGGCTATGAGCACGAAGGTGCGCGTGTGCTTCGTCTGTTTGGGCAACATCTGTCGTTCGCCCACGGCCGAGGGCGTGTTTCGGCATTTGGTCCGAGAGGCCGAGCTCTCGCACGCCTTCGAAATCGACAGCGCCGGCACGGCTGGCTACCACGCGGGCGAAGCGCCGGATCGCCGCGCGCGCGCCGCGGGCACACGCGCCGGCATTGCGATCGGCGGCCAAGCGCGTCAATTTCAAGCCCGAGATTTTTCGAGCTTCGACTACGTGATCGCGATGGATTCGTCGAACTTGGCCGATCTCGAGCAGATCGCGCGTTCGGCCGAGCACGCGCGGAAAATCAAATTGCTGCGTTCGTTCGATCCCGCGGCGCCCCAAGGCGCTCCGATCCCCGATCCCTATTACGGCGACGAAGACGGATTCGACGACGTGCTCGAGTTGTGCCGCGCCGCGTGCCAGCACCTGCTCGCGCAAATTCGCGCGGAACACGGGCTATGATCGGGGAGGCGCTGCGCGCGCGCGTCGAGCACGAGCTCGGCCGGCGCGTGACGCGAAGCGCGCGCGTCTCCGGCGGCGACATCAACGAAGCGTTCGAGCTCGCGCTCAGCGACGGCGCGAGCGTCTTCCTCAAAACCAACGATCGCGCGCCGCCCGAGATGTTTGCGGCCGAAGCGCGCGGGCTCGGGTTTTTGGCCGAGGCGCGCGCGCTGCGCATTCCGAACGTGTTGGGCTTTTCCGGCGCGAGCGAGCGTCCGAGCTTCCTCTTGTTGGAGTTCATTCGTGCGGCCGAGCCGCGCAAACACTTCGACGAAGAACTCGGGCGTGGGCTGGCCGCGCTGCACCGCGCGAGCGCGCCGAGCTTCGGTTTCGAAGCGTCGAACTTCATCGGTCGCTTGCCGCAGTCGAACCGCGCGCATGAAACTTGGGCCGAGTTTTATCGCGCCGAACGGCTCGAGCCACAGCTCGCTTTGGCGTTGAAAAGTGGGCAAGCCGAGGTTTCGCTCGCTCGCGACTTCGAGCGGCTGTTTCAGCTTCTTCCCGAGCTGGTCGGCGAAAGCGAACCGCCCGCGCGGTTGCACGGCGATCTGTGGGGCGGCAACTTGCACACGGACGAACACGGCGCGCCTTGTTTGATCGATCCCGCGGTTTACGGCGGACACCGCGAGGTCGATCTGGCGATGATGCAACTCTTCGGCGGCTTCTCCACGCGCGTGTTTTCGGCCTACGCCGAGGCATTTCCGCCTGCACCGGGTCAGCGTGAGCGCGTGCCGCTCTATCAGCTTTACCCGCTCTTGGTGCACCTGAATTTGTTTGGTGCTGGCTACGTCGCGTCCGTGAAGCGCGCGCTCGGGGCTTATCTTTAGTCGCAGTCGCGCTACTGATTTAACGGCGCGGCGACGTCGCTCGCGCCGCAACCGAAGCGCGGTTGAGCGGGCACCGCGTCCAAGCTCGGCAAGAGCGTGATCGCGAAGTGCCCGGTGAACGGGCCGCTGATGAGCCCGCTCGTGACGCCGTCGAGCGTGCCGCAGTACGAGCTTTTCACGCCGCAAATGTGGCCGTGAAGCGTCATTTCCGAGTCGATTGGCGTACCGTAGAGTTGGGGGTTCGCGCGGCCGTCGAGCGTCGACTCGGGGATGAACGCGGTGAGCGCGCCGTCAGTGAGCGGAAACGGGCCGACGGTGAGCTCATCACCGACCAGCGTGTGGCGATCTTGGGCGTCGACCGCGTGATAGACGTAGTGAACTGCGGTCGTGCCGCCGAGCGGCGGTGTGTCGATCGTGCCGAGAAAGAGCACGGGTTCGCCGGGAATGAGACTCGTGTCGAGCGCGAGCAATGCCGGACCGCCGACCACGTTCGGATCCGGCGGCGTGCAGGGCCCACCGTCGTCCGCGTCGAGGCCGGAATCGGGCTCGGCCGCGAGCCGACTCTGAAAATCTTCGAAGCGACCGCGCGCATCGGCGCAGCCAGCCAGAGTGAGCAGCACCGCGTGAAGCA
>DATATR010000299.1:0-3564 GCA_036268695.1 Polyangiaceae bacterium | reverse complement strand
AAGATGCCGACGCCGGTGATCGTCGTCTCGAGCTACAGCCAGAAAGAGAACGTGTTCAAGGCGCTCGAGCTCGGCGCGCTGGATTTCGTGGCCAAGCCCGATCGCTACGCCGATCCCGATTTGGCCGCGATTCGCGACGAGCTCTTGCGCAAGGTCACGCTGGCGCGCTCGGTGCGCATCGCGCCGCCTTCGCCGGCCCGGCGCTTGCCCGATTTGCCCGTAGCGCCGAGCGCGCCGGAAGCGCGCCCGCTGGGTATCGCGATCGCGCCGCGCAACGTGGTCGCGATCGGATCTTCGACCGGCGGCCCGAGCGCGCTGATGGAAATTTTCTCGCGCCTGCCGGACAACGCAAAATTCGCGGTCGTGATCGCGCAGCACATGCCGGATAAATTCACGCGCACGTTCGCCGAGCGGCTCGATCGCCGGAGTCAGCTGCGCGTCGCCGAAGCCGGTGACTACGACGTGTTGTCCGAAGGGCTCGGCTTCGTGTGCCCTGGCCGGCAGTGCATGGAGCTCGAAATGCCGCAGAAAGGCCCATTGCGCTTGCGCGTGAAGCCGCCGGCGGAGGGCGATCGTTACGTGCCGAGCGCGGATCGCTTGCTCACGAGCGTCGCTAATACCGTGGGCAAAAAGGCGATCGGCGTCGTCCTCACCGGCATGGGTGACGACGGCGTGCAGGGCGCGCGCGCGATCATCGAAGCCGGCGGCATCGTGATTGCCGAGAGCGAAGCGACCGCCGTGGTTTACGGCATGCCCGGCTCCGTCGTGCGCGCCGGTGTCGCTTCGATGACCTTGCCGCTGCAAGACATCGGTGAATGGATCGCGCGCTTGTGATCAGCGTACGAGCTCGAGCTCGCGCAGCTGCGCGTCGCTGACGATCGACGGCGCGCCCATCAACAAATCTTCCGCGCTTTGCGTCAGTGGAAATGCGATCACCTCGCGAATGTTGGGTTCATCGGCGAGCAGCATCAGCATGCGGTCGATGCCCGGCGCGAGCCCGCCGTGCGGCGGCGCTCCGTATCATTCAGTTGCAAATGCAACTGGCTAGCGAAGTCCGCGCCGGGAGGTGTTGCGCGTTCGTCAGTTATAAATGCAACTCGGCCAGCGGAAATGTACGCGGCGCGCCGTTTCGCGCTCACTCAGTTGCAAATGCAACTTGGTGAGCGGAAGCCTGGGCGGAAGCGCTATTTGGCGTTCGGTTAGTTGCAAATGCAACTTGAGCTCGAAAGTCTGATCGTGCAGCTGTTTGGCGTTCGGGTCAGTTGCAAATGCAACTTGGTGAGCCGAAGTCTGGGCGGAAGCGCTGTTTGGCGTTCAGTTAGTTGCAAATGCAACTTGAGCTATCGAAAGTCTGGGCCGGCAGGTGTTTGACCTTCGGTCAGTTGCAAATGCAACTGAAAACGCGGCGCGAACAGTGCGTCTGCGGCGTGTGATTTCGTGGGGGGCCCGCGCGGCGGAGCCGCGTTTGGGGCCCCGGCGCGCGCAGCGGAGCGAGCACGCCGCCGTGATGCGACGCACTTCGACGGGGGGCATCCAATGAAAAATCGAGATCAGTGAAATGCGCCGGGTTCGCGCAGCGCGAAGGGCGCGACTTCGGCGAGGAAACGTTCGCCATTGTCGAGTGCCATTTCGTACGTGCCGTGCATCGACCCGAACGGCGTTTTGAGCGGGCAGCCCGAGGTGTATTCGAAGCTTTCGCCGTGACGGAGCACGGGTTGGTGCCCGACCACGCCAGGGCCGCGCACTTGTTCGACTTGGCCGTTGGCGTCGGTGATGATCCAGTGGCGATTGAGCAATTGCACCGTCGCGTCGCCCTCGTTGGCGATGGTGATGGTGTAGAGGAAGAACCACTCGCTGCGCCGCGGTTCGGAGTGATCGGGCGAATAGCGCGCTTCGACTTTGACGCGCACGCCGCGGGTCAGGGCTTCAGAGGTGGTCAAGGCGCTACTATAGCTCAGATCTCGAGCGGAAAACGGCGCGCGAAATCGGCGAGCGCGTGAACGAGCAAGGCGCTCCGCCAGCCGTCGAGCGCGGCGCCGAGACCGTCCGTGCCGTGCGCGAGCGCGTGCGCGCGCAGGCTCTTCATGATCCGCGACGGCAATGCGAGCTCGGGCGCGACCTCGAGCGTGACGCACAATTCGGCGCGCGCGGCCGCGAGCCAGCCATCGACGCGCAGCTCGCGCTTGGTGGCGTACGCCGGCGGATCGATCGGCACGAAGGCTTCGCCGTTCGCGCTCGCCGCGGCGCTGGTGAGCCCAGCGATCAGTTCGAGCCCGAGCTCGCGCGACCAGCCGCGTGGTACGCCTTTGATTCGCTGCAGATCGGCGAGCGAAGCCGGCAGGCGCCCAGCGATCGCGAGCAACGTTTTGTTCTCTGGCGCTTGTTCGCGCTCGCGCTCCGGCAAACGGTTGAACCAATCGATCAAATAGCGAAGCGCGGCTTGTCCGCGATGATCGAGCTGCCAGGCGTTGCGAAACGAATCGAGCGCGAGCAATGTCGCGGGTTTCGGCTCGGTCCACACCGTTTCAGCGGATGCGATCGGCACGAGTTCGCTGCGGCCGAGCGCGTCGAGCCGCTCGACGAGGAACGCGTGCAAGCGCGGCAAATGTTCGACGTCGGCCGCGGCGTAGGCGAGTTGCGAAGCGGGCAGCGGGCGGCGCACCCAGTCATCGGCTTGGTGCGCTTTGCCAGCGCGCAAACCGAGCGCGCGAAACTGCGCGTACGCGAGCGACACGCTGTGCTCGACCGTGGACAACGACCAAGCGATCTGCGTGTCGAACACGCTCGGCTTCTTCGCCAGGCGCAAGCGCTCGGCGAGCAGCATCACGTCTTGTTGTCCCGCGTGCAGCACCCACAGCGCGGCGCGCTCGAACGCGGGCGCAAGCGGTTTCAAATCGCGAACCGTAACCGCATCGACCAAAAAGATCTCGCGACCGTTCGAGATCTGCAGCACGCACAGCTCGGTGCCGGAGCGATTCGATTCGAATTCAGTATCGAGATAGAGCGTGCCCGCGCCGAGCAGCGCGTCGTTCAAGGCCGAGAGCTCGGCCGCACTCGCGATCCACTTCACGCCTCTTCCTTACAGGAGTTTTGCGGTTTCTTTTTTGGGGTTGAGCCTTGCTCGAGGCGGGGCGGCGTTTTGGGGGCTTTTTGCGGCCTTCACCTGCTGCAACGCGACGCGCCAAGTGCCGAGCACAGCAAGACTCCCGTTTTGTCTCGGCTCATGTGTAGAATGCGCCCCGCCGGTCGGCCGCTCGACCAGCGAATTGTTCGAGTCACCAAACCCGGCCTAACCCTAGCGAAGCGTTCAACTTTGGCAGCTTGTTACTTCGACGTCGACGGCACGCTCGTCACCAGCAATCTGGTGCACCCGACGCTGTATTACTTGGTCAACCAAGGCACGCCGGTGCAAACCGCGATGCGGCTCGGGCGCGCGCTGCTCGGCGCGCCGCGCATGGCAATCGCGGAGCTCTTGGATCGGCGCACCTTCAACGAGCTCTTGTTCGCGAGCTACAAGGGCATGAGCGAAGATCGCATGGTTTTGCTCGCGGAAGACGCGTTCGA
>DATATR010000298.1:0-8740 GCA_036268695.1 Polyangiaceae bacterium | reverse complement strand
AGAGCGCGAGCAAGAGCCAGATCATGCTGCCCGTGACGAGCACGCCGGAGCTCCACACGGGCCAGGGCAAGGACCCCGCTACCGCCAAACGCAAGGAGACGACCAGCGCGACCGCGGCGCCGCCAAGCTCGAGTAAGCGCGGCGCGAGCGCGCGCAAGCTCGGCAGAGCTCCGTTCGATGCGTGGGCGTCGTCGAAGCTGCCGATCGCGTCGAGGATGGCGAAGCTCGCGAGCGCGATCGCGATGAACCCGAGCGGCACGCTGAACGTAAAGTGCCGATCCGCGGCCATCAACAAGAAGACCGGCACGAGCGCGACGAGCGCCCACAAGTAGGCCCAAGGCCGCGCAGGATTGCCCGGCGGCGTGAGCGGCGGTTCGTCGCTATCGTCCGGAGGCTCGGTCACGAGCGACATCGCGTGAGCTTCGCCCGGCGCGAGCTCGGTTTCGCTGCTCGGAGCCGCGGGCTCGGTCGCCGGCTCGGCTTCCGCGGGGGCTTCGTCGTCTGACCGCATGCGCGGCGCAGAGTCGTAGTGCTTCGCCCCAAAAGTAGCAAACGGCGGCTCCGAGCGTCGGCTCGGCCTCCGCGCTTCGGCTCAGTCGGAAGCGACGACGCGATTTCGCCCGCCATGCTTGGCGGCGTACAGGCGCTTGTCCGCGGCGCTGACGAGCGCCTCCGGCGTCTTGTCTTCCAGTTCGGCGAAGGATGCGCAGCCGACGCTGACGGTGACCCTGAGCTCGCCGAATTCGCTCGGCACGCGCAACGCTTCCACGCGCTCGCGCAAGCGTTCGCCGACCGAGCCGGCGCCGGCGCCGTCGATGCCGCGCAGGATCAAGGCGAATTCCTCGCCGCCGTAGCGCGCAAACACGTCTTCATTGCGGACCATCTTGCGGATTGTGTCGGCGAGCGCGACGAGCACCGCGTCACCGATCGGGTGCCCATAGGTGTCGTTCACTTTTTTGAAATGATCGACGTCGAAGAACGCGAGTGACACGTCCGTCTTGTGGCGGCGCGCGTAGGAGAGCTCGCTGCGCATTTGAGTATCGAAATGTTCGCGGTTGTGCGCGCCGGTCAGCGCGTCGGTCACGCTCGCGTCGTAGAGCTGTTGGAGCAGTGCTTCTTGGCTCTCGTCCGTGACGGTGTAACGGAACACCGCCGTCGGCCCGAATTGAATCACGTCCCCATCTCGCAAAATCTGACGCGAGACGCGCTGGCCTTGCACGAACGTGCCATTCGCCGAGCCCGTGTCTTCGATCAAATAGGCCGAACCTTCTTGGAAAATGCGCGCGTGTTTGCGGCTCACGCCGTCGTCCCCGAGCCAGAGCTCGCAGTCTTGACTGCGGCCCACACGAAATTGTTCGGGTGGCAAGCGCGACACGCGGCCAAGTTCCGCGCCTCTCACGCGCACGAGCAGGTGGCGATCTTTTGATTGCTTCTTCGGGCTGCGGAGCTCCGACAAACTGACGATCGCGGTTCGCTCGTCCGATTCCTCTTCGATGTACGGAGCAGGCTTTCTATCCTCGGACAAACTCAGAACCCTCGACGCTTAAGGTAACACGACTTTCCGCCTTTTGGGGCTGATCGACACGAGCCCGAGTTTCGAATCGCGTCATTTTTTTGGCGATCTTTTCTCGGCCTTGCTCGCGTCGAGCTCGGGCCAAGGCAGGGCAGCCGTGTCCCGGCAGTGGCCGGCTCTTCACGCCCGCATATCGATATGCTGCGGCGCAAGATCGCAGCAGCTTAAGTGTGTCGAGGCGCCGGGCGACTGCTTCGCTCTCGCTGTCGCCATTTTTTCAGGAACTTCCCGGGCACGGCTGCTGTCGATTTGGGCGACACGGAACGACACGCTGCCG
Organism: Polyangiaceae bacterium; assembly: GCA_036268695.1. Lineage (GTDB taxonomy): Bacteria > Myxococcota_A > Polyangia > Polyangiales > Polyangiaceae > PMG-095. Next base: position 6,890 of record DATATR010000298.1, on the reverse strand, counting down.
GCGACACTTCGCCGCGGACGCGCGAGCCATCGCTCGCGACCTCCACGCACGCTCGTTCAGGTGAACCCTTCGGAGGATTACGTCCATGGCATCATTGCATCCCGAGCTTCATTCCATTCACCCACATCGCGCGCTGCCGCTCGCGTTCGCGGCCCAAGCCGAAGCCGAGCCGCGCATCGATCCCGACGCACCGACGCACGTGCTGCTTCGGCGCGCGCCGCTCGCAGCAGGCGAATTCGAGCGTCCGGAGCTCCCGGCTCTGGAAGTAATGGGACTTTGGGGCTCGACGATCTTGTTCGCGACGCACTTGTCGCCACTCCGCTCGTTCAAGATCGGTGAAGGGTCCGAGCCTACGCCGGTCGACTTCGAAATGCCTGCAAGCGAGCTCGGCGCTGAAAGCTTCGAGCTGATCGAAATGCGCGCTGGTGGTGCGCAGGTCAATGTGCCGCGAGGCGCACGCTGTCTGCTCAAACAAGACAACGATTCTGGTTTTGCAGCGAGCGACGCGACGAGCATCGCGCTGCTCACTGGAACCGTCGTCGAGCTCGCGCTCGGTCGCCTGAAGTTTCGCGTCGCGAACGTCGCGGCCGGCCAAGTGACGCCGCGCGCCGGTTTGAAGAGCGCCGAAAGTTCGGTGCTCGCAGCTTTTGGGACCAGCTTCGGCGTCGCCGCTGCGCTGCTCGCTGCGTTCGCATTCTGGATGCCCGCACTCGACGCCACGGACGACGAAGAGCTCGATCACGATCGCTTGCTGATGATGCAGCAATACCTGCACGCGAACGCCGAACGCAATCGTGAGGAAACGCCGAACAACGATGAATCAGGCCAAAAAGATGCCGACCGCGGCGCTCCCGCCGAAGCCGCGCAAGGCCGCGCGGGCACGCTCGGCAAGCCGAACATGCCAACGACGAATCATCGCGCCGCGGTGACCGGCGATTCGGCGCTGACGGAATTATCGCGAGCGCAAGCGATCGAAGACGCGAAGCACTTCGGCATGATCGAGCTGCTCGGCAATTTGTCGAGCGCGGGCGGCGCGAGCTCGCCGTTCGCACGCAACTCGGCGCTTGGCCACGACTCGCTCGACGCCGAAGGCAACATGTGGGGCGACACGATTGGCGAATCGGGCGGCGATGGCCTTGGATTGAGCGGCCCGGGCAAGGGTGGCGGCGGGCACGGCGACGGCGTTGGCATGGGCGGTATCGGCACTTGCGGCCGCGCGAACTGCGACGCGAGCGGTTGGGGTCACGGAAATCATTTGGGCAGCGGCGAGCACAAGATCGGCGTCCCGCAGATCAGACCCGACGGCAACTCGATCGTCAGCGGTCGAATCCCTGCCGAAGTCGTGCAGCGCATCGTGCGCCAAAATTACGGCCGTTTCCGCATGTGTTACGAACGCGGGCTCGGCTCGAATCCAAACCTCAGCGGCCGCGTGACGGCGCGCTTCGTGATTGGCCGCGACGGCGCGGTGGCGAGCGTACAAAATGGCGGCAGCGACTTGCCGGACGCGAGCGTCGTGTCCTGCGTGGTGCAAGCATTCTACGGCTTGTCGTTTCCGACGCCCGAGAACGGGATCGTAACGGTCAGTTACCCAATCATGTTCAGCCCCGGCTGAGGCGCGGATGCGGCTCTATTGAATTAGCGCCACGAATTGTAGTGCGATCGACGAAAGGCAGGGGTTGCCAAGTGCGGAGTGCTCGGTGTTAGCTTCGCATCGCCGTGAGAAACCTCAAAACCACCTGCCTCGTCGTTGGTTTGTCGCTCGGAGTCTTCCCGCGCGTCGCGCGCGCGCAAGAGTGGACTCGCCAGAGCTTTTTGCTTCCGAAAGGCGGCTTCGAGATCACGGGCGCGCCGGCGCGACCGGATCTGCTCAACATCAACGTGTCGCGCAACTCGGTATTCAAGCCGGTCAATATCCCCGCCGATTTTTTCTGGGGCGTGACCGACGACGTGATGCTCGGCATCACGCACGAGACCGGTCCGAAATTCAATACTGGTGTGAACGATCCGAAGTTTCGCGATTTCTATAACGACGTCGGCTTTGGCGCGGTGATTTTTCTCGCGGGCGGTCGCAACTACGAAGTCGATCTCGACGCGGGCGTGCCGTTTCATCGCTTGAGTCCAGAGCTTTGGGTGGGCGGGCGTGTGGGCGTGCTCGGTCGCGCGAACGTCACGGAAAACGTCGCGCTCGTATACGATCCCGGCCTCTACTTCGGTTTGAATCATCGCGACGACGGCAACGGCGACGGCATCTTCATCCCGATTTGGGTTTACTTCCAACCGACCGCGACGATCGCGCCGTTCGTCGGCAGCGGCTTGAACGGGCCACTCAAGCGCTTCGGTGACGGCTACGGCATTCCGCTCGAAGGCGGCGTGCTGTTCAATGTCGGGCGCGGCGTGAACATCGGCGGCATGCTCGGCTTCCCCGATGCCTTCGGTAAAAACGGCACGCTCGACTCGCGTTACATCGGGTTCCTCGGTCAGTTCCGGTTCTGATGCGGCGCGGGTCAGCGCTTCGCGCCGCGTTCGCGCTTCTTTTGTTGGGCTTGCCTGGCTGCGCAAATCCAGCCAAATCACCGGCCAGCGCGTCGAATACGACCGCACGCAGCACGGCCAAAGCACGCACGCAGAGCGCGCGCGAGCGGCTCGCCCAAGCGCTACGTTCGATTCCGCGACCCGATCCGGTGCTGTTCGCGTTGCCGGAAGATGCCCGCAAAGAGCTCGACAAGCGACTCGCCGGGCTCGACGCCGAGCGCAAGCTCGCCGTGCACAGCGATCAAAGCTCACTCGTCGAGAGCTTGCCGCTTCTGCACTTGGCCTCAGGTGGCACCTCGCCACGCGCGCTCTACGTGCTCGCGACGACGTCCGCCGGCACCGAGGAGTTGTCCGGCTTGCTCGGTGTCGAGCACCAAACTGGCGATACGCCGCCGAGCTCGACTCGCAGCGCGATCGTGCGCGAGCTCGCGCGCCGAGCCGCGCTCGACTTCTTGCGCGATCGCGCTGCCGACGTGCTCGCGTCGGGTAAGGAGGCGGCGCTCGCGTGCCACTTGCTCGCGCGCGTCGCGCTCGCGGTCGGTCGCGCGGATCTCGTGCTGCTCGCGCGCGAAGTATTGGTCGAAGTCGAGCCGAACTCGGAGAATCACCTGGAATTCGCCGAAGAACTGGCTCGCGCAGGCGATTCAGCGCGCGCAGCAGAGGAGCTCCGAGCGGCGCGTTCGGACAAATCACATCCGCCACCTGTGGATGAGCTGGCTCGCGCCGAACGCATGATCGCCGCTGCAACATTTACGCACGATCATCCGACCGCGAGCGACGGCCGAGCGAAGCTCGCGCTCGCTCGAGCGTGGCTTCGGCTCGGCCGTTTCGATGAAGCGCGTGCGCTGCTCGAACCGGAAGTGGCACACGCAAAGTCCGAGCTCGGGCTCGCTGCGGCGTATGCTGAAACTTTGCTCGAAAATCCGGCATGCCCCGAGTTGCCTCTCGGTGTCGGCACGGCCGCGCTGTGCGCAGAATCATTTCGCACCAGCGCGCGCGCGAAGTCTGCGCTCGCTTTGCTCGATTCGGCCTGGCAATCCGGCGCCGGACGCGACGACGAAGCGATCGAAGTGTACACCGCGCTCGCGCTCGTCGTGCCCTGGATGCAAGAGACGGCAGCGGCGCCCGGGCAGTCCGCGAAAGACGACGCGGCCCAGCGCATCGCGACCCTGCGCGACAAAATCCAGCAAATCGTGGCGATCGCGCCGCGGCTCGCTGGGCTCGCGCTGTTCGTCGATGCGCTCGGCTTCGCCGGCGCGGGCAAGCCGAGTGACAGCGATGCGCGCTCCCTCGACGAGCGCGCACTCGCGCTCGCGAAGTCGGATTCGAATCGCTTCGCGCAGGCCGGCGTGTTCGCGGTGGCTGCGGCGCTATCGCATCGAGCAGATACCTCGCCCCTGATCGACGCTATCCCGCTCGAGAAAACCGAGTCGACATTGCGGGTGCCGCGCGCTGCGCTCGAGGTTTGGGCGGCCGCGAGCAGCGGCGCAACGTCGCGCATGGATGCCGCTCGCGCCGAGCTCGCGCAGATCATGCTCGAAGGACGAGGCGAGGCGTTCGAACGCGCGCGGCTCGTGCTCAGCGTGTCCGAAGCAGACGCCTTGCTCGATGGCTCGGAGCGCGCGTATCGCCTTTTGTCGCGCGTGTCCGGGCAGCTCTTGCAGGAAAACGCGCCGCCCGATTTGGCGTTTCGCGCCGTGCTCGATGCCGCAGGTGCACTCGACCGTGGCCATCGCACGGACCGCGCGAAGGAAGTGTTGGAAAGCGCGGCTGCCGCAGAATTACCGCCAGATTTCGAGCGCGCCCGCGAGCTGCTCGCGCTCGTGCGCGGCTATCAACTCATCTTGTCCACGGACAGTGCGGACCGAACTGCGCTCGCTCGCGCGCGTACGGAGCTGACGACACTCGCGCCCAAGTCGGAAGCGGAAAGCGCAACGATCTGGTTCGAACTCTGGGAACGAGAGCTCGAGGCGCGCGAAAAAGAGCTCGACTGTGAAAAGCGCAAGCAGACTCCTTGTCGTGAAGCGGACACGCTGCGCCACACGCAACGCAAAGCCTTGGACGCACGCCTCGGCGCTTTAGCGAGCGCGGTCTTGCTTCGTGGCGCGCTACCAAGCGGATCCTTCGACGCGGGCTTTCGCTTTTCGGCCGAGTCCGGACTCGAGCCGTTCATCGTTTTCGATCCGGCGCTGCTCGCGATCGCGCTGCCGAAATACACGGCAGACTGACGCGCTCAGTGGAGCTCGTCGACGAGTTTCAAACTCTCGCTCAAGTTCGCTGCCTCGCGCTCGAGTGCTTGCTTGAGTGCGGTCGCTTCAGCAACGACGTCGGGCGGGGCGCTTTGGGCGAAGCTCGGATTTTTGAGCCGTTTTTCCAAGACTTCGATGTCTTTCTGAACCTTCTTCAGTTTGCGCTCGATGCGTTCGGCTTCTTTCTGTGGCTCGACCAAGCCGCGCAAGTGCACGAGCACATCGATGCTGCCGGCGACGCTGAGCACGGCGCCTTTCGGCCGTTCGCCCGCGGCGGACACCGCGGGAGCACCCTCGGTGCGCACCAAAAATTCGATGAAGCGACTTTGCTCTTCGAGCAGCGCGCGGAGCTTCGCATCCGTCGAACGTAGTTCGAGCTTTACGTGTGCGCTCGGCTTGATCTCGTGTTCGCTGCGCACCGTACGCGCGGCGCTGATCGCGGCCATCAGCGCATCCATGTCGCGCTCGACGTCGAGATCCGCGCGGCCGTCGGCAGCGGTCGGGTAGGGCGCGAGCGCGATCGATGCTGGACGCGACGCCGGGCGCGGAATGCGTTGCCAGAGATCTTCGGTGATGAACGGCGCGTAGGGATGAAGAGCGCGCAGCGCGGCTTCGAGCGCGTGCGCCAGGACTTGGCGCGTCTCGGCCTTTTCTGCCTTGGATCCATGCGAAAATACCGGCTTCGTCATTTCCACGAACCAGGCGCAGAATTCGTCCCAGAAGAAGCGGTAGAGCGCGCCCGAGCCTTCGTCGAGGCGGTACGAATCGATGCCCGCGGTGCTGGCCTCGACTGCTGTTGCGAGGCGCGACAAGATCCAGCGATTGACGAGCAACTTCGGCGCGGGCGTGGTGCCGTCGACGCTCACGCTCTCGCCTTCGAGGTAACCGAGCGAGAAGCGCGTGGCGTTGTAAATCTTGTTGCAGAACTTGCGATAGCCGTCCACGCGCGCGGGCGAAAGCGCGATGCGTTTGGCTTGCGGCGAATAACTCGAGAGGGTGAAGCGAAGCGCGTCCGCGCCGCTCGGCGAAAACCCTTTGCCCATCTGCGCGGACGACGGATACGCCTTCTTGAACTTCGCGAGCGCCTCCGCGACCGGCGCGTCCGGCATCGTCTTTTGCACGATCGCGCTGAAATCCGCGCCGTAGATCAAGTCCACCGGATCGAGCGTATTCCCCTTCAATTTGCCCATTTTATCGCCGGTTTCGTCGACGATCATACCGTGCAAGAGGACGCGTTTGAACGGCGGCTGTCCCATGAAGTGAATGCCCATCATCATCATGCGCGCGACCCAGAAGAAGAGGATGTCGTAACCCGTCTCCATGTCGCTCGTGGGGTAGAAGCGTGCGAGCGCGGGCGTCTTGTCCGGCCAACCGAGTGTGGAGAAGGGCCAGAGTCCGCTCGAGAACCAGGTGTCGAGCACATCCGGATCTTGGGTGAGATTGCTCTGGCCGCACTTGCCGCATGCGCTCGGGGTTTCTTCGCGCGTGACGGTGATGTGTTCGCAATCCTCGCAGTGGAACGCAGGGATTTGATGACCCCACCAAAGCTGGCGCGAGATGCACCAGTCTTGAATGTTGGTCATGAAATGCTCGTAAGTTTTTTCCCACTCTGCGGGGATGATCTCGACGCGCTTTTCGCGCACTGCCGCGAGCGCCGGTTCCGCGAGCGGCTTCATGTTCACGAACCACTGCGTGGAGATCATCGGTTCGACCACGGTGTTCGAGCGCGTGCAGCGCGGGAGCTGCAATTTGTGGGCTTTCGTGCCGCGTTCGAGCCCGGCTTCGGCCAGCGCTTTTTTCACGGCCGAGCGGGCTTGCTTGATGTTCAAGCCTTGAAACTGCGCGCAGCGCTCGTTCAGCGTGCCGTCGAGGTTCAAGATGTTGATCTCCTCGAGTTGATGGCGCTTGCCCGTCGCGAAATCGTTGAAGTCGTGGCCCGGCGTGACTTTGACCGCGCCGGTGCCGAACGCCATATCGACCAAAATTGGGTCGGTGATGATCGGAATGTCGCGATCGAGGAATGGGTGTTTGAGCTTGCGACCGTGGAGGTGAATGTAGCGCGGATCGTCGGGGTGCACCGCGACGGCGGTGTCGCCGAGCATGGTTTCG
>DATATR010000297.1:0-17356 GCA_036268695.1 Polyangiaceae bacterium | reverse complement strand
GGCGGCATCGTGGCCGACAGCGACCCCGGGCGCGAAGTCGAAGAAACGCTGTGGAAAGCCGAAGCCTTGCTCGCGCTCCTGCGTTCCAGCGAGGCTCGCTTGAGTGGAGTCGGCCGAACCTGACTTTCGCCGAAAATTGGCCCGATTTCTCGCGCTCGTTTAAGCCAAGCAGACCAGCCATGGAATCGGTGAACGTGCGCAATCTGGAGCAGATCCAAGAAGAGGACCGCGCTTCGCGCTCGGGGCGGCTGGGCGCGCTTTTGTTGGCTTCGCTCGGCGGTGCCGCGCTGGTCACCGTCGGCTTGGTGATGGCCAAGCGCAGCGGGCCGCCCGCGCACACCGAGCGCGATCCGCTGGCCGAGCTGGTGAAGAGCGCCAAAATCACGGCCACGCCCGCCGAACAACTCGAAGGCCGCGACGTGACGTTCCCCGGCATCCTGAGCGACGCCGCGAAGCCGACCACCGCGCTCGCGGCCGTGAAAGACGAACGCGGCCGGCTCGTCGATCAAGCGACTGATCCGCCGGCCGCGCCGAGCGCGCCGCCGCCGCCCACCGATCGCTTGCCCGTGGTGCCACTTCCGGTCGGCACGTTGCTCGCCGCGACGCCGGTTACGACCGAGCCAAAAGATTCCCTGACCGAGCTCGCGCACGCCGCGTCGTCGCTGGCGGACAACGCGGAGATGGCGCCCTCTGGCATGGAAGGCGGCTACCAGCTTCAAGTCGCGAGCTACCGCGAGCAAGCCGACGCCGATCGCCTGGTCGAAGATCTGCGCAAGCGCGGCCACCGCGCCTTTCGCCAAGCTGCGTACGTGCCCGAGCGAGGACTCTGGCAACGAGTGCGGATCGGGCCGTTCAAAAACAAATTCGAAGCGGTCGAATACAAAGCGAAGTTCGAGCGGACCGAACGCCTCTCGCCGTTTCTGGTCGACCCCGAAAAAGTGAAGCAAGCCGAAGAGCAACGCGCGCTCCGCGTCGAAAAAGCGAAAAAGTTTCGCCACGTGATGGAAACGCCGCAATAGCGCGCGCCCGTTTTTATTTTGATGGTCACGCGACGCGTCGCGTGCCGTCAAAGCCTTCGGCGTCGCGCAGCGGCTTCTCGGATTTCAGCGCCAAGACTCCAAGTTTGTTCACTGCGCGTCGCGCTGCGGTGCACGAACGGCAATTGGCGGTGCGGTTCGTCGTCGTGCGGTGTTCGTGCGCGTGATCCGAGGCGCGGCTGCACTGGCGCATGTGGGCTGCTGCGAGGCGACCCCGAAAGAATCGATCGCGCTCGCTCAGCCTTTTTCTTTGCGGCTCAATTGCTGGCGCACGGCTTGCGCGATCGAGGCGCTCACGTTTTTGCTCTTGGCGAGGCTGCGCAGATCGCTGTCGCGTAGATGCGGGATCAGCCGCGTCGCGAAGGTGAGCGGCGTGCGCGGGTTGGTGACCAAGTTGATTTTGACTTGGTAGCTGCGCGTAAATTCGCGGTTCAGCGCGATGGTGCGGAGCACGTCTTCGGAGACCGCGCGGCTGGCGCTGATTTGCGCGGCTTCGTTTTCGCGCATCAGCGGGCTCTTCACGGCCGCGGTCGAGACCAAGCGATTCGGATCGCGCACCAAGATCAAGCGCTCGCCCGCGCTGCCGAGCGTCGCGCTGCGAATCTTTTGGCTGACGGTCATTTGCGCGAGCTTCGCGTGGAGCGGCAAGACTTCTTTTTTGATTTGCTCTTCGCCGTCATCGTCGACTTCGTGCGTGTCCGGGTTCTTGTCGTCGATTTTCAGCTTTTCGCCGAGCTGACCGGCTTCTTTGAACAGCACATCGTCGAAGTACGGCTCTTCCGCCGGCTCGAGGATGAGCTCGTTTTTGATCGCTTGCGCCGCCTCGGCGAAGGCCGGAATTTGGAGCTCGAGGTTGTGCCGCACGGCGAGCTCGACCAAGCGATCCGCGGTCGACATGCGCACGCGCTTGTTCATGTAGAGCTTCTCGATCACGGTCGGACTCTTGAGCATCAGCTCTTCGTTCGTGGCGACGAGCTCGCCGGCGCGTTCGTCCGCGGCGTCCGCCATCAGTTCGAGCGCCGCGGTGCCGATGCGCGGCATGCGCAGGAGCGCGGTGATCACGTCGTAGTCGTTCGGATAGCTGCGCGTGAGCTCGAGGATCACGCTCGCCGGCAGATCCGCGCCGAGCGCGCCTTGCAAGATCGGCGGCGGCAATTTGCCGAGCGTCGTCTTCGCGGTTTCGGCGACCTTCGGATCTTCGTGGCTCGCCAGCGCGGCGACCGCGATCACGATGTCGCCCGGTTTCGCGCCCGGGATCACGCCGCGCGCGGCGAGCAATCTCACCTGCGGTGGCGCTTCGGCGCTGAGCGCCTTCTGCACGGGCGGCGGGAGTTTGTCGAGCTCGATGTCAGGCTGCATGACCAAAAAGAACGCGCGGCCCGCGTGACGAATCGCGCGAAGGAAAAACCACGCTAAAAGAGCGTAGCACTAGCGTGGCCAAGATGGTGCTGGCGGTTGCCGCGCGCCCGGCTGGCCGCTATACGTGAAGGAGCGAGACTCGGTCGGGAACGGCGATCGTCTCGGTGAAGGAGCCAGCCGAAATGGGCATCATGGATTTCGTCAAGGGCGGCGTGCAGCGAATGATGATCGCGCGGCCGGATTCCGAGAAAACGAAGATCGTCTACAAGCATCCGGATCAAAATTTCCCGTTCTGGAGCCAGCTCACCGTCGACTCGGACGAAGTCGCGCTGTTCTTCAAGAACGGCAGCTTCGTCGCCGCGCTCGGCACGCAGGGCTCGCCGCACACGCTGCAAGCCGGCAATTATCCGTTCATCGGCAAGCTGATCGACTCGTACACCGGCGGAAACTATTTCATCGCCGAAATTTTCTTCGTCACGATTCGCGACATTTTCAACCAAAACTTCGGCGATCAGATCGGCTCGATGCGCGATCCCGAGCTCGACATTCGCGTGACGCCGCGCGCGTTCGGCACCTACTCGTTTCGGATTTTCGATCCCGTAAAATTCGTGATCGGGTTCGTGGGGCAGGGCGGCGGCAACGTCGACCAGAGCATGAACTGGGTGCGCGACACTTTGTTCATGGGCCTCAAAGCGACGCTCTCGCGCATGATCAAAGCCGGCGAAATGACGCTGATGGATCTCGGCGGCTGCGGCCCGGACGTCGCGCGCGCGATCGTCAACGATTGCCCCGATTTGTCGAATATCGGCGTCAAAGTCACGGCGATCGGCAAGCTGAACATCAGCTTGAGCGACGAAGATCAGAAGCGCGTCGACGAAATGCAAGATCAGATCGTGCAGGCCAAGGTGGACGCGCGCAAAGCCAAGATCGGCATCTCACAAGCCGAGGCGCAGGCGCAGCAGCGCCAGTTCGAGCTCGATCAAGAGTTCATGAACCGGCAGCGCTACGTGAACCAGATGGATGTCGGGCGCTATCAACAATACGCACAAGCCGAAGCCACGCTCGGTCTCGGCCAAGGCCTCGCCCAAGGTGGAGATGGCACAGCTGGCGCCGGCCTCGTTTCGGGCATGGCGCTCGGCGCGGGCCTCAACGCGGGTGCGCGTGCGCCGATGCCGGGCTATCCGCCCGCGCAGGGTTACGGCGCGCCGCCCGGCTATCCGCCTCAAGGCTATCCGCCGCCCGGTTATCCGGCTGCGCCGCCTGGTTATCCGCCGGCGCAGGGTTACGGCGCGCCGCCTGGTTATCCGCCTCAAGGCTATCCGCCGCCCGGTTATGGCGCTCCGCCTGGACAAGCTGCATATGGGCCGCCGCCTGGTGCCCCGCCGCCCGGCTACGGCGCGCCGCCCGCGGCTTCGGCTCCAGCTGCTGCTGCAGGAGCGCCACAGAGCGTGCGCTGCGCGGCGTGCGGCGCCGCAAATCCGCCGACAGCGCGTTTTTGCGCCGAATGCGGTCGTCACGTCACGCCGGGCTGATTCAGCGGAGCGCGTGGTGTGAGGGCAGTGCTACCCTCATGGAAGCGCGATCGTGGACGACACGTTGTTGCAGTTCGGGCGCCAGCCGGGCGCCGCGAAACAGACGCCGCCCGCTGAAGGTCGGCGCGCGACCGTGTGCCTCGTGTGCGGTCATCACTTCTCGTCGGACGGACGCTTTTGCCCGTTCGACGGCGAGCCGCTCGTCAAGTCGAATGACTGGGATCCGTCGCTCGATCCGCTGATCGGCAGCGTGGTCGACCAGCGTTATGAAGTCTTGTCGGTGCTGGGCGAGGGCGGCATGGGCGTCGTGTACGCGGCGCGGCACACCGCGCTCGGTAAGCGCTTCGCGCTCAAAGCGCTGCGCAAAGATCTCGCGACCGACGGCGAAATCGCCGCGCGTTTCATTCAAGAAGCGCGCACGGCAGCCTCGGTTTCACATCCGGGTTTGGTCGAGATCACCGATTTCGGCAAACTGCCGAGCGGTCAGCCGTTCTTCGTGATGGAGCTGATCGAAGGGCAATCGCTTTCGACCTTGATTCGCCGCGGTGGTCCGGTGCCCGCCGGGCGCGCGGTGCAGATCGTGCGGCAAATCGCGGAGGCGCTCGGCGCCGCGCACGAGCTTTCGATCGTGCACCGCGATCTCAAACCCGAAAACATTCACATCGCGACCGACGACGCGGGTCGCGACCGAGTAAAAATCGTCGATTTCGGCTTGGCAAAAGTGATCGGCGCGAGCCGACTCACGCGCGCTGGCATGGTCTTCGGCACGCCCCACTACATGAGCCCGGAACAAGCCATGGGTGAGGCAACCGATCATCGCGCGGACATCTACGCACTCGGCGTGGTCATGTACGAGATGTTTACGGGGCGCGTGCCGTTCGAAGCGGACAGCTACATGGGCGTGCTCACCAAACACATGTACATGACGCCGCCGCCGCTCACGCAGATCGTCGGCACGGACAAGCTCGCCGCGCTCGAACACGTGACCCTGCGCTGCCTCGAAAAGAAGCCCGAGCATCGTTACCAAACGCTGCGCGAGCTCGTCGAAGAGCTCAATCGCGTATCTTTTGCGACCGCGCCGCGCGAGCGACACGTGCCGCGCCATCGCCGCGGCACGCCGCGTTCGCTGCTCGCGGACGAGCTCGAATTGCCGAGTCGCGAGGAGCTCACGATTGGGCTCGCTGGACTCAAGCCGTGGCCGCGTTGGCCGCTCGCGCTGATCGGCGCTCTATTTTTGCTCGGCATCGGCAGCGCGCTCGGTTTGCGCGCGCTCCGAAACGAGCGAATCGCGCCGCACGCGCCCGAAGCGAATGCGATTCCGAGCCTGAACTCGGCGAGCGTCACGGCGTCGTTACCGAGTGTGATGGCCGTGGCTTTGCCCACTCCAATCGTCAGCGCGGCCGCTGCGGTGTCGCCGGAGCCGGTCACGAGCCCGGTTTCGGCAAAGGCGCCGCGTGCCGCCGAGCGTCCGATTTCGCCGGCCGCGCCGCGCATGGCGCCCCGTGTGCGCCAAAAACCAGTTTCACTCGGGGGTTCGGAAATCGTCGATCCTTGGGGGAACTAACGGGCACTCCGTCATAGCTGCGCTATGAGTGAGCGGACGCCGTGCTCGCTCGCAAAAAGCATCTCCGGAGCGCTCAGCGCCCGCGCGGGCTTGACAGCATCGCCCAAGCCGGAAAGTCTTCATCTGAATTCGACGGGGGCTGATTTCTCGTGGCAAAAAAGCAACTTCTCCTGGTCGACGCCGATCCCCGCAGCGTGCGGGTGCTGGAGGTCAGTCTCAAAAAAGCTGGCTACAGCGTCACCACCGCCACGGACGGCCAAGACGCCCTCGCGAAGATCGAATTCTCGACTCCGGATTTGATTTTGAGCGACACGCGGCTGCCGCGGCTCGACGGCTACGAGCTCGTGCGGCGGCTGAAAGAGCACGCCGAGTTCGCGCAGTTGCCGGTCGTGTTTCTGACCAGCCAGAAATCGATCGAGGACAAGATCCGCGGCCTCGAGCTCGGCGTCGAGGATTACCTCACGAAGCCGATTTTCGTGCGCGAGCTGATTGCGCGCGTGAACCTGCTTTTGGCGCGGCGCACGCAGGAAAAGATGGCCACGAGCATGCCGACGAGCCGGCGCACGCGGCTCAGCGGTTCGCTCGAAGACATGGGCGTGGTCGACCTGCTCCAGACCTTCGAAGTGAGCCGGAAGAGCGGCATCGCGCGGATCAGCGATGGTCGGCGCGAAACCCGGATTTTTTTCAGAGACGGCAAGGTCGTGGACGCCGAGCTCGGCCGCTTGCGCGGCGAGGAAGCCGTTTACCGTTCGTTGATTTGGATCGCCGGCAATTTCGAAGTCGAATTTTGCCCGGTCGCCAACGAGGACATCATCCCCACTTCGACCCAAGGCTTGCTCATGGAGGGCATGCGTCGCGTGGACGAATGGGGGCGCTTGCTCGAGCAGCTGCCGTCGCTGCGCACGATCTTCGAGGTCGACCATGAACAGCTGGTCGAGCGCCTGAACGAGATCCCCGACGAATTGAACGGCATTTTACGGCTCTTCGACGGCAAGCGGCAGCTGATCGACGTGGTCGACGAATCGCCGTTCGAGGATTTGTCGACGCTGTCCACGATCACGAAGCTCTACTTCGAAGGCTTGCTCGTGGTGGGCCAAGCCGCGCCAGACGAAGACGTCGTGCCGAGTGAAATCGACGCCGTGGTGCGCGGCGAATCGATGCCGCCCGATTCGGAGGTGCGCGACGACGTCGTGCCCGATCGCAGCAGCGATTCGAAGTTGCAAGTCGGGGGCGTTGCCGCGCCTTCGTGGCGGCCGTCCGCGCCGCCGCTCGCGGCCTTGAGCACGCATCCACCGGTGACCATTCCGGGACTGAATCCGACCGAAGCCACGAGCGCGAGCGCAGAGCGTGGCAATCGAACGCGCGTGGTCATGCCGTCCGTGCACCAGAGTGTGGATTCGGCGCCCGAACCGCTCGAAAGCTTCGACGCGCGCGCGGCGCATCGCACGCATTCGGGGCTCGGCCCGCTGGCGCCGAAGGAAGACGCGCTGTCGGACTCAGCACCGAGATCGGCCGCCGAAGCGCCGCAGCCTGCTACCACACGCGAAACGCCCGGCACGCGCGCGAGCGAGGGCAAGGTCATCCCGTTCCCCGCGCAACGCAAAGAGGACGAGTTCGAGAGCGGAGCCGCGAGCGCGCTGCCGACTTCGACGTTGGTTTCGTCCGAGTCGCACAGCGCGCTCGAAGCGGCAGCGCGCTCCGCGCTGGCGAATGTCACGAGCTACGAACCCGAGCACGCCGCGCCGCCTTCGCAGCCACTGAGCGCTCCGGAACAAGCGGCACCCGCTTCGCCGCCGATACTTGCGCCGACCGAGCGCGAGCCGGCCGTTGCGCGCCGTGCCGAGCGAGCGTCAGAAGGCTTGCCCACGGCGACGATCATGCTCGGTTCGCCACCGGAGAGCATCGAACCAACCAGCGTGAATCAGCCGCTGCGCTCGACCCCGCCGCCGTTGCCCGTGCCGTCCACGCCCCCCGCGCAAACCGCGCCAGTCTCGGCAGCGTCCGCGCCAGCCGTCGCGCAGCGTGTGAGCTCGGAGTTTCCTGCGGTCGCGCCCGTGGTCGAAGCCCCGCCCGCGGTCGAAGAAGACGGCCATGACGATTTCTTTTCTGCGGGCGAGCGCGGCGTTTACGAGGGCGGCCACGCGCACAGCGCGCCGATCTCGGTCGAGCCGCAAAGCTTCGACGATCTCGGCGCGGACGAAGAATATCGACGGCGCGTGGTTCGGCGCACGCCGGAGCAAGAAGCCCGACGCGAGCGCTTCATTCGCGTCGTGTCGCTGGTCGTGGGCATGGGTTTGGCGATCGCGTGTGTCGCGCTGTGGCGTTCACATCATCAAGCGCCGAGTCCGGAAGTGAAGCCAAGCGCGGAGCCGATCGTCACGATGGCGCCAGTGAACGAAGCGCCTCCACCGACCGCAAAGGTCGAGTTGACGGCGCCGATCCCGCCGCCGCCCGCGGTCGACGTTCCGCCCGTGCCCGCGGATTCGCCGCTCTTGCCGAAAGCTTCGGCCGAGCCGGCCGAGCCGGCCGCGACGCCCGAACCATCACCTTCGCCCGAACCGACAACGGCAGTCGCGCCGAACAAGCCGGCAACGGCGCCGAAGGAAGCCGAGCCGAGCACGAAGGCAGCACCCGTTTCGCATCCGCCTGCCGGGACGCACGGCGAGCCTGCCGCGCCGCGCGAATCGAAAGAACCGAAGCCTGCTCCCGCCGAGCCGCCGAGTCCGCCACCTGCGAGCGATGGTCGTCCGCCGACCGCGTCGTTCCCGCTGAACTGAGCTCGGGCGACGAAATCAGCGCAGCGCGATTTTGATTGGTTTGGTCGCGCTGTCCACGTGTCGCGTGCCGGAACCGCCGGGTGTCGGCGGACCGAGCCGCGCACCGGTCGTCGGCGCGGGCGTAGGTTCGTTCGCCGCGAGCGCGCTTGGGCTGACCTCGCTCGCCACTTCCGTAAGCCCAGTGAGCACGAAGAACACCAGCAGCGCCTTGACGATGTCCATGTGCGAAACGCTAGACGGGTCGCCCTGCGCCGGCCAAATTCGTTGACCCCTTGCGCGGACTCGTCGCGCAAGGCTCAACCCAAAAATCAAAAACGAGATTTGCGTTCGTCCGTGAGGAAGCGCCGTAAAATGCGCACGATTTCCTGAGGCCGTTCTTCGTGCGGCGAGTGCCCGGAGTCGAGCAATTCGAAACCCGAGCCGCGGATTTCGCGCGCCAAGCGTTGTCCGAAGCTTGCCGGCCAAACGCGATCGTGGCGACCCCAGATCACGAGCGTGGGCGCTTGGATGCGCGAGGTTTGCGCGACGATGCCGCGCGTGTCGACGGTGCTGCGCAAGGTCGCGAGCGCGCTCGAACGCGCGGCAGGCGCGTTGAAGGCGTCGTAGTAGCGGTCGATGCGTGGCGCGGGCATGTTCGAGGTTGGGCCGAACACGGTTTCTTGAAAATGGCGGCGGAACAGGCCGCGGCCCCAAAGTTGTTTCAACATCACGCCGCCGACGAACGGCAAGCGTGCGAGCTGGCCATAGCGGCCGGTGTTGCTCTCGTAGCAGAGTGGATCGATCAGCGTGAGCCGCGAGACGAGCTCGGGGTGACGCGCGGCGAGCGTGAGCGCGATCGCACCGCCGAGCGCGTGGCCCACGACCATCGCTGGTCCGAGCTCGAGCCCCGCGTAGAGATCGGCGATCGCTTCCGCGAATGCGTCGATGCCGTACGGAAAGCGACTCGGCGGCGGTTTCTCGCTCGCGCCGAAGCCGGGCAGATCGAGCGCGACGACGCGGAATGCGTCCGAGAGCTCGGGCATGACCAAATCCCAGCTCGTGTGATCGACGAACAAGCCGTGGATCAAGACCACGGGCGGGCCGCTGCCGGCTTCCACCACGCGCAGCCGCACTCCGCTCGCCGTTACGTCGCGATGGACCGCGCCGGGCATCGAGCCGCACGCTAGCACAAGGGGCTCGCGCGCGAGATCGCGCGAAACTCGCCGCGCGGCCGACCGATCTCCGTGCGTGGCAGAACTCGTCCCGCGCAATCGGCGCGATCACTACGTGCTCGTGCGCCCGCTTGGTCGAGGCGGCACCGCCGAAACCTGGCTCGCGCGGCGCGAGGGCGGCTTGTTTCCGGAAGAAGTGTGCATCAAGCGCCCACTGCGTTACCTGAACTCGCTCGAGCGCCGCGCACTGCTCGAAGAAGCGAGGCTGCTCGCGCGCATCCGTCACGCCAACGTCGTGCAACTGCTCGACGCGCTCGAAGACGAAGCGGGTGGAGTCTTTCTGGCGCTCGAGCTCGTGCGCGGCGTGGATTTGCGCGCGCTCGGCCGGGCGCTCGCGAGCCGCGGGCGCGCGCTTCGCCCGGCGGTGGTAGGGGCGATCGGCACGTGCTTGTGCCGCGCGCTCGCCGCGGCGCAACGCGCAGTGCCCGAAGGCATCGTGCATCGCGACGTGACTCCGCACAACGTGCTCGTCTCGCGCGAAGGTGAGGTGAAGCTCGCCGACTTCGGCATCGCGCGCGCATTCGATCGCGAACCGTGGACGCGCGCCGGGCTGGTGAAAGGCAAGACCGGCTTTCTTTCGCCCGAACAACTGCGCGGCGATCCGCTCGATGTACGCAGCGATTTGTTTGCCGTCGGCGTGATCTTGTACGAGCTCCTGGTCGGGCATCGCCCCGTGTTCGAGCGCGCGGTGGATCTCGAGGCGCAGATCGCCGAATACTCCGCGCTGCTCGTGCGGCGCTCACCGGCGATCCCGCTCGGTTTGGTCGACGCCGTGGCGAGCTTGCTCGCGCCGGAGCGCTCGGATCGACCACCGAGCGCGGACGTCGCAGCGCGGCTTTTATCCGGCTTTTTCGACGAGCAGCGCGCGATCGACGAGCTCCGTCAAAATGTGCTCGACGCGTGTCCGGGGGCACTCTGGCAAAAGCCCTCGAGCGGCGCCGGTTGATCGCGAGCGCGCGCGCATAGCGGACGAGCGCCCGCGCCGTCAAAACCCTGACCTACGAGCGCTTCTGGCCGCGCGCGCTCGCCGTTTCGAGGCGATCGTGGTTTGCAGCCAAATGCATGTGGTTCCATGTACGCATGGACGGTTTATCAGCTCCATGGATATTCCATTGGATCTGACAACAAATGTCATAGCTGAGAGCGCAAACAGCGTCCATGGAGCTCACTCATTCCATGCCCAAATTTTTGCGCATAAAGTGCTTTGGGCGATCCATTGAATAGAATATATTCGCTCGCGCTGGGACACCTCGGGTGATCTCGGCGGAACTTCGGAAGCGCCGTGATCGACGAACCTACCCTGAGCAAGCTGGAGCGCGAATACAGCGCCGGCATGACTTCGGTGGAGATCTTGGACGTGTTCGCCTCTCACGACGTATCGCTCAGTGAGGCGACGCTCAGGAAATACGTGCAGCTCGGGCTACTGCCGCGCAGCGTGCGCGTCGGGCGCAAGGGCAAACATCAAGGTTCGCAGGGTGTGTATCCGGTCACTGTCGTGCGCCAGATTCTGCGCATCAAACAGATGATGGCGGAGAGTTACACCATCGATCAGATCAAGCGCGAATTTTTGTTCATTCGAAATGACGTCGAGCAGCTCGAACAGATGCTGGGCCGCATCTTCAAGAAGCTCGATGGCGTGCTCAAAGAGCGGAAGCTCGAGCGCTCCGCGCAGGCCGTCCACCGGGACGTGCTGGATGCGCGTGGGCTCAGTAAAGACTTGATGGCCCGTTTGGTCGCCATCGAAGACAAACTTAGCAAGAGGACGAGGATCGAGAGCGTCGCGGCTTCGTGATCCAACACGAGCCGACGAAATAACACGAAATTCGCGTGAAATTCGGACGAGAGAAGCAGCGTGCAGCAGTTCTGGCACTGAGCTGATTGACGACCGAGATCGCAAGTCTCGAAAAGCCAGAGCGCGAAGCGCGAGAGTTAGCAGTTTACGGGCGATACCGCGCGGCCAGGCAGGGTCCGATCGCGATCGGTGTTCGTGCAGCCACTCAACGACGAAAGATTAGCGGAGGCAGCCATGGAGTCGAACAAGCGGGGCACCGAGGACAATCAGATGCTCGAAGCCGAGCTCATCAGCGACGGCGCCACGGCGCTCGCGCCGGCGGAAGAAATCACGCGCGAGCAGCGCCGCTCTCGCCGCAAGCGCGACGTTCGAGCGCGCACGATCAGCGTGAAGCGCATGACCAAGCGCGAGCTCGAGATCGGCAAACTGCTTTATCCGGAGACGGACTATTACAAGCCGCGTATGCGCGCCGAGTGCGCGGAGGGCCCGCGGCCGTGCCCGTACGTTTCGTGCAAGCATCACCTGTTCATCGACGTGTCGCCGCGCACCGGCGCAATCAAGCTGAATTTCCCCGATCTCGAGGTATGGGAGCTCGGCGAATCGTGCGCGCTCGACGTCGCGGATCGCGGCGGCACCACTTTGGAAGACGTGGGAGCAATCATGAATCTGACCCGTGAACGCATTCGCCAAGTCGAAGTCAAGGCACTGGCGAAGCTCGAAGCCCTGCGTGATATGTCCGCGCTCCGCGATTTCGTGGACGAGGGCCCGGTCGGCAAGCGCCGCCTACCGCAACTCTCGAAAGCCGATCTCGCCGGCACGAAATACGACGACGAAGACGAGGAAGAGAGCGATTTCGTCGACAATGACGAAGCCGAGGAAGCGGAGCTCGAAAAGAAGCACCACGGCCCGATCGCCGTGCTCGAGATCTGATTGCCGTATTCAGGGCCGGACTTGGCGCAGCACGCGCAAAAAATTCTGGCCCAAGATTTTTTGGATCGCGCGCTCGGGGACAGCGCGCGCTTGCAATGCCGCGACTAGCCGGGGCAGCTCGAGACACGTGGGCATGTCGCGCGGGGTGATGATCGAGCCGTCCCAATCGCTGCCGAGCGCGGGCGTGTCTTCGCCGGCGACGCGATAGACGTGCTCGAGATGACGCGCGACCGTCTCCACGCGGCCGGACCAGGGACGATCGCCGAGAAATGGCGCGTGATACATGATGCCGACCACACCGCCGGAACGCGCGACCGCGCGGATCTGATCGTCGTCGAGGTTGCGCCAGTGGCGATGCACGCCGGATACGCCGGTGTGCGTGACCACGAACGGAATGTGCTTCGCGTGCGCTTCGCACGCCGCCCAGAAGCCGCGCGCGCTGATGTGCGCCAAATCGACGAGCACGCGGCGCTCGTTCAGAAGCTCGACCATGCGCCCGCCGAACGTGCTCAATCCGTGATCCTGCATGCGCAACGGCGAGCTGGTCGAGCCGATGCGCGAGCTCGACAGGTGCATCAGCGTGACGCGTAAGATCCGGCCATCGCATAGGCGTGCCAGCTCGTCGAGGCTCAAATCGAGGGCATTTCCGCCCTGAACGCCGATGAATGCGGCATGCTTTCCGGCGCTTCGCGCGGCGTCGTATTGGCGCGCGTTGGTGACGACCTGGAACTGCTCGGGCACTCGCGCGAATGTCGCGCAGAGTTCGTCGAGGTTACGCTCGAGCGTGGCGGCGCGATCCGCCGCGTCGCGCAATGGGTTCGTGGTGATGATCCAAGTCGCGCCGCTCAGCTCCGCCTCGAGGATGCGCGGGAAGTCGACCTGGCCGAAAAATGCGCCAGGCACGAGCGGCCGGTGGCGCTTGGTCAAATCGTAGCCGAGCGCGCGTTGCCAGATGAACGAGTCGACGTGCAAGTCGATCACGTCGCTCGCGCGATAGAGCTCGATTGCCCCCGTGGGAATCGCGAGCTCATTCGCCCACGCTTGCGCGTTTTTTTTCGGCGATGCGAGCACGCGCGTAGCCTAACGAGCGACACGTCGGCCGCGCAACTCGGCCGGATTACAGGCCCTTTGGCACGCTGTCGAGGTCGATCGCGCCGAGCGCGTAACGGATCAGCGCACTGCGGTTGGCCTTGGTCAGGCCGCGTGCCTTGAGCGTGTCGACCATGGTGTCGAGGCGCTTCAAATCGTCCGTGTACATCGAGATGCAGATCACTTTGTAGTGCGTCGGTTTCTCTTCACTCGGACGCGGCTCGGCCGCATAGAGCGCGGGTCGATCTTCCGAGCTCGGCGCGTAGAAGCTCGAGCTCAATACGCCCTCGACTTCATCGACGTCGAGGACTTTTCTGGCTGCTTGTCGTAGTTCGTTGCGATCGCTCATCACCCCACACCTCCGGCTAGGCTCGCTTCATTGCGAGAAGTTTCAACTTGCATCAATCGTTCGATTACGCGCCAGTAGTCGGCGGCTGCGCTGGAATTTGGCGCGTACTCGAACAGAGTCTTACCGAGCGAGGGTGCCTCTTTGGCTCGAATTGCGAAGTGAATCGGTTCGAGGCACACGTCTCGGAAGTTCTTTTTCAGGGTGTCGAGCGCCTCGTTGCAGATGCGAGCGCGACCGTCGAAGAGCGTCGGTAAAACACCCCAGAAATTCACGGAATGGCCGAGGATTTTGTTGACGTGCTTTACGGTGCGGAGCACCTGCCGAATACCGATCAAAGACAAGTAGTCGCAAGCGACCGGGCAGAGCACGGCATCCGCGAGCACGAGCGCGTTTTGATTGAGCAAGGACAGACTCGGCGAACAATCGACGATCACGTAGTCGTAGACTTCGCGGGCGCGACCGAGGCGCGATGCCATCACGCGGTCGCGATTGCGTTGGCCGGCGATGTAGAGCTCGGCCGCGGCCAGGGTCTCATTGGCCGCGATCACGTCGAGGTTGGGGCGCGCCGAGATCTTGGCTTGTTCGAACGGCAGGCCCATCACGAGCACGTGATAGAGCGAGCGCTCGGCTTCGAGCCCGAGTGACGCCGCCACGTTGCCCTGACCGTCGGCGTCGACTAAGAGTACGCGCGCCCCGCGCGCGGCCAAACCAGCAGCGACATGAACGGCCGTCGTGGTTTTGCCGGTACCACCCTTGTGGTTGAAGACCGCGAGCACGCGCGGCTCCGAGCTGCTCGCCGGACGAGGCGCAGCTTCGCCGTCATTTGTCGGGGTTTGTGGCGCATTTTTCGGGCGCAGAGCGGACACGGTCGCGAGCTCCGGTGCCGCGCCGACCGCGGACGGCGCCGGCGTGAGCGTCGCGGCGTCGTTGCTCGGCACGGGTTCGCTGACTTGTTCGTCGTTTTCGACGCGGTAAGCCGGGTCGAGCAATTGCCCGAGCCGGACCGCGCGCACACCGGACAGGATGCGCGAGCGGCACTCGGCGGAGCAGGCGTAGTGGCGCTTGCCACCAGTGAAGAGCACCTGCGATGCGAGCTCGACTTCGAAGTGCGTGGCGCAAGCGTCGCAGGCGACCGCGCCGCCAGCGCGACCGCGGTGGCTCGCTTCGAGGCATTTCTGAGAGCAGTAGAACGAATAGCGCGTGTGCGTCGCGCCGCTATCGTCCCGCTCGCTGCGTTCTTCCATTTGGTAGCGGAAGTGCAGCTCGAACTCGTTTTGGCAAATGGAGCAATGTTGATTGATGACGACCATGAACGCGCTTCCCGTTATCGAAGTGCGTCCAAGCGGATGTCATGATCGCGCGATTTGGGCCAAATTCGCGGTCAACGTTCGCGCTAGAAATGACGTTTAAGGTGAGCTCCAAGCTCCTGAATCAGCGAAGGAAATCGCTGTGCATTGGTTTGTTGGTTTGCCCTGTGCGGCGCAAGCGCCTTGGGGACCCCGCGGAACGATTCTGAGCGCTTGTCTTTACTCATCTCCTTCGCGGCCTCGCGCGCGCGAAGGCTTTCCGTCGCATGCCCGGAAATGAAACGAAACTCCAGACTCGCGCGGCTGATCATGGTTTAGTCGAGTAGCCACACCCCAACGAAAGTCTGACCGGACAGGCGCCCGTCGCGCAACGGGAGGCGCGAGCGGCCAGGCGTCGTGCCTGGCGCAGGGCCCAATACAAAAGGGAGTGACAACAGTTCGAGTTCGCTTCAGTGCCGAAAATGACGCACACCAGTGAAGATCATCGCCATGCCGGCTTCGTCGGCGGCTTTGATCACGTCGTCGTCTTTCTTGCTGCCGCCGGGTTGCGCGATCGCGGTGACACCCGCGCGGGCCGCGCTTTGCGGGCCGTCCGCGAACGGGAAGTACGCATCCGAAGCGAGCACGGCGCCTTTGGCGGCCGCGCCGGCTTTTTCGATCGCGGCTTGCACGGACGTGACGCGCGCGGTCTGGCCGCCGCCGATGCCGAGTGTCGCGTAGATGCCTGGGCTGCGGCCGGGGCCGGCCAGCACGATCGCGTTGCTCTTCACGTGCTTGCACACCGACCATGCGAATTCGAGCGCCGAGAGCTCCGAGGCCGATGGCGTGCGTTTCGTGACCACGCGACCGGCTTGCACTTCGCCGAAGCCCGTCGCATCTCGCTCTTGCACCGCGAAGCCGCCACCGACCCGCTTGAATTCCAGGGCTTTGTGCTTTCGTCCGAGCCAACCCTTGGTGCTGATCAAGCGCAGCTGGGCTTTCTTGCGCAAGCGCTCGAGCGCGCTCTGCGCGAATCCCGGCGCGATGATGCACTCCAAAAATGTCTCGGCCAGGATCTGCGCGGTCGCGTCGTCCACTTCGTGGTTCAAGGCGACGATGCCGCCGAACGCGCTCATCGCGTCCGCGTCGCGCGCGGCGCGGTAGGCGTCCGCGAGCGTCGGTGCGGTCGCGACGCCGCACGGGCTCGTATGTTTGACCACGACGGCGGCCGGATTTTCGAACTCGCGCACGGTGTCGAGTGCGGCTTCGAGATCGACCAAGTTATTGAAGCTCAGCTCCTTGGCGCCAGTGCCCACGCTCTCGACCATCGCCAGCGAGCCGGCCGGCGCGTTGCGCTCGACGTAAAATGCGCCGCTTTGGTGCGGATTTTCGCCGTAACGGAGGCCGTAGGCTTTCTCGAGCACGATCGTCAGATTGCGCGGATAGCCGTCGCTTTCGCCGCGACCGGTGAGCCAAGCGGCGATCGCGGCGTCATAGGCCGAGGTGTGCGCGAACACTTTGCCCGCGAGCCGCTCGCGCGTCGGCCGACTGACTTCGCCGCTTTGCTGGATTTCCGCGAGCAGCGCCGGATAGTCGCGTGGATCGCACACGACCGTGACGCGCGCATGATTCTTCGCCGCCGAGCGCAGCATGCTCGGGCCGCCAATATCGATGTTTTCGATCAGCTCTTCCGCGCTCGCGCCAGGCTTCGCCAGGGTTTGTTCGAATGGGTAGAGATTGACCACGACCAAGTCGATGAATTCGCCGCCGATGCGCGCGAGGTCCGCGTCGTCATGGCCTTCGCGCGCGAGCAAGCCCCCGTGCACGCGCGGGTGCAGGGTTTTCACGCGGCCATCCATCACTTCCGGCGAACCGGTGTAACTCTCGACACTCTGCACGGGGATCCCGGCTTTTTCGAGCGCCGCGAAGGTGCCGCCGGTCGAGAGCAAGACCACGTTGCGCGCGGCCAGGGCACGCGCGAATTCGATCAAGCCAGACTTATCGGAAACGGAGAGCAGAGCGCGGCGAATAGGCATGAATGGCATCCCGGTATCTCCTAGCGCCTCTGCCGTCAATCGAATCCGTGATCGCCGAAGGCGCGCGCGGTTTCGCACGAAAGCCGGGCTTTTGTCGGGTTGATGTCAGCGCTCGCATGCCGCCCGCTTGCTGCAGCTCGAGCGAAATGCTGTATAGAAAGCCCGGATATTACGAGGATCTTTGGCGATGAACTTTGCCTACTGCTGGCGCTACTTGGGTTTGGGCGCGCTCCTCGCCGCAGTCGGCGCGAGTTGCACTTCGACACACGATACCGCGGACGTGGTGCTCGCGCCTCCCGGCGCATTTCAGCCGGACGCAGGCGGAAAATTGATCGACGAAAACAGCGCCTGCAGCGCGCTCGTCCAAGCCGAAAGCGACGCGCGCACCGCACTC
>DATATR010000296.1:0-8038 GCA_036268695.1 Polyangiaceae bacterium | reverse complement strand
GCGGCGGCCACTAAGCATCCGTAAGCGGAGCGGCGCGAACTCGCACCCGCTGCGAGTCGCGCCGTGCTCGCGACCACGAAACGCCGGAACGCCTCAGTCGAGTTTGTTGCCGATGCTGGGAAACAGCTGCGAAATGGCTTGTTTCACAATGCCTCCGGTCTCGCTGTCACCCTTGAGCAAACTCATGCTGAAGGCTTTGGCTTGCTTCAGCGAGATGTGCGGCGGAAAGGGCGCAACGTCCGGATCGACGCGCGCTTGAATCACCACGGGCCGACTCGCGCTGAGCGCGGCCTGCCACGCGTCTCGAATTTGATCGGGGCGCTCGACCTCGATGCCCTGCAGTCCGAGCAGCTCCGCGTAACGCGCATACGGAAATTCCGGGATGTCTTGCGAGGCCGCGTAGCGCGTGTCGCCCGACATGGCGCGCATTTCCCAGGTCACCATATTGAGATCGCGGTTGTCCAGCACGAGCACGATCAAGCGCGGATCGGACCACCTTTGCCAATACTTCGCGATCGTGATGAGCTCGCCGTTGCCGTTCATCTGCATCGCGCCGTCGCCCGCGAAGGCGATCACTGGGCGATCCGGATGTGCGAATTTTGCGGCGATCGCGTATGGCACTGCCGGACCCATCGTCGCGAGCCCGCCGGACAAGCTTGCGAGCATGCCGCGCCGGAGCGTGAGATTGCGCGCGTACCAATTGGCGGCGGAGCCCGAATCCGCGGTCAAAATACAGCGATCAGGCAAGAGTGGTGAAAGCTCGCTGAACACTCGCTGCGGATTGATTGGGTTTGCACCTTGCGCGGCGCGCTCCGCCATCAGCTCACGCCACTCGCCGTTATTTTTCGAAATCTTTTCGAGCCAGGCGCCGGCCTGTTTTTGCTCGAGCAGCGGTAAGAGCGCTTGCAACGTATCCTTCGCGTCCCCGACCAAGTTCACGTCCATCGGGTAGCGCATGCCAACGTTGCGACCGTCGATGTCGATCTGCACGCCACGCGCTTGGCCTGGCTTGGGCAAGAACTCCGAATACGGAAAACTCGAACCGACCATGAGTAGGGTATCGCAATCCATCATCAGCTCGTAGCTCGGTCGGGTGCCGAGCAAGCCGATTGGCCCCGTGACGTACGGCAAATCGTCCGGCACGCCGGCGCGCCCGAGCAACGCCTTGGCCACGCCCGCGCCGAGCCGCTCGGCAATCGCCAGCACTTCGTCGACCGCGCCGCGCGCGCCGTTTCCGACCAACATGGCGACGCGCTCGCCGCGATTCAGGATCTCGGCCGCGCGTTCGAGCTGCGCCGGCAGCGGGATCACACGCGGCTCGGCGTAGTCGAGCGAAGTCGGGACTTGGTCGTGCGCGTGCGCAGGCTCGAGCACCGCGTCGAGCTCCTGCACGTCTTTCGGGAAAATCACGCAAGTCACCGTGCGCTCCGCTTTTGCGATGCGCACGGCGCGATCGATCAAAAGCTTCGCTGATTCGGCGGTGACGCAGGTTTGCACGTACTCGTGCGCTACGTCTTTGAACAATGACGGCAAATCCACCTCTTGCTGATACGAGCCGCCCAGCACCGAGCGCGCCGATTGCCCGACGATCGCCACGACCGGCATGTGATCGAGCTTTGCGTCGTACAAGCCGTTCAACAGGTGAATCGCGCCGGGACCCGACGTGGCGAGACACACCCCCACCTCGCCCGTGAATTTGGCATGCCCGCAGGCCATGAACGCCGCCATCTCCTCGTGGCGCGCTTGCACGAACTCTAGCCCGTGATCGTTGCGATTGAACGCCCCCATGATCCCGTTGATGCCGTCGCCGGGATAGCCGTAGACGTGTTTCACGCCCCAAGCCGCAAGCCGTTGCAATAGAAAATCGCTGACATTCATGCACGACCGAAGAGCATGACTGGTGCCAAAGCCGAGCTGAAGATCACGCGCGACGCTTGACCTCGTTGCTCGAGCGAACGCATGCAGCGGCAGGTGGCGTTGAGGCGTAGTTTGTTGCCTCGATGGGACAACTCGGACTCGCGCCCGACGCCGGGATTTCAGCCTTCGCGCACGATCGGCACGCGGATGATCGCCTCGGTTCCGCCGCCCGGGGCATGAGCGAATTCCAGCACTCCCTCGTGTTTTTGCACGATCGAGTACGTGATCGACAGACCGAGTCCCGTGCCCTGCCCGACCGGCTTGGTCGTGAAAAATGGATCGAGGATGCGTTCGCGCACGGCTTCGGGAATACCGTGGCCGGTGTCGGTCACCAAAATTCGATACGAGTCGCCCTCGGCGCCCGTGGTGATCACGATCCGGCCTTTGCCTTCGATCGCGTCAATCGCATTGGCGACCAAATTCAATATCGCTTGCGTCAGTAGGCCTGGATAACAGTCGAGCTCGTCCGGCTCGCCGTAGTGCGTTTCGACGTCAATGCGATCTTTGAGCCGATGCCCGAGAATCGTGAGCAGCGATTCGATGCACTCGCGCACGCTCACGATCTTGCGCTCGCCTTCGTCGAGTCGAGAGAAGGTTCGAAGCTTGAGCACCAAGTCCCGCATGCGTTGCAGCCCGCCGTCCATCTCGCCCAGTCGATCGACCGCGCGGCGCCAGAGCGCGAGCTCGCCGGGCGCGAAGCTCTGCCCGACTTTGTCGTCTATTTTGCCGACCGTTCGCCGAACCGTCGAGAGGTGGCTGATCACGAACGCGAGCGGGTTATTGATTTCGTGCGCGACGCCCGCGACGAGCTCGCCCAAAGACGCGAGCTTCGCTGACTGCACGAGCTGCGTCTGTGCGGCCTTGAGCTCGCCGTATGCGCGCGTGAGCTCATCATTTTTTCCCTTCAATTCGTCGACCAGCCGCGCGCGCGTCTCGGCCAATTCGTGCGCGGCGCGGGCTTCCGCCGCCTCCAGCTCCGAGCGCAGCAATCGCTCGCGAATCCCGCGGTGTTCGTCCTCGAATTGCTTGCGCCGGAGCTGCGCGCGCACGCGCGCTCGCAGCACTTCGAGCTCGCTCGATTTCGAAATGAAGTCGTCCGCACCGACGCTGAGCGCCTCGATCATCGCCTCGCGATCCTCGGCCGAGGTCAGCATGATCAGCGGAACGTCGCGCAAGATCTGCGAAGCTTTGATCCTGCGGCACGTCTCGATGCCGTCGATGCCCGGCATGATCAAATCGAGCAAGATGCAGTCGAAGGATTGCAGCGCGAGGATCTCCATGCCCTCTTCGCCGGAACGGGCGGGGACGACGTCGTAGCCCTCGCCACGCAAGATGGCCAAGAGCTCGTGCAGATAAGTCGGGCTATCATCGATCGCGAGCACCCGCTTCGGCCCAACCAAACTCGCCGCCTGCGCCGGCTCGAGCGACGTACCGCGCAGGACAGCCGAAACGCGCGCCAAGACGAGTTCGAGATCTTCCTTGCGCACGAACGCGTCCGCGCCTGCATCCAGCGCTCGGAGCTCCGCGCCGCGATCTTCGGACGCCGTGAGCAGCACGCAAGGCGTCGCACGCAGCGCAGCATCCAGGCGAATCCGCCGGATCACCGTGCTGCCGTCGATGCCTGGCATTTGACTGTCGACGAGGATGGCGGTCGGTCGCACATTGTCCGCGATGCGCAGGCCCTCTTCGCCGTCGGACGTAGTGACGACCACGTATTCGGCTCGTTCGAGCGCGTCTCGCAGTTCGTTGCGAAAGGTCGAGCTGTCGTCGATCACCAAGATCGTTTGCCGCGCCGCTGCGAGCGCTGGCTTGCGCGAACGGAGCAGTCCGCTCGCGCGCGCGATCACGTAGCTCGCGTCGTACGGCTTGCCAACGTAGTCGTCCGCTCCGACTTGGATGCCCCGGATCCGATCGCGAACGTCCGCTTCGCTGGACAGCAGCAAGACGAACGGCGCCTCAGAGCTCGGCACGGCTCGAATTTCGCGCAAGAGCTCGATGCCGTCTTGGTCCGGCAGGATGACGTCCAAAATCACGACGTCGATCGGCTCCGAGTTCAGTAGATTGCGACCCTCGGCGACCGTGGTCGCCAAGAGAACGCGAAATCCCGCGGTCTCGAAGGCCTCAGCGAGGTCCATCCGAACCGTGAGGCTGTCGTCCACGATCAGCGCGACCGGCATCATACGGGTGAACCCGTCTTGACCGCGGCGCGCGCGACTGCTGGCCCAATTTCCGCGAGCGCCAAGATGCTGTCGGCCGCGCCGAGCAGCGCCGCCTCGCGCGGCATGCCGTAAATCACCGACGAAGCTTCGTCTTGCGCGATGGTGTAGGCGCCGGCGCGGCGCAACGCGAGCAAGCCCGAAGCGCCATCCCGGCCCATGCCGGTGAGCAAGCAGGCCACGGTTTGGCGCGCGCATTCGGCAGCGAGGGATTCGAACAACACGTCCACCGACGGACGGCACGAGTGCCGCTCGGCTTCCGAGCTCAGCGCGAGTCGCCCAGCGCGCGCTACCAAATGACGACCTGGCGGCGCCATCAACACTCGACCCTTGCCGGACGGCGCGAGCGCCTCACCACCGACCGCGTAGCAAACCGCGTGACCAGTCTGATTGCCGAGCCATTCGGCAAAAGCCGAGCTGAACGGTTCGTCGATGTGCAGCACGATCAGCACGGTCGCCGGCAAGCCGCGCGGGACGCGGCGCAAGACTTCGACCAACGCGCCTGGTCCGCCGGTCGAAGCGCCGAGCGCGATCACCGATCTGCCGTGCTCGGGCAGAGTTGCGAGCGTTAGCGGGGCACTCTCGACCCGTGTCGCGCCGGGGCCGCCGAGTCGGGCGCGCACGTGGGTGATCACACGGATTTTCGAGACCAATCTGACCGCGCTGAGGAACTTTTTCTCCCATACGCCGTCCGGTTCCTCGCCGGTTGGCTTCTCCAAGACGTCCACCGCGCCGGCCGCGAGCGCGTCGTAAGTCTTGAACAGATCGCCGCGGTTGGTCGAGGACGACACGATCAGGATCGGCGTCGGGAAATGGCCCATGATGTGCTCGGTCGCGGATACGCCATCCAGGATTGGCAAATGCATGTCGAGTGTGACCACGTTCGGTCGCAACGCGCGACACATCTCGATTGCCTGCTGCCCGTTTTCCGCTTCACCGATCACCTCGAACGCGGCGTCCGAAGCGAGCACTTCGATCAGCCGCTTGCGCACGGACAACGAGTCTTCCACGACTAGGACGCGGATTCTATCCATCTCAACTCACGAGCTTCTTGATCCGCGAAAGCAGATCCGATTGATTGAACTCTTTCTTCTCGATGTGCGCCACTGCGCCGACCGCGCGACCGCGTTCGCGATCGGCCGCCGACGCGCGCGAAGTGACCAAAATGGCGGGAGTGTCCCGGAGCGCTGGATCCTGCCGCACGCGCTCGATGAACGTGAATCCGTCGATCCCAGGCATTTCCACGTCGACGAGAAATAGCGCATATTTGCGCCGTTTCGCCTTATCGAGACCTTCCTCTCCGGAGGTGGCGAGCTCGACCTCGTAGCCGGCGGACTCGAGGATGCTCTGCTCGAGCATGCGCGTTGTCAGCGAATCGTCGATGACCAAGATCGGCGCGACGCGCGACGCGGGCAGGCGTGGCGCCGCCGTCAGCCCCGATGCCGCGCGCACGACTCCAACCGGACTCAGAACCAAGCGCGGGTTGCCATCCGCATCCAGCGAGGCGCCCGAAACCATCGCTGACAACAGCGAAAGTTCTGGGAGCTCGCGCGCGACGATGATTTCGACTCCGAGCAAACGATCGACCTCGAGCGCAACCGTGCGCGCCTCCGCGGAGACGAAAATCGCGGAGCGATTCTGCTTGCGCTCGTCGTCGATCTCGCTGCTGCCGAGCAGGCGTGCGAGTGGGACGAACGGGATCAGTTTTCCAGCGACCGCGATCGTCTCTCCGTCCGCGCTGTGCGAAATTTCGTCGGCGCGCTTGCGAGCCGTGCCCTCGATCGAGCTCTGCGGTAGCGCCACGATTTGGCCCGAAACCTCGACCAAGAGCGCGCTCAGCGCGGACAAAGAAGCCGGCACCGCGAGCGAGAGTGTCGTGCCTCGGCCGACGGCGCTTTCGAGCCGAACCTTGCCGCCGAGCCGCTCCGCGGTCTCGCGCACGAGATCGAGCCCGATGCCACGACCGGAAACGCTGGTCACCGCATGCGCGGTACTGATCCCGCCGCGCAGGAGTAACTCGACGATTTCGTCCGCGCTCATGCGGCGCGCTTCCGCCGCGGAGAGCCCGTGTTGCTCCGCGCTGCGTCGCACGGCTTCGAGATCGAGCCCATGACCGTCGTCTTGGCAGCTGAATACCGCTTCGCGATCGTGCAAACGCACCGACACGGTCACGGTTCCGTTCGGCGGTTTGCCAAGTGCTGCGCGTGCTCGCGGTTGCTCGATGCCGTGTGCGACCGCGTTGCGCACCGCTTGAATCAGCGCACGCTGGCACAACCCGAGCACGTCCGCGTCGAGCCGAACTTCGCCGCCTTGCGCGACGAATCGCACATTTTTTTCCAGGCTCACCGCGGCGTCGCGCGCGGTCCGCTCGAGCGAATCCCAGATCGACTCCACCGGCACGAGGCGCAAGCGTTCGGCCGCGTCCCGCGCTTGGCCGAGCTCGCGACTGGCTTGCTCGGTTCCGCTCACGAGCACACGCTCCGCATTTTCGAGCGTCGTTTGAAGTTCCTCCGCGAGCGCGCGCAGATTGGCGCTTTCGCCATGATCCGCCCGCTCGCGGCGCAGCGCCACGCGACCGACCAGCAAATCAGCCGCGCTCTTCGCGCGTTCGAGCAAGCGGCGTGCGCGCCGAATCACGCCCAGCTGACCGCTCACCTCGCCGAGGCCGTCCATCAGCAAATCCAAATCCTGAGCGTTGGGTTTGGCCGTCCAAAGCTCTTCCGATTTCGGATGTGCGTGCTTTTCTGGTTTTTTCTCTGGCCCGGTTGGCGCGACAGGCGCGTCGAGCGCGCCGAGCGCCGCTCGCATCGCGTCGAGATGAACCAGCGCCCGACTGACGGCGCTCGCTTCGATTTGGCCGCCGGCGTCGCGAATCGGCACGAAGATATCTTCGATCGCGTGCGCGAGGTCCGCGATCGCGAGCTGCTTCACGACACGCGCCGCGCCTTTCAGCGTGTGCGCCTGCCTGAGCAGCGCGGCGACGGTTGCCTGCGCGGACGGCGCACCCCGTTCGAGCTCGAGCAGCCCTTTTTGAAGCTGCCCCAGGATCTCTCCCGCTTCGATGCGGAAGTACCTGTACGGATCCGCCATCGATCAGCCGTTCGAGCCGGCTCGCCCGGCAGATTCCACTTGCGGCTGTACCAGCCGGAGCAGTTCGCGCGAAAGGTGAGAGAGCTCTGCTGCGGTGCGCAGCGTCTGGCCAGTGCTGACTTCCGTTTCTTTCGACGCCTGCGACACGTTCGTGATCGCCACGTTGACCTGTTCGACCGCCGTGGCCTGTTGCTTGGTCGAAAGCTCGATCTCCTTGGCAGCTTCGGTGGTAGTCGCCACTTGAGCGCCGATTTGGCCGAATGCCGCCGCGACTCGCCCAAACTGATCCGCGCCGGCTTCCACCGCTTTCGAGCCGGTCTCGGTCGTCATCACCGTCGTGTTCACGGCGCTGCGTACGTCGTCGATCAGACCGCGAATTTCTTTGGTCGAACCGCCTACGCGATCGGCAAGCTTTCGGATCTCGTCCGCGACGACGCCGAAACGCCGACCGGCGTCGCCCGCTCCCGCCGCTTCGATCGACGCGTTGATCGCGAGGATGTTCGTCTGTTCCGCGAGCTCGAGCACGATGTCGACGACCGCGCCAATCTGCTGGGATTTTTTACCGAGATCGAGCATGTGATGCACGATCGTGTCGACCTGACGGCGAATGCCGGAGATCGATTCATGCCCTTTTTCGACCGTGAGATCGCCGGAGCGAGCAGCGCCCGCAGTCTGCTCCGCGATCTCCGAGACACGCCGCGCGCTTTCGGCAATTTGCCGCGACGTCGCCAAGAGCTCGCTGATTGTGGTCGAGATCTCGCTCATCGCCGAAGCTTGCTCCTTCGCGCCGGTCGCCTGCTGATTCGCCGCCGACT
>DATATR010000295.1:0-2994 GCA_036268695.1 Polyangiaceae bacterium | reverse complement strand
ATGTCCCAGCTCCCTTGCTCGAGCGCGGCGCGCATCGACGGCGCGTCCTCGACGCGCTCGTGCTCGATCGGCCGAGCCAAGTGGCGAAGCTCGTGCAGCACGAGCTTCGCATCGCTCGCCGAGTCCTCCACCAACAGAATGCGCAGCGCTTCAGTCATGGCGAGCACGGCGGCGGTTCGTTCAAGACCAACCAAAACAACCCGAGTGTCTTGGTTGCCGCGAGAAACTCGGCAAAGTCCACCGGTTTTCGCACGTAAGCGTTCGCGCCGAGCGCATAGCTCGCAACCAAGTCTTCGTCTTCCTTGGATGAAGTGAGGATCACCACCGGCAAGAGCCGCGTGCGCTTGTCCGCGCGGATGCGGCGCAGTACCTCGAGCCCGTCGATTTTCGGCAACTTCAAATCGAGCAAGACGACGGTCGGCAGGTTTTTGGCATCACGACCGGCGTGCTCGCCACTGGCGAACAAGTAATCGAGCGCTGCGGCACCGTCCCGCTCGACAATCACCTCGTTGGCAATGCCGCAGTTCCTGAAGGCGATCAAAGTCAGTTTCTCGTCGCTCGGATTATCTTCCACCAGGAGGATGGTTTTTCCCATGACTCAACTCCGTGGCTCGGGCAGCGTGAAGTAGAATGTGGCGCCGCGTCCGAGCTCGCCCTCGGCCCAGATCCGACCGCCGTGACGGCGCACGATTCGTTGCACGGTCGCGAGCCCGATGCCGGTGCCCGGAAATTCACTCGTCGTGTGGAGCCGTTGAAAGGGCGCGAACAGCTTGCCGGAAAACGCCATCTCGAAGCCCGCGCCATTGTCGCGCACGAAGAATGTCGGCGCGCCTTCGATCTCCGAGCGCCCGACCTCGATTCGCGCGAAGCTCTGCTTGCGCGTGAATTTCCAAGCATTCCCGAGCAGGTTATCGAGCAATGTGCGGAGCAGTCGCGGGTCTGCGTCGAGCGCCAAACCAGCTTCGACCGAGAGCTCGATCTTGCGTTCTGGTTCGGCCGCCGCAAGCTCCCGAGCCGCGACGCGCACCAGCGCCGAGAAATCGATGCGCTCGGATTTCAGCTCGCTCCGAGCCACCCTCGACAAGCCCAGCAGCGCGTCGATCAACTCGCCCATCTTTCGCGCGTTCAGGCGGATCTCTTCGAGGCAATCTCGGCCCTCGGCGTCGAACTGGTCGCGATAGGTATCGAGCAGAACCTGGGCGAAGCCGTTCATGCCGCGCAGTGGCGCGCGCAAATCGTGAGCGACGGAATAGCTGAACGCCTCGAGCTCTTGATTGGCGAGCTTCAACGCCGCTTCCGCGGCTAGGCGCTCGGTGATGTCACGCGTGACCTTCGCGAAGCCGATTAGCTTGCCACTCGGATCTCTGACGGCCGTGATCACCACGCTCGCCGCGAAGCGCGAGCCGTCTTTACGCACGCGCCAACTTTCTTCCTCGTAGCGCCCTTCGGCCGTAGCCACATCGAGCTCGCGCGCCGGCTTGCCGCTCAGAAGGTCTTGGGCCGAGTAGAAGACGGAGAAATGTTGGCCGATGATTTCCTCCGCGGCGTAACCTTTGATTCGCTCGGCACCCGCGTTCCAGCTCGCGACGCGACCGGTCTCGTCGAGCATGAAAATCGCGTAGTCTTTGACCGCGCTGATCAAGAGACGAAAGCGCTCTCCCGCCTGCAGCAGCGACTCGCGCTGGCGCACGGCGCTCTCGGCCTGCTTCCGTGCCGTCACGTTCAAGTAAATCGCCGCGACGCGCCTGTCTCCGAGTGAAGCGTAGTGAATCTCGAACTCGCCTCGCTCGCCGCGATCGACATCGACCAGCTCGTGGCCATCGCTCTCGCTCAGCCGGCGGAGCACCTCGGCATACGCTGGCTCCTCGCTCCCGTAGTCACTCGGCATCGCCTCGCGCAAGCTCCGCCCGACGAGTTGCTGCATGTCGAGTCGAGAATCCTCACTGGCCTTGGCGTTCGCATACGAAATGCGCGCGTCGCCGATGGCGCCAGTTGGAACGTCGAAAATGACCGCGCCGAGCGGCAAGGTCGCAACCAGCCGCTCGAAACGCTCGAGCTCCGCGACGCGAGCACGAAGCCGGGCCAGTTCCTGTTCAGCGTTCATGCGGTCCAAAGTGGCAATGGCGCTCTAAAAAGGCGCCAGTCCTCTCTTGACTGCGGCTTCCAGAATTGCCCAACTGTCGTTTCAGCGCAGATCCCGAGCTTGCGACCCGCGACTCAGTGTCTCAACTCCGTCTGCAGTGTCAATCGCAGCGAATTGCAGTGCGCTATTCTTCGCTCAAATAGAGGGGCAAATCGCAGCACGCTGCCCTGCATTGCCCAACCAGCCGAAGGAAGACAGCGCGAGCTGCGCTCAATCACGCGCATGGATTGACGTGACAATCCGACACGCATGAGACGCTTGCGCTCGTCACAAACGAGCCTCATCGAGATCGCTCGAAAGCATCGAACGGTCAACGACCAGAGCGCGCGCTTGATCGTTGGCTTGCTTAGCGAGCGCCGTGCGGGCTTTTTGGTTCGATAAGAGTCGCGTCGACCGATGGCTCGTGGTTCATCGAATCGACGTTTGGAGCGGGCGCATCACTGCGCCCGCTCGACCGGATGAATCACTGAGCGCCGCTGCCGTTTCCGCCAGTCGACGAACTCGTGCCGCCCGCCATGTTCGAGTTGTCGGAGTTCGTGCTGGAGCTCGACCCCGCCATGTTCCCACCCTGTGTATCAGCGCTCGACGTGCCCGAGGCATCGTTGGCCGGCTGGTTGGACCCACCACATGCAATGGCGCACAGACCAGCAACCAGCGTAATCGTAGCGAAAGCGATTCGATTCATTTGTCCTCATTTGTTCTGCGGCAACTACCGCGGGCGAGCGCAATGCAGCGCTCGTGCCGCGGCACCGAGCGATTCAACGCGGGACGAGCGCCGATCTCGATCGCGCGGTGAATCTGCTCATTCGACGGCACTTCGCGCGAACACTTCGATCGCGTTTTTTCCGAAC
>DATATR010000294.1:0-10936 GCA_036268695.1 Polyangiaceae bacterium | reverse complement strand
CGCCGCGTCGAAGCGCAGCTTCGCTCGAGCCGCCCTCCGGCGGACGGCGATCTGTTTTATCGTCTGGCCAAGGTTCGCTTGGCGGAACCGCAAACCTTCGAGCAAGGCGTAGAGCTCGTGGAGCGCGCGCTCGATGTCGCTCCCGATTTCGAGCGCGCTCGTGCGCTACTCGGCGAAGCTTCGGCCAATTCGAATCCGACGCGCATCGCCGTACTGCTCGAGCGAATCGCGCGGGCAACCGGTGACGATCGCGCGCTCGCCGACGCTTTGGCCGGGCAAATTGCCGGTGCGGAGTCGTCGCTCGAGCGCGTGCGTGAAGGTGTCTCGGTCGCGGCTCGGCTCGGCGACGCAGCGCTCGCGGAACGCATGCTGAAGAGCGCGCTCAGCCTCGAGGGTGATGCGAACGACGCTGCTTGGGTACGACTCGAACTTTCGCGGCTCGCAGAGGAAGGCGGCCGTCGCGCCGAGGCGCTCGAGTATCGCGAGCAAGCCGCCGAGCACCTGCCGGACGACGAAGCGCGCGCGCTACGTTTGGCTCTGGCCGAAGAATACGCGCGCTCGCCCGAGCTTTCGGCGCGAGCCGTTCGCTTGTACGAGCTCGTGCTCGCGACCGATCTGGCGGATCGCTCGGTTTGGCAGCCGCTGCTCGATCTGCTGCGCGAGCGCGGCGATTCGAAGCGTGCGGTCGAGTTGATTTCGCGAATCACGCCGCTAGTCGAAGATCCAGCGGAGCGCTCCGCGCTGCGAATCGAACAAGTGAACGCGCTGTTGTCGAATCCCGCGCGCGTGGGCGAGGTGATTCATCTGCTGCAAGACATCATCGCCGACGATCCGGGTCAGCGCGACGCGGCGCGCGTGCTTTCCGAACTGCTCGAGCGAGAAGGTCGCAGCGACGAGCTGTCGGCGCTTCTGACCAGCGAGATCGATCAAGCGAAAGATGCCCGCGACGTCGACGCGATCGTACGACTTTCGCTGCGTTTGGCCGGTATTTTGGAGCGCGCAGAGCGTCGAGCCGATGCGCTGGATTTGTGCCGCGCCGCGCTCGAGTGGGATCCGACCCGGCCGGAGCTTTTGCAAACCGCGCTGCGCCTGGCCGAAGCGACCGGCGATTCCTTGCAGATCTCGGACGCGCTCGAAAGCTTGCTGCGTGTCGAGCAGGGTGAGGCCGCGGCGGCACTCGCGCGGCGGCTCTCTGCCATGCGCGAGGAGCTCGGCGATCCGGAGGGCGCAGAGCGCGCGCTGACACTCGGGTTCGAAGCCAACCCGCGCGATTCGGCGCTACGCGATCTTTTGCTCGTGCGCTTCGGCGAGCGCCAGGAATACGCACGCGTGGCCGAGCTGTTGACGCATGCGCTGCGCGAGCGCCCGAACGAAAAGAAATTGCTCGAGCGCTTGGTGGAGGCCCAACGCGCCGCGGAAAACCCCGAAGCCGCGCTCGCTGTGATCGAGGATTTGTTGCTGGCCGAGCCCGAGAGCGTGGATTTGTTGCGCAAGCGCGCCGCGGTGCTCAGCGAACTCGGTCGTGATCCGGAGGCGGTCGGGGCGCTCGAACGCGCTTACGCCGCGGATCCGTCGGTCGTGACCGAGCTGACCGAGGCGATCGAACGCGCGATCCTGCGCGCTGAGCCGGGCAACGAGGCGAAGCTGACGCTGCGTCTAGTCGAAGTCTTCGAGAGCTCGGCTGACTTGCCCGGTGCGCGAGCGCGGCTTGCCTCCTTCGTGCGCGGTAACCCGAATGATCTGGATGCGCTTCGCCGCTTGGCTTCGCTCGAAGCGCGCACCGGCAACATCGAGGGCGCGATCGAAACCTTGGCTCAGCTCGTGGATGTCGAAAAGGGCGACGCCTTGATCGAGACCGCGCTGCGCTACAGCGAAGCTTGCGAGCTGGCTGGTCGGCTGATCGATTCGCGGTCCGCGCTCGAGCGCGCGCTGATGGAAGACCGCTTGCACGCCGAGCTCCGTCAGCGCTTGGCCACGGTCTACGAGGCGAGCGGCGCGTATCGCGATTTGGCGGATTTACTCTACGAAGACGCGGTCAACGATCCGAATCCCGCGACACGGCTGATTACGCTGCTCCGCGTGGGCGCGCTCCTTCTGGGTCCGGACGGGGACGCTCAGGCCGCAGTGCAAGTGCTCGAGTCGGCGCGACAAGACAGTCCGGAGAGCGTCGAAGTAGTCGTGCTTCTAGCGCGCGCGTACGCCACGGCCCAGCGCGCGGACGAAGGCCTCGCCTTATTGAACGCGATCGCCGACGCCAACCGCGGCCGGCGCACGAAATCGCTCGCGGGCATTTACGGCGCGATGGCGCAAATCCACCTCGATGAAGGCTATTTGACGGACGCGCTGGCTGCACTCGGCAAAGCCTTCGAGCTCGATCCGAAGAACGGCGAGCTCGCGATGCGGCTCGGCCAGCTCGCGGTCGAGATCGACGAAGACGAAGTGGCACAGAAGGCGTTTCGCGCGGTCTCGATCATGAAGCCACCCGCGCCCGGCAGCACCGACGGCGCGAGCTCCGAAGCCAAGGCGGACGCGAACTATTTCCTGGCGGTTTTAGCCAGAAAAGCTGGCGATCCGCGCAAGGCCAAGGTGCTCGTGGCCAAAGCGCTGACCGAAAAGACGGACCACGCAGGCGCGCGCCAACTGCTCGCCGAGCTCAACGCAGAACGCGCTTGACCCCGGGCTGCGACTTTGAATTAGTGCCGCCCATGCAGCGAAAAAAGCGTCTCACGAAGCGCGAACGCAAAGATCAATCGCCGGGCACTGTGCACCAGCCCGCGCACATTCACTGCATCGCTTGCGGCCGCCACCTCGACGCAGACGAATTCAGCGCCTCACCGCCGACGGCGAAGTACCTGATCTGCGAGCACCAGTCGCGCTTCCCGGCATGCGTGGACTGCGAAGTCGTCGCGCGTAGCTTGCTCGCCGAGCACGACCGCACCGGTCGCCCAATCCAACAAGCCCAAGCCTGGCACTGAGCGTTACTTGCGAGCGACGCGTTCGCCGCGGTCGTGCTTGTTTTTGTTCTTCTTGCTCTTCGCGTCGCCGCGATCGAGCCAGGCCAAGGCTTCGTGATAGAGCTCGGGCTTGCGATCGAGCGCGAGTTCGTGGCCCATGTCGCTCGGCGTGACCACGCGCGTATCGACACCAGCGCGGCCGAGCCAATCCTCGACTTGGTGCGTGCCGTCGATCACGCCGTCGTGTTCGCCGGTGATCAGGAACACGCGGCGCACGCGCTCTTTCGCCGTTTGCAGCGCTTCGAGCCCGGGCCCACCCCAATAACGATCGGTCGCTGCGAGAATCAGCCAGCGATTGAACACGTGCGGTTCGCGCACGCCGACATTCATCGCCGCGTACGCGCCTTCGCTGAAACCGATCAACGTGTTTCCGTAGAGCTGCACGCGACGGCCGTACTTCTTCCTGAGCACCTGAATCGCCGCCATCGTCGCGGCGTGCGCGGACGGCCAATTGTTGTCCCACGCGCGCCCATCGCCATAAGGCGAAGGCCCGCTCGGACACACGAGCCAACCGAGTCGCCGTGCGACCGGCGCCCAGCGCTGACAATCCTTGTCCGGGTGCCCGCCGCGACCATGCAAGTAAATCAAGATCGGCCGCATGCCATGCCGGCCGGGCCCCGTCGGCTCGAAGTAATACGCGGGCGCGACGCCCGGCGAATTCACCACGTGCATGCCGCCCTGCAAAACCGTGTCGTTCTTGTCGTCCGAATCGGATTTCGACTTCGATTTCGCTTCGGATTCCTCGACGTGTTTCTCTTCGACCGCGCTGCTGTCGCTCGGATCGTTGCTGTCGCTCTCTTCGCCGACGACCGCGTCTTTGCCGTCCGGAATGTGCAGCTTCAGGCCGATCTTCAGCGGCTTGCGCCGCTCGAGGCCGTTCGCTTGGCAGAGCGCCGCGATCGTCACGTTGTAGCGGTCGGCGATGCGGCCGAGCGTTTGGCCGGCCTGCACTACGTGCATCTGCTCGGCCTGTGCCGGCAGCGCGACGAACAGCGAGGCCGCGCACAGCAGCCGAGTCAGAAAACGCATTGAGACCGGCGTATCACAACTTCACCGAAACTGAGAAAAGACCGGCGAAATTCTGCGGCCAAACGGCCGATTCGGCGCGATTCTAGGTTTTTTTGGGGGGCGCGTCACGGCGCGGGCGCCGTTCCCCCGGGCACCAAGTCGGCAAACACGAAGCCGTCGCGCTCCACAATTTCACCAAGCGTCACGTTTAGCGGCGCGTCGAACATCGGCCCAGCCCAAACGAAGGTGTGAAACTCGCCGCGCTCGCCGCACGGATCGGCTTCGGCCGGCAGCTCGTCGAGCAGCGATTGATCGAACGCGCGACCAGCAAACTGCACCGAAATTTGCCGCGGATCGACGCAGGTCAGAAAGGCCCGAAGCCCGCTTGCGATCATCTCGCGTGCGAGCTCCGGCGTCGGCTTGCCCCACAAGGGAAACACGGGAGTGAGCCCAGTCCCGGCGAGTTGTCGTTCGCGATACGCGCGCACGTCTTCCAAAAACAAATCCCCGAATGCCATGCTGCTCACGCCCAGCCCGAGCGCGCGCTCGACGAAGCCGCGCATGCGCGCTTCGTATTCGTCGTTCGAACAAGGGTAGGGCAGATCGACTTCGAACAGCGGCAATCGCGCGGCGCGCGCTTGACTTTGCAAGAGCTCGCGCCGCACTGCGTGCATCGCCACGCGCTCATGGACTTGATTCACCGTGGTCAGTAGCCCGACGATTTCGTAGGCGTTTTGCGCGCGCAGCGTGTGCAGCGCGAACGCGCTGTCTTTGCCGCTGCTCCAGGACAAGATGAGCTTCGGACGCGCGGTCATCGCTCAGAGCCTCAGCGCCAGAGCTCGACGCCCGTGGCGACGATGCGCATTTCGCTGACGCTGCCGTCGGGGTTTTTGCGCGGGAACTGTCCGCCCTCACTCTCGAGATGCGCGACGCGCTCAGCGGAGAGCGTGTTCGTGCCGAAGGTGCCTTGCACCTTGGCGCTCGAGCCCGACGAATCCGTGGGCACGAAGAAGCCATAGTCCTTGAACGTGACGCGGCAGCCCGGATCGCCCGGATCCGCGCTCTGAGCTAGTTCCATCCAGCAGCCGCGGCGCGTGCAGGCGCTTCGCACGTGACCTTCGACAGTGACGGTTTGGTCGCGGAACCGCTCGGGCGACTTCAATACGTCGCTGAGCTCGAGCTCGGGGCCGGCAGCGATCGGCGCGCCGAACGATTTACTCGCCGCGCGGACCGCGCTGCTCGCGCTCGGGTTTGGCGTCGCAGCAGCGGGAGCCGCGTCGTCCGCGCGTGCATGGCAGGCGCTCGCGCCGCCGAGCGCCGATCCAACGACGAACAGCGCGCTCCAAGGCAAACCCCAAAAAACACGAACCATGACTC
Organism: Polyangiaceae bacterium; assembly: GCA_036268695.1. GTDB lineage: Bacteria > Myxococcota_A > Polyangia > Polyangiales > Polyangiaceae > PMG-095. The sequence continues at coordinate 5,537 of DATATR010000294.1, read as the reverse complement.
GCGCGCCACTCTATCGCGGCCAGGGCGCGTTGAGCCGAGAATCTAGCGATTCAGACGCGACGCGCTTCAGTTTCGGAGTGTGTAGCGCAAGCCGAGCGAGCCCGAGATGTACTCATCCACGGCGCCGCCGGCTACGAGCGCGGGATCCATGTTGTCCGGGATCGGGTTGAAGTCGAAGGCGTAGCGCAGCAAGTCCACACCCGCGATCAAGTCGAATTGCCGGCTGAGCGAGTAGCCGAGGGAGGCGCCGGCCTCGAACGACTGTGCCTTGGCGTTCGCGAACCAATAGTCCGACTTGATCGAGCCCACGCCGCTCACGAGTCGCGTGCCGACGTGAACGCCGAGCGTGACCGCATCGAAGCGCAAGCGCGCGTCCGCGCTCAGCCGGATGAACTTATAGGAAACGTCTGGGAAGTTCGGCTGCGTCGGATCTCCACCCACGAGGCTGAAGGCGTGCTGCCCGTAGCCGGCGACCAACCCGAACTCGTGCACGGCGACCGGAATGCGACCGCGCAGACCAATGAAAAATTGGCTCGAGTGCGTCTTATACTGAATCTCCTGCGGCGTGCCTTCGAGATATACCGACTTCGTTGCGAACAGCGTCTCGTAGCTGCCGGTGATGCCGAAATTGGCGGCGGCGCCTTTCGACCCAAAAGCGAGCGGGTAAATCGTGCCTTCGATGTAGAAGGCGGGCCCGAGCGGCAGCGTGTAGCTCGGCAGCTTCGTCGGCTGACCCGGGAAGAGCATCGCTGGCGTGTCGTGATAGTCGAAGCTTCGGTGCTCCGCGCGCAAGCCAGCTTCGAGCTCGAGCGCGCTCAATGAAGGAGAATCGTCGCTCGACGTGGGGGCCGCTGGCTCCTCGTCTTTCTTTTCGTCTTCGTCTTTTTTGGCGGCGGGCTTTTCGTCTTCGTCTTCGTCGTCTTTTTTGGTGGCGGGCTTTTCGTCTTCGTCGCTCGCGGCCGCGTCGCTAGCTTTGGTTTGGGCGATCGCGTCCGCCACGCTCACGGCCAGCGTCGAATCGATGTTCTTGCTGAGCTTCGCAGGCGAATCGCCCTTGATCTCGACATCCTGAATCAACGCGCCGTCCGCGCCATTGTGCACGCTGAGCGTGAGCCCTTTGCCCTTCTTCACCGAGCCGACGAGCACGGCCGCAGCTCCGCCGCTCGCTTTGGCGTAGGCCTTGTCGCTCGCGCCGGGCTTTGCGTCTTCGGAATCGCTCACGTCGTACTCGCCGTCGTCTTTCAAGGCGGCGATCACGGCTTTGCGCGCTTGGTCGCTTTTCGGGCCGTCAAAGCCGCCGACCAGAACTCGCTTCTTCTCATTTTTTTTGGCAGAGGCCGCGGGCTTTTTTTCTTTGGCGAAAACGATCGGCGTACTGAGCGCCACCGTCACTCCCAAACTCAAACCGATCAGAGTACGCGCCGTCACTCGGGTTTTTCGCATCACATTCCACCAGTGCCCGCTGAACCCGAAGCGCCGCCCGCGCCGCTCGTTCCGCCCGCGCTCATCCCCGCGCCGCCAGCGGAACCACCAGCTCCAGCTGTGCCGCCGGCGCCGCTCATGCCGCCCGCGGACGAACCGCCGCTGCCGCTCGTTCCGCTGCTCGCTGTGCCAGCGCTCCCCGCCATCGCGCTGCTCGAGCCGCCGGATCCGCCGGTCGCGCTGCCGCCGGTCCCCGCGTCTACATTGTTCGCGGCGAGTTGTTGGATCCAATTGGCGAGGCAGGTCTTGTCGGCGGTGGTCCAGTTGCCTGTTTCCGGCATTTGCAAGCCGCAGCCGTTCTGCATGTTCGAGAGCTTGAGCTGGATCCAGCTATTGGACGGGTTCGCCGTGTCGATATAGTTCAGCTTGGTGGGTGGGCACATGGCCATCGTCGCAGCGTCCAAGCCTGCGTAGGTGGCCGGTACATTGACGATTCGCGACGCCAGGCCGGGTGAGATCAAATCCAAATCGTTCGATGTCGAGCCGGGCGAGTGGCAAACTTGGCTCGCGCAGGTCTTGTTGAACGCGTCGGTCAAGCAAGCGGGCGCTTGGTTCGGGTCGGGCGTGCCCGCGTCGTCGAAGCGCTCTGGATCTTGCAGATTTGCCGGACATGCTGGCAATGCCAGCGCCATCAGCGAGCAAACTAGGATGATCCAGCGCGGGGCGTGCCGACGAACGATGCTGGCGCGCGCGCGACCTTCAATCACGACTGACGGCATTTGAGCTGAGTCAGGGACGGTTTCGCGCTTTCGATTTGTCTCCACAGAGCCTCGCAGCCTAACACCACCACGACCAGGCGAGTCCAGCCCGAAGTGATGCAAGAGTTTTGTCATTTGCTCGTGCCACGAGCGAGTGCTTCGAAAAGCCCAAAATGGGTCAGAAATCTTTCTGTTAGTAGCCGCTCGCCCACTCGCTTCGTAGCGAGACGCTCTTCGACACGATCACACTTCGTTCATTCGCTGATCAGGCGCGCCCAGTTCGACGAGCGCGGATGACTTACTGTGCAGTGTCCGCACCTCGGCGTTGTTGCGACGAATGCTGCCGGCATAATTTTTTAACGACTCAGCGCCGCACCGGCTCACGGAGCCGTGCGCCCGCTTCGGCGCGAATACGCGAGCGATCGAGCTTGCCGGAGCCGAGTCGCGGCAATTCGTCGAACCAGCACAGCATGCGCGGCTGCTTGAAGCCGGCCAAACGAGCGTCGAGCGCGCCAAAAAGCGCCTGTTCGTCGCGCTCGGCCCCCGCGCGAGCCTCGAGCGCGACGGCGACCGTCTCGCCGAACTCGCGGTCGGACACGCCGAATACGCACGCGGCTTCGACGTTCGGGCAAGCCAGGAGCGCGTGCTCGACCTCGCTCGGATCGACGTTCTCACCCCCAGTGATGATGAGCTCGCTCGCTCGCCCAAATACGAACAATCCCGCTTCGGGATCCAGCTCTCCGCGATCGCCCGTGTTGAAGAAGCCTTCGTCGTCGAGCGCGTTCGGTCCAGCCAAGTAACGCGAGAACAGTGTCGGGCCGCGCACTTCGATCAACCCGTTTCGCACGCGCAGCTCCACGCGAGGCAATGGGAAGCCGCTGCTGAGCACGGCGCCGCGCGTCGCGACGCTCGACGGTGGTGGGAACGCGAGCGTGCTGGCTTGGGAGCAGGTCTCGGTGAGGCCGTAACTCGTGAGCAGCGGCACGCCGCGCGCGCGTGCTTCGCCGAACAGCTCGAGCGAGCAAGCTTGACCTCCGAGCAGTAGCGCGCGGAGCGGCGCCTTCTGGGCAAAGGCGGGCGCTTCACGCAAAAGCCGAGCGAGCACGGGCGGCACCAGCGAAAGCAGTGAGATTCGTTCGCGCGAAAGCGTCGCTGCAAGCTCGCCGGCGGCCGACAAAACCCCGGCTTTTGTGGCGCGAAACACGACGCACGCGCGCCGCGCCGCGAGGCTTCGAAGTACCACCGAGAGCCCGCCGACGTGCGACAGCGGCATGCACAAAAGCGCGCGATCGCCAGTTTGGGGTGGCAAGCGTTCCGCATCGGAGCGCGCGAGCTCGAAAAATGCGCGCCGGCTCAGCTCGACGAGCTTTGGCTCTCCGCTCGAGCCCGAGCTCGGTACGATCGCGAGCGGGTGCTCGTGGTCGATGGCGCCGAGAGATGCGGGAATCGGCGTGTGCTCGACAACTTGATGCGGAATGGGCTCGAGTCGCTCGGGATCGATCAGCGTGAGTGACGCACTGCGAGTCATGAGCGAGGCGCGCTCGGGCGCGGTGAGCCGTGGATGCAGCGGCAAGAGCGGCACGCCGAGTTCGAGTAGCGCGTACAGAACTTCGAACATCGGCAAGCTCTGGTCGACGATCAGCGCAACCGGCCTCGTTTGCGCCGGCTCGAGCCCGAGCGCACGCAACTGGCTCGCACGCACGGCGCTTCGGCGGCCGAGCTCCGCGAAGCTCGTGCGCGCGCCGTCGCAGACCAAAGCCTCGCGGTCGGCTGCGTCCCGAGCGGCGTCGAAAATCGAGAACATCAGAGCTGGAGCTTTCCGAAGCCTGGGCTGGTCCAGGCCCGGAGCTCCGGCCCGCTGAAACACGGCACGCTTTCGGCCGAGAGCTGCGCGCCCGCGAGGTCGAGTCCGTGTGCCATGCGCTCCGAGCCGATCGCGAGCGCAAGTGACGCGGACAGCGCGAGCCCGAGCGGGCCGTCGAAGGTGTGCGACAAGATGGCTTCGGCGCCAGCCTCGCGCGCCGATTTTGCCCAGGCGATGCACGGCGAAACTCCGCCGAGCAGCGTCGGTTTGAGCACGAACACCGCGACGCCGCGCGCGACGAGTGCATTCACGCCGCCGAGTGCGCAGGCAGGCTCGCTGAGCGACTCATCGAGCGCAAGCGGTACCGCACTCGGCGTCAGCTCGGCAAACCCGCCGAGCGAGCACGGCTCTTCGATGAATTCCGGCGCATGCTCGACGAAGCGCGGCAAGTAAGCGTTCGCCTCGCGTGGGGACCACGAGCGATTGGCGTCCAAGCGCAAGGCGACGCGCGAACCGAATTCCGCGCGCAAGCGCGACACGCCGAGGAGCTCACGCTCGATGCCGCCCGGGCGACCCACTTTGAGCTTGAAGGTCGTCACGCCGCGTTCAGCTGCGTGCGCTGCCTCCGCCAGCCATTGCTCGGGCTCTCCGGAGAGCAACGCCGCGACGCGCCGCGTGCCCGCCAAAGCCGAATCGCTGCGCAATAGCGCCCAAGCCGGAAGCTTCGCCGCTTGAGACCAGAGCTCGAGCAACGCGGCTTCGAGCCCGGCGCGAGCCGCTGGCAGCTCGCTCGGCAAGCGCGCGCTGGCGCGAGAAAGCTCGGCCGCGAGTGAAGCCGGCGTAGCAAGCTTTTCTTGGATTTGGTCGAGGTTCAACTTGGAGAGCGCGTGCTCGCACGCTTCGAGCGAGTCGGGGCTGAAGCCGGGGAGCGGTGAGACTTCGCCACGTCCGAAGCTCGAGTTGTTACTCTCGAGAGTGATGATGACTGCTTCGCGGATCTGCCATTCGGAACGCGCATTTCTGACCGGTCGCGCGAATTCGCGTCGCGAGCGACGGAGCGACAGCGCGAGCGTCACGGCGCTCCGGCCGAACCGAAATTCGAGAGCACGGCGCGCGCCGATAAGCCGAGCGCGAACAAGAGCCCATAAATCAAGAGCAGCTTTGCGGTGGCAGCGAGCAACGGATTGAGCGCGCGACCGTGCTCGTTCGCGACGGCGCGAGTCGTTTTGAGCGCGAGTGGCAATGAGCCGATCGGCAAGAGCACCTCGGGGCCGACGCTGTGCGATAGCGCGAGCGCGAGCGGCACGGCGTAACTCACGGCGATCAGCGCGCGGTATTGATTGAGCGCGAAATCGCGGCCGAAACGCACCGCGAGCGTGCGTTTCCCGGCGCTCGCGTCCGTCTCGCGATCGCGCAAATTGTTCACGACCAAAATCGCGGTCGCGAGCGCACCGACGGGCAACGCGCAGGCAAACGCCAAAAGTGGCACTCGGCCGATTTCCACGAATGCAGTGCCGCACACGGCAACCAACCCAAAAAATAAAAACACGAAC
>DATATR010000293.1:0-6003 GCA_036268695.1 Polyangiaceae bacterium | reverse complement strand
CGCGCTGAGCAATAAGTAAGCGCGCTTACATTCACTCTCGAGCGCGCAGATTGCCACGCGTGATAGTTTATCGCGCGTGGCAACGATGCGAGTGGTCGTCGGTTCGATGAGTGGCGTGTTGCTTGGGTTGCTCGCTGCTTGCTCGTCGAGCGACGACGCTTCGAGCGCGCCGAATGGCAGCGCCGGCACGAGCGACACCGCTGGAGTCGGCGGCAAGTTCTCGAACGGTGGCGCGTCGAACGCGGGCAATTCGAACGGCGGGAGCGCGAACGGTGGCGCGTCGAATGGTGGCGCGTCGAACGCGGGCAGTTCGAACAGCGCTGGCTCGCAAGCGGTTGGCGGTTCCGTCGCAACCGGCGGAGGCGCGGGAAGTAGTGCGGCGGGCAACAGTAATGGTGGCGCGAGCGGCGCGGCCGGCGCGGGTAAGGCGGGTTCCGGCGGCAGCGCAGGTTCGAGCACCGGCGTCGCGGCTTGCCCGGGTGCGAGCGCGACCGAATTTAATTTGGTTTCTGGTTGGCTGAGCGACACACAAACCAAAGGCGCATTGCCCGCCTACGCGTACAGCAACATTCAGACGAATTTCCCGGTTGGCAGCGCGTTCGATCAACTCGCGTGTTCGATCGCGATGAGCTGTGTCGAGTTCGCGCCGATGGAGGCGAATTGGCTGCGCGAATGCGAGGCCGTGCTCACTTCGGCGATCGTCGCCGAGAGCTCGTACAACCCAAAAGAGGTCGTGAACGACTCGTATTCGATGCGCACCGTCGGCAACGTGAGCGCGAACGATCCGACGATTGGGCTTTTACAAATTCGCTTCAGCTCGACCGTGCACGACTACAACTATTTCGGCGCTGTGCCAAAAATGGCGGCGATTGGCTGCACCTGGCCGGCCGAGCTCTCGTCGCAACCCGACACCGATACGTGGTGGGCGACGAACGGCGGCACTTCGTACATCCCGTTCATGCAGCAAGTGCCGTGCAATATCGGGCTCGCGGCTTGGTATTACTTCTACAACGCGACCGGCAATGGCGGGCAAAACGCGCTCTACATCTCCGACTACTGCGCGGGCCACGGCGTCGCAGGCACGATGGTCGACGGGCTCTTGTCGCATTTGATGGGTGGGGCTTATCCGCGCCCCGCGGACGCAAACAACGCCTACCCGTGGGGCATCGAGTGCTGCGCCGGTGGCAGCCCAAGCGACACGACGTGCACCGGTTGCAGCGGTCGCTTCGCGGCGTTCATGGGCATCGGCACGAGTAACGCGCGACCAACCCCCGATCCCTTTCAAGAGCAGCTCATGCCTGAAGTGAGCAAATACTGTCGGTAACATGCGGCCCGGCGCGCTTCCGAAAACCGAAGCATGATTCCGAAAATCGTCGGCTTGCGCGCTGCGCGACGAACGAATCGAGCCAAATTCGAGCCTGCAGGAGCGCGGCTCCAATGGCAGGAAATTTGCTCCGCCGCGCATCGTGCGTCAATCCACCAAGCTCAGCTCGTTCGTTCTCCCTCTGTTCGCAGCCCTCGTGGCGCCGCTCGGTTGCTCCGCGCCGAGCTCGACCTCGTCCCCGGCGAGCGCGACTGACGGCGACTCAGCGTCGATCTCGCTGAACCTCGATCTGGCGCCCGGCGTGGTCTTGAGCAGCGTGAGCTACACCATCACCGGCCCGAGCGGCTTCACCAAGACGGGCAGCGTCGATGTTTCGAACAGCGGCACGCTCTCCTTCTTAGTGGGCGGCATTCCGGCGGGCAACGGCTACAGCATCACGACCAGCGCCACTTCGACCGACGGCAGCGTGAGCTGCGCCGGCTCGGCGAGCTTCAACGTCGCGGCGCGCATGACCACGACGGTCGCGGTGCACCTCGCTTGTCACGAAACCGCGCGCGTCGGCAGCGTGCAAGTGAACGGCGTGCTCAACATCTGCCCGGTGATCGACGACACTTCGGCGAACCCGAGCGAAGTCATGGTCGGCAGCACGATTCAGCTCACGGGCGCCGCGCACGACACCGATTCCGGCCCTGCCGCGCTCAGCTACTCTTGGACGGCGAGCTCCGGCTTCTTCGACAACGCCAAATCGGCGAGCCCGGTGTTCAGCTGCACCGCGCCCGGTGCGGCCACGCTCTCGCTCACGGTTTCGGACGGCGATCCCTCGGCCACATGCGCGGATCACACGACCATCACCGTCAATTGCGACGACCAATTCCTCACCACCAAGACTCCGTATCTACCGCAGCAAGACGCGACGAGCTACGAGCCGCCGCCTGCGGGCTACAGCGTGGTCTACACCGAGCTCGTCAGCCGTCACGGTTCACGCGGGCTTTCGAGCGTGAAGTACGACGCAGCCACGCTCAACATGTGGCAGCAAGCGGCGACGGACGGCGCGCTCACGCCACTCGGCCAAGAGCTCGGCCCGGACGTGACGGCGATCATGAAGGCGAACGCATTCCTCGGCGTGGGCGTGCCCGGCATTCAAACGCCCGGCTACGGTAACCTCACGCAAATCGGCATTCGCGAGCAAAAGCAGCTCGCGTTGCGCTTCCTCGCGCGCTTGCCGAGTTACTTTGCCGGCGTCGCGAGCGCGAGTGGTGGCGCGAATCAGCGCACGATTCCGATCGTGAGCTCGGGCATGGATCGCGCGGTGGATAGCGCGGCGTTCTTCGCGGGCTCGATTGCGAGCGCAAACCCGACGCTCGGTGCGCTCGTGATCAAGACTCCGCCGCTCACCGCTTATCCGTCGAATGCGCCCGTCGCGCAGCTACCGGGCGTGAACAAGTACTTGCTCTACTTCCACAAACTCACGGCGAAGACGGATCTGGTAACGAATCCGAGCGATCCGTTCTTTCAAACCTATCAAGACAGCCTCGCATTCCAGGCCTATGCCAGCGACGCGACGATGAACGCCAAGGTCAATGCGATCCTCGCCGACCCGAGTGCGGTCGCGGCGGCTCGCACCACGCTCGAAGCGCTATTCACGCCGGATTTCGTGAACAAGATCGATCAAAAGATTTATACCTTCTCCAACGCCGGCACGTTCACCTTCACGAGCGACGACGGCACGACCAGCGCGACCGTGACTGGCGACGGCAAGACCAAAGTGCAGAGCCTGACCGACGCCGCCTCGATGCTCTACAACTTGTACGCGATCGCGCCCGCCATGGTGAACGAGGCGCACGTCGACTTCGACAAGTACATCGCGCCCGCGCAAGCCCAAGAGTTCGCGTTCCTGCAGGACGCGCAAGACTTCTACGAGATGGGTCCGGGCATCCAAGAAGCCAATCCAGTCACGTACAAGATGGCGCAAGCGCTCCAAGACGACTTCTTCCACGAAGTCGATCAAATCGCGGCGGGTGACTTGTCGCACGCGGCGAAGCTTCGCTTCACGCACGCGGAGATCATCTGCCCGTTCGCTTCGATCTTGGGCTTGAAGAACGTATTCGTGCCGATGCCCGCCGCCCAGACCTATTCGTACGCCACGAACCCCTGGCGCGGCGAGCTGGTTGCGCCGCTCGCAGCCAACGTACAATGGGACGTCGCAAGCGACGGCAAAGGCTCGCTGCTCGTAAAAATGCTCTACAACGAACGCGAGACGGACTTCAAAGCCGCTTGCGACACTGCGAAGGTCGCGCCAGCGAGCCACTACTACGATTACGCCAAGCTGCACGCTTGCTACTACGGGCAGTGATGCGCGAGAAGTCGCGCTGATTGGCCGAGTGAAGCCGAGCCATGTAAGCTCGCGCTCGTGCGTGTTTCGCGGCTGTGTGCGGCGGTCGGATTGGGTTTGGGGTTTGCCCTTGCCTGCGGCGGTTCGGCCAAGGTCTCGACCGATGACGGCGCGCCGAGCCCGAGCAGCGCGAACTGTTCGGGCGCGATCATGACGGCTGGTGCTCCGTGCGACACATCGGGACTCGCCTGTCCTTATCAAGACAGTGACGGCTGCCCGAGCTTCGCCGTCTGCGACGGACATGGCTGGGTGCTCGCCAGGTCGACGTCGTGCAACGCGCCGCCGAGTCAGTTCAACAATCCTCCACCAACGCGCACGCCGGATGCGGGCATCGAAAATCCCGATGCCTCAACGCAAGGCGACGCGGGCACAGGCGCGGACGCCGCGACAGACTCGGCAATTCCCGACTCCAGCACGGTCACCGACTCCGGCACATTGCCCGACGCTGCTTCCAGCAGTGACGCCGACACAGATGCCGCCTCTACTTGCGATCTGGCCCAAGAAGGCTGGCAATATTGGTGGGACACGTTGATCGGTTATGCCAGCGCGTGCACCCAAGACTCGGATTGCGAGTACATCACGCTCGGCGACCAATGCCGCGAGCTCTGCGCCGTGCCGATGAATGCCTCTCGCATCGGTTCGATCGCGGCGTTCATGCAGAATTACGCGGGGCAGAGCTGCGCTCAATGTCCAACGCGCCCGATCACATGTCCGACTGATGCGCCACCCGCGGTGTTTTGCGACCAAGGCAGCTGCGCGTACGTCACACCCTGGCAATAAGGCGCGTCTTTCGCGGCCACTTTACAGAGGGCAAAAGGCGCGAAAGAATTATCCCTTGGCTCTCCAAGCGCGATCGGTCGTCGAGTGTCGGAATCTAGCCGGGAAGGTTTGGCAGCTAGCCGCGAGCGGTGAGACGCTCGCCGTGACGAGCCCGTGGACGGGGCAAGTGATCGGCCAAGTGGGTTTGTCCGGCGCGGCGGATGTCGAAGCGGCGGTTGCAGCGGCGCGTGCGGCGCAACCGAATTGGGCAAAAACGCCGCTCAAAGAGCGCGTGCGCCCGCTCGCGCGTTTTCACGAACTCGTGACCAAAGATTTGGCTCGGCTCGCCGAAACCGTATCGCTCGAGTCCGGTAAAACGCAGGCGGAAGCTCAGGCTGGGATTTTGCGCGGGCTCGAAGTCGTCGAGTTCGCGCAGAGTTTGCCGAACCTCGATCGCGGCGGCGCGCTCGAAGTCTCGCGTGGCGTGTCGTGCGAGTACCGGCGTGAGCCGCTTGGCATCGTGTGCGGCATCACGCCCTTCAATTTCCCGGCCATGGTGCCGATGTGGATGTTCCCGATTGCGCTCACGCTCGGCAATGCGTTCATTCTCAAGCCGTCGGAGAAAGTGCCGCTCGCGGCCTGTCGTCTGGGCGAGCTCTTGCTCGAAGCGGGTTACGCGCCGGGCCTTTTTTCGCTCCTGCACGGCGATCGCCGCGCGGTCGAAAGCTTGATCGATCACCCGGAAATCCGCGCCGTCGGCTTCGTCGGCTCCACGCCGGCCGCGCGCGCGGTGCACGCGCGCGCCACGAACCTCGGCAAGCGCGCGCTCTGCCTCGGCGGCGCGAAGAACCATTTGATCGTCGCACCCGACGCGAACGAAGCCATCACCGTGCGCGGCGTGGTCGATTCATTCACCGGCTGCGCCGGACAACGCTGCATGGCGGGCAGCGTGCTCGTCGTCGTCGCGGGCGCCGAGCATTTCGTCGACCAAGTCGTGAACGCAGCGAGCCAAATCGAGCTCGGCAGTCAAATGGGCGCGCTGATCGATCCGAGCGCGCGCGAGCGGCTCAGCGCGGGCCTCGCGCAAGCCGAGCAAGACGGCGCGCGCGTCTTGCTCGATGGTCGCAAAGTGCCGGCGCCGGCTGGCTACGAAGCGGGCAATTGGCTTGGTCCGAGCGTGGTCGATCAGGTGAAGCCCGGCATGCAGTGCGCCGAACTCGAGCTGTTTGGGCCGCTTTTGTCGGTAATTCGCGTGAAAAATCTGGACGAGGCCTTGGCGCTCGAAAATAGGAGCCCGTTCGGCAATGCCACCAGCATCTTCACCCAGAGCGGCGAAGTCGCAAGCTATGTGGCCGAGCGCGCGACCAGCGGCATGGTCGGCGTCAATGTCGGCGTGCCGGTTCCGCGCGAGCCGTTTTCTTTTGGGGGTACCAAGGACTCGCGTTTCGGCCAAGGCGACATCACAGGACCCGGTGGCGTCGAGCTCTGGAGCAACCTGAAAAAGATCACCACGCGTTGGGCCAAATCC
>DATATR010000292.1:0-4161 GCA_036268695.1 Polyangiaceae bacterium | reverse complement strand
GGCGGCCGTCGCCAACGCGGGCTTCGCTTTCGCGGGCGGAGCTTTGGCTTTGGCTGGCGCCGCCCCGCGCGGAGCCATGGGCGATTTCGCGACGGACTCCTGCGCTGGCGCGACTAGCAACGCTTCGCTCGGCGCGGCTTCGACCGATGTAGCCGGCGCTGCTGCGAGCGGCGCGACGTTCTGCGCCGGTGGCGTCGCGGCGAGTGCCGTCGTGGCGGCGAGCGGAGTGCTCGACGCGGGCTCCGCGACTGATTCCGGCGCGCGTTTGTGCAGCAAAAAGAATGTGCCGGCCGCGATCGCGATCAGCGCGAGCGGCAACGCGACGAACAGCGCGCCGCGCGATTTCTTCGGCTCTTGCGAGGCGCCGAAGTTCCCATCCGTGGCCGCGCCGGCGCGCGCTTGGATCGAACCGGGCATGCTTGGCGCGCCGCTCGGTATTCCGCCGAGCACGCGCGCGATGCGCTCCGCGGAACGTTGCGCGCTCGGAGGCCCGAACTGCGCGAGCGCCTGGGCCAGCTCGGCGATGCTCGAAAAGCGCGCGTCGCGATTCTTCTCCAGGCAACGCAGCACGACCCACTCGAGCCCCTCCGGCACGTCGGGTCGAAGTTGGCGCAGCGGGCGCGGCGGATCTTGCAAGATCATGCCGCAGAGCTGCGGCATGGTTTCGGCTTCGAACGGCACGCGCCCGCTCAGCACCTCGTACAAGATGATGCCGAGCGCCCAAATGTCCGTGCGCGCGTCCACGCTACGCGTCGAGCTCATTTGTTCTGGCGACATGTAGAGCGGCGAGCCCATCACCGTCGCCGTCTTCGTCATGCCCATGTCCGAAGTGCTGCCCGGCACGGTGAGCTTCGAGATCCCGAAATCCAAAACTTTGATGCAGGTGCTGCCGTCGACTCGGCGCGTGACGAATAGGTTTGCCGGCTTCAAATCGCGGTGCACGATGCCGAGCGCGTGCGCCTCGGCGATTGCTTCGGACGCTTGGAGCACGAACTCGACCGCCTCGGGCACGCGCATCGCGCCCGCCTGGCGCACCCAATCGGCCAGATCTTGGCCTTCCAAGTACTCCATCACCATGTACGGCGAGCCGCTCTCGAGCGTGCCGACATCCGAGACGCGCGCGACGTGCTCGCTCTTGATCTTCACTGCCGCTCGCGCTTCGCGCGCGAAGCGCGCCACGGCTTCCGCGTTGCCGAGCGCTTCGGGCAAGAGGAACTTCAACGCGACGCGTTCGTCCAGTTGGATGTGCGTCGCGGCCACGACCACGCCCATGCCGCCCCGGCCGAGCACGCGCTCGATTCGAAACTTTCCAGCGAGGATCTGGCCTTCCTGAACTTCAGTCGACATGGCGTTGACCGCTCGAGTTTACGGCTCGGAGCGAGCTGAGTTTGGCATTTATCGATGCGCTTCGAGCACAGTTCGCGAATTTCCCGGGAAATTGCGCGTGCAGCTGATGAGAAGCTGGTGTAGTCGAAAGAACCGAGCGCCCGCGTGGCGCGGGCTGCGAGGACCCGAGTGAGCGTCGATCCCCAACATCTCGCTGAAGTTCCATTCTTCGAACTCTTGGACGGCGAACAACGAGCCATGCTCGCCGCGCGCGTCGAAACCACGACGGCGCCGGTCGGCCAGCACATGTTCAGCTACGGCGATCCGGGGGACTCGCTTTACATCGTACGCAGCGGCGCGGTCGAAATTTACTCGCGCAACGACACGGGCGAAAAAATCGTGCTCGAGACGGCGCGCACCGGCGACTTCTTCGGCGAAATCTCGCTGCTGGACGGCGGCCCGCGCACGGCGTCCGCGGTCGTGATCGAGGATCTCGACGCGGTGGTGGTCGATCGCGAGGATCTGGAAGAGTTTTTACGGCTCTGCCCCGCGGCCGCGCTCAGCTTGCTCACCGCGAGCGGCCGCCGCTTGCGCGAAACCGGCAAGCTGCTTCGTCACAGCGTCTCGCGCGACATCAACGAAGAGACCGAAGACCACCGCACCAAGGTGATGAAAGTCGCAGATTGGATCTCCGAATTCAGCGGCAGCCTCGAGTTCTTGTTCATTCACCTCGGCATCTTCTTTGTTTGGATCGTGCTCAACATCGGTCCGCTCGCAAAAACGAGCATCGGCAATTTCGACCCGTTTCCGTTCGGCCTTTTGACGATGGTCGTCTCGCTCGAAGCCATCATTCTCTCGGTATTCGTGCTGCTCAGCCAAAATCGCCAAGTCGCGCGCGACCGCGTGCGCAACGACATCGAGTACCAAGTGAACCTCAAGGCGGAGCTCGAAATCGGGCACCTGCACGAAAAGCTCGACCAACTCCACGAAGAGGCGATGCGCCGCTTAGCCAATCTGGAAAAGGCGAACGGCGTGGCGCGCGCGAAATCGGGCGCGGCGTAACGTTGCGACGTCGCTTGGCGGCTTCCGAGATTTTACCGCCAAGACGCCGCACGATGCACTCGCTGCAACCAGAGTTAGAGCGAAGCGCACAGAGAACGAAGGAGCACGCAGCTGATTTTTTGGGTTCAGCGCGGGGCGTCGTGGCTCGTGATGACTCAGTCGGTGCACGGCGAATCACGTTCCCGAGCGGCCACTGACGCCACGCGGCTGCGCGCGCCGTGACGCGACGCCAAATGTCGAACCCCCAATCAGGTGGCGTGCTCTGCGCAATCCGCCTTCCACTCGCTTGACTGGGACGCGCAGCGACGCGACGCGATGCGCGCTGGCGTCTTGGCGCTAAAATCTCTCCCGTCCTTGCCGCGGTAAGAGCTACCTGTGGCGTGCGCGACGTACGCGCTGAACCCCTGACCGGCCAGCCGCTTATCGGGGCGCGTTCCGACACAATGCCACCGGTTTGGGGAATATCCTCTGTCTCCACGGGTTCTTCGCGTGCCGGACGTGCCGGCAAACCCAAGAGGAACACGAGTTGACAGCGATCATGTCACCGCTAGGATGCCGCGGCCTTTGGCCAGATTGTGTCATCGGCGAAGGCATTTTCCGCATTTTTTCCCCGGTTTTCGGGGTTTTTGAAACGGAGGTCGGATGGCTACCGACGTCATGATCCAGGCGAATGGGCTGAGTAAGCGATTTGGGGTCGTGCGCGCCCTGGACAAGGTGAATTTCGAAGTCGCGCGCGGCGAAGTCGTGGGCTTCTTGGGCCCGAACGGCGCCGGCAAGTCGACCACGATGCGCATCCTCACGTGCTTCATCTCGCCGAGCAACGGCTCGGCAAAGGTGAATTCGTTCGATGTGTTCGACAGTCCGCTCGAGGTGCGGCGCAGCATCGGCTACCTGCCGCAACGCGCGCCGCTCTACACGGACATGACCGTGTGGGAGTACCTGAAGTTCGCGGCCGAGATTCGCGGCCTCGACGAGGACACCTTCAAAAAGCGACTGAAGAAGGTGGTCGAGGTGTGCGGTCTGGCGCAATCGCTCGGCAAGGATATCTCCACGCTGTCGCACGGCTATCGCCAGCGCGTCGGCCTGGGCCAAGCGCTGATTCACGATCCGCCGATTTTGATTTTGGATGAGCCGACCAGCGATCTCGATCCCAATGAAAAAGCGGAGGTGCTCCGCTACATCAAAGAGATCGGCAAAGATCGGACGATTTTACTGTCCACGCACAACCTCGCAGAAGTCGAGGAAGCGTGCGCACGCGCGATCATCGTGAGCAAAGGCCGCGTGGTCGCGGACGGTCCGCTCGATCAAATCCGCGGCACGACCGGCCGCGTGCGTTACATCGTGACCATCGACGAGCAGCGCGCGGAAGCCGGAAATAAGGCTCCGAGCGCGGCGCAGGCGCAAGAAGTGCTCGAGCGATTGAGCGGCGTGAAGAGCGCGCGCGAGCTCCCGACCGACGAGAGCGCGCACAAGTTCGAACTCTCGGGCGCGCAAGACTCCGATCTGCGCGCGGAGATTTTCCGGCTCGTGGTCGCCAAGGGCTGGACCTTGCTCGAGCTTCGGCGCGACGCGCAAAGCCTCGACGCCGTGTTCCGCGACTTGACCCGCGGCGACGAGAAGCTCGATCGCGGCGCTGGTTGGGCCGCCGAAGCGGAAGACGAAGAAGACGACGAAGACGAAGGCGCGGCGGACGAGGATGAAGAAGAAGAGGACGACTCGGACGACGACGAAGAAGAGGAAGAAGAAGCCGCGGACGTGAAGTCCAAGGGAAAG
>DATATR010000291.1:0-6521 GCA_036268695.1 Polyangiaceae bacterium | reverse complement strand
AGTGGAAGAGATCGTCGAAGCGCTCCACGCGGCGAGCGCGGCCCCCGCGCCGGCACCCGCGGCTGCGCCCTCGCCCTGGGGGGCTTCGTCTCCGGCCGCAGCAGCACGCGCCGCAGCGCGACCAGCACGCGGCGGTTCGGCTGATTTGTTTGGTGGCATCGAGCGCGCCGGCAGCGAAGAGGAAGTGACGACGAGTGCGCCGGAGCACGGTGGTCACGGCGGCGGCGGCTTGGGGCTCGGTGGCGGCGGCGGCTCGAATACCGGCGCGCGCAACGAATCGTCGGTGTTGTTTTCGCTCAGCGCGCTCACGTCGGCGTCGGGTTCGAGCAGCGGCACGAGCCGTCCATCGACGCGACCAGCAGCGTCGAGCGCTGCATCGCGCGACGACTCCGGTTTGATCGATTTGAAGGCACTCACCGCTGCAGCCACGAGAACCGAAGCAGCCCCGGTCGCCGCAATTGCCGCGCCGATGGCTGCGCCGCTCGGCATTGCGCCTCCACTCGGCATCGCGTCGCCGCTCGGCGGCGGCTTTGCGGCGTCCGCCGAACCGATGGGACAGGCGGGCGGCGGAAAGAGCAAGACCGGGCTCTACATCGGCATCGCGCTCGTGCTCTGCACGCTGATTGTCGCTGTCGCTTTCGTGTTGAAGCCCGCGCCACCTCCGCCCCCGCCGCCGCAAGTCGTGGTCGCTCCGGCCGCGACGCCCGCGCCCACCCCCGCGCCATCACCAGTGATCACCGCGACGCCGCCGGCGACCGGCACGGCAGAAGAACCCGCGCCGACCTCCAAGGCAGCAACCGGCGCGCCGCACAAGGGCGGTGGCGGCGCCGTTGCGTCGAAGAAGTCCGGCGGCTCGAGCGCCGGCGCGTCGGAACCCGCGGCTGCGCCTGCGGCACCGAAGCCCCACAAAAGCTCATGCGGTTGCGCGGCTGGCGACTTGATGTGCGCCATGCAGTGCAGCGCGAAGTAAGCGCGAGCGCTTCGCGCATCTCGTCGTTCACGCAGCGTAGTGCACAAAACGCCTGCGCGGCGCTTCTTGCGAAGACGCCGCGCAGAGCGTGCTCCTAGGTTATCGAAAGACTCAGAATGGTGCGCCGCCGGCACCGATCATGAACGTGTTGCAAGTCCACATCATGTTGTTGCAGGTGCAATTGGTGAGCCCGTCCATGGCGCTGCCGAAGCCGCAGCGTTGTCCGTTGCGCAAGGAACAAGCGCCGCCGGTCATTGGCGGAGCGCTCGTCGCAGCTGCGCAGCCCGTCGCGCAAGTCAGCGTGCCGTCCATCGTGTCGGCCGCGCCGGCTTGGCCGTTGCCGCCACGCGGCGCGGGGCAGGTGCAGTTCAGCGATTCGCCCGGATCCGCCGCCGGATAGTCACAAGCCTCCACCCCGCCACGACCGGTCGCCGGCGTGCATGCGTCGCCGGTCTTCGGGGTCGGAGTTGCCGGAGGACAGCCCATGGGATTCGGTCTGCCGCCGGTGCCGCCGGTCGCGGTCATGCCGCCGGTCGCGGTCGTGCCGCCTGTCGTGGTACCGGTGCCGCCAGTCGCGCTCGTTCCACCCGTCGTCGTCCCGGTGCCGCCGATACCGGTCGTACCACCCGTCGTCGCACCCGTGCCGGCGGTCGTGGTGCCGCTACCGGCCGTCGCCGAGCTGCCACCAGTGGTGCTCGACGTGCCGCCACTCGTGGACGACGTGCCGGCGGACGACGAATCATCGCCGCTCGATCCGCCGCAGGATGCCGTCAGCGCGAAGCCTCCGACGAGTATCAGCCCCAGACCATATTTAAGACCCTTCATGATTCCTCCTCGGGAGCCCGAATCCGCGATTCGGGCCCAAGCTTCACTGGTTCGACATAATCAGTAACCGCCCATTCATGAAGCAGGCAGAAATTTCAGCGAGGTTGCTCTGCGGTCGAGCTCAAAGCCAAGGTTCTTGCCTCTTCGCGAGCAAAACCCTGCGGATGTTCGGCGAGATAGCGACGGGCGCCGGCAGCCGCAGCGGCGCTTTGGCCCAGCCGTTTTTGCGCACGGAACAGCTGCACTTCGGCTTCTTCGTAGTTTGGATAGCGCGCGACCAAACGAGTGAAAAGTTCCGCTGCGCGCGCATCGTCACCGCGATTCCGCGCGTCGATCGCTTCTTGGAACATGCGATCTTGCTCGGCAAGCGCGCTCGACTTGGTTCCGATCGCGGCGTCACGATGCGCGACGTGCGTCGTTATTTCGAGGTTCGCGCTCGCAACTCCAGGCGCACTGCGTGTCGTCGAAGTTGGATTGTCGAGCGATTCCGCCGGCACCACGCTCGCTGCGGGTGGCGCATTCGCACTCGGATTTTCCGACGACCAATGTTGGCCGGGACCGAGCACGGCAACCTGAGATCCATTCGCCAGCACCCAAACCGAGCCGCGCGTCACGCTCACGTCCGTCACCGTGTGCTGCGCGCGCGGCGACACGCCGACCGCGAACACCGTGCCGTGCACGACCACTTCCGCGTTCGGCGTCTCCACCACGACGCTGCGTGTGAACTTCGAATTTCTGTCGACCGAAACGTCGACGTGGCCGAGCGCCAATCGATAGCGCTCTTCGAGCGGCGTGGCTTGCGGCACGGTGAGCTTCGTCGCCGGACTCAAATGCACGAGGCTCTTCTGCGAATGGATCTCGGCTTGAGCATCCGGCGCAGTTTCGATTTCGCCGATCGCGTGGAGCGTGAGGCTCGAGCCGTGCGAAAGGACGCGGCTCTGTCCGGACTCCGTTACGACCACCGCGCCCTGCACTTCGGCGACCGTTGCGGTAGTCAGATCCGCCTCGTTCGTGCGACGCGCGTGCAGCGCCACCGCGATGCCGACACCGAGCACGACCGCCGCCGCCAAGCTCAAACCAAGCGCGGAGCGGATGCGAGCCGAGCGCAGACTGCGATCCGCATGCTCGCGAATCGAACGCGAGAGCGCATTCACCACTTGCTCGCGACGCCGCTCGCTCTGCTCGGGCGCATCCACTGGCACGACTTGCGTGCCCCAGCGGCGCAGGATTTCGTCCGGTTGCGACGGAAAGCGACGTTCGCTCATGGCTCCGCCTCCGCCTTGCCGCGCATGGCATTGCGATCCAGCCGCCGGAACAATTCTCGTCGCCCGCGCACGAGTCGCGATTGCGCCGCGGACACGCTCACCTGCGTCATGATCGCGATCTCCGCGAGCTCGTGTCCGAGCACATCGTGAAGGAATACGGCCTCCGCGTGGGTCGACTTCATCTCGGAGAGTTGGATTCTCAAGCGCTCGAGCTCAGCGCGCGCGGAGGCTTCACCTTCGACGTCGATGCTGGAGCGCACCGGCTCGACATCCAGGCCAGCCTCGCGATCCAAGACACGCCGTTCGCGCCGGCGCGAGCGCAGCGCATTGAAGCCGACATGACTGGCAATACTCGACGCCCAAGTGCGCAAGCTGCAGGCGCGCGCATACGAACGCCGCGACAAGGTCACCACGATTTGCTCGAACGCAGCTTGCACCAGATCGTCGTGGTCCACTTCCCGGCGGCCGAAGACGCGGTAGAGCGTGTGGTCGACCACGCCCACGAGCCGCTCGTAGATCACCGAAGCAACCTGATGATCGCCGCGCTGCACGGCGTCGATCAGCTCCTCGTCCGTGGGCTGGCGCGCAGCCGCGGTAATGCCGACCGCCGCGACGACGCGCAGCTTCGATTCGTGCATTGACCGGGGGCTACTAGACACCTTGGTGAGAATAGTACCGAAGCCTGGAATCAGCAGGCGCAGTTGCTCGAATAGTCGAATTCGCGTGGTATGGTCATGTGTGATGGAGCAGCGGCCAATCCTCGGGGCGCGCGTGCTTATGCGCGGAGTTGCCCTGATTTCCGGCGTAGGGCTGGTTGCGCTCGGGGCTAGCTGCGGGCGCGAAACTTTCGATTTGTTACCGCCGATGGAGAGCGCCGGCGGCGGGGCCGCGAACGCCGGCGGGTCGATGGCTTTACCTGCAGGCGGCCGCGTGGTCCTCGGCGGCGCAGGGCGCGACAGCGACGCCGGATCGAGTCCCGCTCACGCCGGAAACACGAATGGCAGCGGAGGCAACGCGCCGCTCGGCAACGGCGGCACGAGCGGCGACACCGCGCTCGGAGGCAATTCGCAGGGCGGCCTCGATACGCCGTGTTTGTCTGGGGATTCGTGCGTCGGCGATGGCGGCGTTCGTTGTCCCCCGACCGTGAGCTCCTGCACGCGTTGCGCGAAGGACAACGACTGCGGTGGCGACGCACCACCTTATTGCGACGTCGCTGACGGACGCTGCGTCGAATGTCGGCCCAACCGAGGCGACTGCAAACCAGGAGATGCCTGCGATCCGATCTTCTTGCGTTGCGCGAAGGCCTGCGAAATGCCGAACGATTGCGATCACCCTCAGCAGTGCAGTCTCGCGCGTGGCGTCTGCGTCGACTGCGTGACGAGCTCGGATTGCGAGGCGATCGCCGGCCAAGAGAACTATCACTGCTTTGCCGGCTTCTGTGTCGAGTGCTCGGTGGATGCCTCGTGCAGCGATCCGACGCCGGTGTGCGTGTCCTATCATTGTGTCGCGAGACAATGATCGCGAGCGTGTGCGTTAGCGCAGACGCACGCGAATGCCGAAGCTCGACAGGTAGCGAAAACTCGACGCACTGCCCACCGGCTCGCCATAGACTTTGACGTCGGTTTGCGCGGATAAGCCAGCTGCGCGCACGTCGGCGGTCAGAAACAAATCCTGAACGACTTCGACACGGCCAGCGAGCGCGCCTTCCACGCCGAAGAGCCAGCGCGAATCGGCGCTGGGCGACGAGTTCGGGTTCTCGTCGATCGTACTCGCGCTCACGTCGAAGCGTTCGACCAAGAATGACGCGCCGAGCGCGAGCCCGCTGTGGTCGATTGAGCCGAGTAACTCGACGCCGGGCCCCGCCGAGACGTCCAGCCAGCGCGCGGCGACGCCGTTCGCGTCGCGCGCGATCAGTGTCGCCGCACTCCCGGCGAACGCAAAGTAGAGCGGGACGTGCGGCGGCGCCACTTCGAGTCCAAGCTCTCCCGCGATGCGCCACGGTCCGCTATCGAGCCCTGGACCAACGACGCCGCGCGCTGCGACGAACAACTTCGGTCCGCTGATTGGCTTGGGCGGTCGAGCTGCCGTCGGCGCGGGCGGCGCGACTGGGCCCAAAGCGCGCACTGGCCCGATCGCAGCCGGTCGCTCGGGCGTGTTCGCTGCCGGAGCTTCCGCGCCTGGCGCGGGATTGCTTTCCGCGAGCGTGCCGATCGCGAAACCGAGCGCACGAAAGCGGTCCAGCGCGTCGTCCGAGGCGAGAAAGGCGAAATCCTTGGTGCGCCACGAGTCGTGCTCGCCTTGGCGCACGCCAACTTCGACGCGGGCCTTGTCTTCGCTGGGCAGCGAAACGATCGCCACCGCAGTGGGCGACTCGTCCGCTGCGTTCTTCGCCAGCACACACTCCGCGCCGCGTGCCGCGCGCGAGCATGAAGATACGAGCACCGCGAGCGCATCATCGGATACGTTCGGCGCCGACAACTCGATCACGATCAACGCGCCGGGCACGAATCGACTCCGTTATTCGAAACCGGACGCTGTTTCAACTAGCGAAAGCGATCCGTGCGGTGCTTTGACCTCGAATACCTCACCGCGACGGTCAGAAACTCCAAGTCGCACCAAGCCATCCGCCCGAAGCAGCGCGAACGGCTGCTCCGGCGCAGGCATGTCTTCACCGGGAGGGATCACGAAGATGGACGTCGCGTCGACGCCATTCGGCGCGGGCGGCGCAGGCCCGTCGCATTCGGCGGCGACGGCGCTGCTGGGATCGTGATCGCGTGCTTGCGCCAAGGCTTCCGCGTCGCGTTTGCCTCGGCTCACATCGCGGAGCAGCGCGGCCGCGGATTTTCGCGCGAAATCGTTACGATCGTGCGCCAGCGCGGCGAGTTCTTCGCCGTGCTCGCAGCGTTCGGCGTTGAAGCGTAAAGCGCGCAGCGCAACTGCGCGGAGCATTGGCCGCGGTTCCGAGACACGAGCGCAAGCGAGCGCTGCGATCCGACCCTTGTTCCGCCGCGCGATGCGAGCCATGGCTTCGAGTGCGTTGCCCGCAACGTCGACATTCGCGTCCGCGAGCGCGTGTTCGAGCACGGGCAGGTCCGCCGAGCTCCCGATTTCGCCGAGCGACCAAGCCGCATTGGCGCGCACGCTTTCGGCCGGATCGACCAGTAGCGCGACCAGCCGCGTATCTTCGCCGGGATGCGCCGCCAGCGCCTCGGCGAACTTCGCGCGATCCCGAGCCATTCGCGAGCGTTCGACGATACGAGCCTCGGTCGCTACCGCTTCGGCGGTCGGCACGCGACCGAGCAGGCCGAGCAGCGCGTCCCGTTCACCACCCTGCGCCGAAGCGAGCAGCTTTTCGAGCCGCGCGGGCACGGCTGGCTCTCGGCTCTGGGCCGCGAACCCAGCGAGCGCGAGCACCAGCACGTCGCGAGATTGTGAGCTGCTCTGCTCCAAACGATCGAGCA
>DATATR010000290.1:0-2214 GCA_036268695.1 Polyangiaceae bacterium | reverse complement strand
GTGCGCTGCGGCGAGCCCTTCGGCCATCTGCCGAGCGACGTGCAAAATGCGCGATACGGGCAGCGCTTGTCCGCCCTCGACCAACTTCGACAGCGGGTTGCCGCTCAAGAACTCCATCACGAAGTAAGCCGCGCCGTCGGGGAATTGGCCGAAGTCGCTGATATCGATGATGTGCGCGTTGCCAATCGATGAAGCGGCTTTGGCTTCGTTCAAAAAGCGTTCGGTCACTTCCGCATCGCGCGCGAGATCCGCGCGGAGCACCTTCATCGCCACTTTTTTGCCGATGATCGTGTGCGTGCAACGATAGACGACACCCATGCCGCCTTCGCCGAGCAAAGCTTCGACCTTGTAGCGGCCGTCGATCGTCGCGCCGAAATACGGATCTTTGCGCAAGCGAGCGACTTGGCTGTTCGTCACTTCGACGTCCGAATACGAAATGCTGCCCGGCGCAATCGTGACGACGCGCAAGCCGTGTTGCTCCTCGGAGGTCGGCGCGCGCGTTTCCTCGAGCGGTTGCGCGGTCGCCGCGTAAGCGCCGCTACTCGAAGCGGGTTGCTTGCGCGAAGGCGGGGGCGGGGGCGCCTTGTTGTTCGGCTCGGTCATCGCAAAGAATCGTTCAAGGGAGCTCTGTCGTTAGTGTTCGAGTCGTTAGTAACGTGGAGACGTCCGCCCGAGGCAAAAGGTTTTAGTAGGCGGAGGTGGCTTTTTACTTGGCTGCGCCTTACTGTTCAGAGGTTCAAGCGGACAAAACGAAGCTCAAGTCCCGGATTCTACGTGCAAATGGCGGGCCGCGCCCGGCTTCAGCGGAGGCCGCTAAATTCGGCTGCTTCGTAGGTCGCGTGTGAACGAGAGTCCGCAAGCGTTGCGTAGCCGTGCCGCGCCGTGCCAGGTCCCGCCGCGCTCACGCGGTGGCGCGGCGAAGGTACGACTTTGCCCACAAAACGCGCTTCCCTTGGCGTGGTTTGGTCCGCTTCTGCTAAATGCGCGCGATGGGTTTTCCGCTCGAGCTCGCGCTGCGCTACATGCGTTCGAAGAAGCGCGCGTTCGTTTCGGTCGGGACGATGTTCGCGGTGTTGGGCGTCGCGCTCGGTGTCGGCGCGCTGGCGACCGTCATCAGCGTGACCGGCGGCTTTCGCGCGCAATTTCGCGAGAAAGTCTTGGGCGTCAACGCGCACGTGCTGATCCTCAAGTATTCGAGCGATTTCCGCGAATACCGCAAGCTGATGGACGAAATGAAGAGCGTGCCGGGCGTGATCGGCATTGCTCCGTTCGTGATCAGTCCGATGATGGTCACGCACGGTGATCACACGGCGACTGGGGTCTTGCTCAAAGGCGTCGATCCGAGCCGCGTGAAAGACGTGCTCGATCTCCCGCGGCACATCGTGCAGGGCAACATGGAGGGGCTGCGGCTCCCCGGGTCCAAGCCCCCAGAGCGGCGCACGCTCGGCTTGCTCGATGATTTCGGCAGCGCGCGTGACGGCGATCTGCTCGGCGCATCGCCACCGCCGAGTTCGTCCAGTTCGGCTGCGAGCGCGGCGCCAGCGAGCAGCGCCAAAGCGAAGGCGGGCCCGAAATCGAGCGCGGCGCCAGAGGCCGCACCGATCGATTCCACGGGTCATTCGTCGACGGTGCTCCAAGACATCGAAAAGATCGTGCGCGAAGAGGCCACGCGCGAGCCGGACATCGCTTCGCACCCGAGCTCGTACATGGCGAGTGACGCCGGCGCTGCGACGGAAAAAGAGGCGGACAACACACCCGACCCGAATGCGCCGGTCGGCAGCATCGTGCCTCCAGGTGGTTACAAGAGCGAGCTGCCGGACAACGACGTGCTGCCCGCCGATCTCGATCCCGATCCGTGTCGCGATCCGGAATCGATCAAGAAATTGCCGGGCATCATCATCGGCATCACGCTCGAAAAAAATCTCGAAGCCAAGCTCGGTGATTGCATTCAAGTCACGAGCCCGACGATCGGCTTCACGTACACGCGTGGCGCGATGCGCGCGCCGGTCGCCAAGCAATTCCGCGTCACCGGCGTGTTCGACGCGGGCTTCGACCAGTACGACTCGAAGCTCGTCTACACGGACCTGTACGAAGCCCAGCCCTTTTACGACACCGGCGACAGCGTCACCGGCATCGAAATGAAAGTGAACGACATCGAGAAAGCGAAAGACATCGCACGCGACATCGATTCACGGCTGCAAAACGGCATCTATC